>JBNKBG010000084.1:0-10342 GCA_050287105.1 Thiohalomonadaceae bacterium
AGCCTGATCAAACAGGGCATCGAACCGCGTGCCGCCTGCCGCATGGCGCTGGTGCGACCGATCACCGACGACCGGGATATCCGCGATACCCTCGATCACGCCATTGATGCTGTCTTTGCTTAAAAGAATTCACCGCAAAGGCGCAAAGAGCGCAGAGGTATAAATGCTTTGTGTTACAGGACTGGCTTCCCTTGATAAAACGCTCAGGTTTGAATACTGCAAGCACAAGCTGGCTTTTCTCTGCGGCCTTTGCGTCTTTGCGGTGAGATGGGGTTTTCAATGCCTTTAAACGACGAACAGGTTCAATACTTCCGCGAGCAGCTCTCCTGCGGCTTCAGGGATCTCGACGAATTCTTCCCCCACTGTCTGGAGGAGGCGATGAAGGTGCTGTCGCCGCAGGGGTTGAAGGATTATCTCGACGGTGCCGGTCTGGTCTGCAAGATTGGTCGTGGTTT
Organism: Thiohalomonadaceae bacterium; assembly: GCA_050287105.1. Classification (GTDB taxonomy): domain Bacteria; phylum Pseudomonadota; class Gammaproteobacteria; order Thiohalomonadales; family Thiohalomonadaceae; genus JAPHTQ01. The sequence goes on from JBNKBG010000084.1 coordinate 456, forward strand.
TGAGCCGGTGCTGGTCTATCTGGAAGAGATGCCCGATGTTGCCAAGCGTCTTGGCGAGTCGACGCTGAGTCTGGTTTCACAAACGGTATGGAATATTTCGCGCACGCCAAACGGCAAAGCGATCCCGCCGTTCCTGCAATCCATTGGTGAAGTATCGCGTCGACTCGGTAGTGAAGAGTTACTGAGCGGATATATCGAACTGGTGCTCGACTTCATGCAGCGCACCACCGGATCGATCCATGGTTTCCATCAGACCATTCCCAGCCCCGGCCTGCCGGAGTTTTTCAATCAGGTACCGCTGCTGTTGAAGAACCTCTCCTGTGCCGGACTACGCAACTGGATCGAGTACGGCATTCGCAATTACGGCAATCATCCTGAGCGGCAGAAGGAGTATTTCAGTCTGCAGTCCGCCGACAGCCGTGCCGTATTGCAGCGCGAACGTCATGGCACGCTGTTCATGGATAATGAACGGAAGCTGGATTTGTATTTGCGTGCACTGTGGAAAGATAACCCGCGGCTCATACCTTATTCCGAGGCCTTTGATGAGCTGCACAAACGGCAGCCCTATTACGACGATATCGGCATCCGCCTGCCGGATGTTTTCGATGACAAGGATGATGTCGCAGGTATTGATCGTTATCGCGCGACATTGGCGCACATGGCGGCGCACAAATGCTGGTCGACACAAATGATCGCCGACAATTACAGCCCTTTTCAGAATGCTGCCATAGAATTGCTGGAAGACTGCCGGGTGGAGTATCTCGCCATGCAGCGTTACCCCGGGTTGCGTCGCCTGTTCAACGACCTGCATCCACATCCCAGGGAAGATGCCTGTGATCCGGAGAAAGAATCCTGTATCCGCCACCGTTTGGCCATGCTCTCCTACGCCATTCTGAATCCCGATAGCCATGGCTACAAAAATGAGCACGTCGTGGAATTCTGCCGCCGCTTCCATGAGGCAATGGCCCAGGGGGAATCCTCGTTCAAGGAAATGGCGGATATGGCGGTCCTCTTTATCATCCGCAGCCGCGGCCCGGCGGACCAGTCGGCCAATCTCCACTTCACCGATACCGAGGTGGACTACCGTGATGACAATCGCCACCTGTGGATATTCATTGATGAAGACGACGAAGGCGAACTTTTTGACTACGAAAAGGAAGCACCGCCGACAGAAGAGGAAGTCGATGAAACCTTGCCGCCGCGGCTCTATCACGAGTGGGATTACAGATCTAAGACCTACCGTCCTGACTGGGTCAGCCTTTACGAGCATCTTCATCCGGCGGGCGATGCCCACAAGATTGATCGCCTGTTAGCCAAACACGAACAGTTGGCGAAACAGTTGAAGCGTATTCTCGACCTGCTCAAGCCGCAGCAGATGGTGCGGGTGCGTTACCAGGAAGAGGGCAGTGAACTGGATCTCGACGTGGCGATCCGTTCGTTGATCGATCACCGTGCCGGGGCGCAACCGGATCCGCGTATCAACATGAGTCACCGTCACGACGGACGCAATATCGCCGTGCTGCTGCTGCTCGATCTCTCCGCATCACTTAACGATATTCCCGATGGCAGTACACAAACCATTCTGGAGTTGTCGCAGGAAGCGGTGTCGTTGCTGGGGTTGGCCATCGACGGTCTGGGTGATGAGTTCGCCATTGCCGGTTTCTCATCCAACACCCGGCACGAGGTCTACTACCAGCACATCAAGGGATTTGGTGAAGGCTGGGACGACACGGTTAAGGGGCGCCTGGCGGCGATGGAGGCAGGCTACTCCACGCGCATGGGCGCCGCATTACGCCATGCGGGCCACTATCTCGGCACACGTAAGGCGGAGAAGAAACTGTTACTGGTGCTGACCGATGGCGAGCCGTCCGACATCGATGTCAGCGATCCGAAACTGTTACTGGAAGACAGCCACAAGGCGGTGCAGGAGCTGGATCAGGAGGGTATCTACACCTACTGCATCAACCTTGATGCACGTGCCGATGAGTACGTGGCCGATATTTTCGGTAAGCAGTACACGGTGATTGATCGGATAGAGCGCCTGCCGGAGCAATTGCCGAGACTGTTCCTTTCACTAACGAAGTAAGGGCTATTGCGCTGGTGAAGATTAATCGTCTCGTGGTGGCGCTGGCGATAACAGTGCTGCCTTTTCGTCGACACCGACCTCGGTGCTCGGCGGCAGTTTGGGGTGGGCAACCTGATTCCTGCCGTTCTGTTTTGCCTGGTAGAGATAGCCGTCGGTGAGATGAATCAGTTCATCGGCACTGAGTTCCATCCCGGTACGATAGTACTCAACACCGAAACTGGCGCTTATCGGGATCGTTTTACCGTCAAGTTCCAGAGGATGCTCTTCAATATTGCGGCGCAGCCGCTCTGCTACCTGTATCGCCTGCGGCAGCGGGGTCGCTGGCAAAATGATGGTGAACTCTTCGCCGCCGAAGCGACAGGGAATATCGATCTTGCGCAGGGTATTGCGCAGCACATCGGCGGTCTGCACCAGTGCCAGGTTACCCACCTCGTGGCCCCAGGTGTCATTGACCTGCTTGAAGTAGTCGAGGTCGAGCATGATCAATGAGGTAGGTGTGCGATTGCGTCGAGTGCGTTCCATCTCTGCCTCCAACGCATCGAGCAGATACCGATAGTTGTACAGGCCGGTGAGCATGTCGGTGCGCAGTGCCTGTTTCAGCTCCTCATTTTCCCGCCGCAGTGCCTCCAGTTCATCCAGCAGAGAACAGTCGACAGAATCACTTGGGCATTTGTTTTCGGGGCCGGAAGCCATCTCTGCACTCGGTTTGTTCATTCTGTTAGAAGAGTATCAAAAAAAGGTGCTCAAGGGACGTCTGAGTGGTTTGCTGTGTCGGGAAGATAAAGACTAGAATGGGTCTCATTGCAAACACGACAGGGAGGGGCAGGGATGCAAAGCAAGGCAGGGATTCGCTTCAGTGAGACCATGGCCGGCAGTGTTTCACTGGGTGAGAGCGATTGTCACAAAGGGGAAGAGCTGGCGCGCGGCCAGAACCGAACTCTGGTGATGAACGCCAGGGTCACCGTGGATAATCTGGAACGATTTATCGACGACCCGAATCATACCGGTTTCCTCGACGGAACCATCGACTACCCCCCCTTTGCCAAAGGTATGCCCGGTCATAACGGGATCTTCAATCTCTTCTCTCCCACCGATCAGCCGGATACCAAGTTGATGGTCTACGAAATGGCCTTTGAACATGAGGGGCAGCCCTACTATCTGGCCGGACGCAAAGAGGTGCGGGATGACCCGGGCTTCGACCTGTGGAGCGACACCACCACCCTTTACACCCATATCCACAGCGGTTATGACAAGAGCGGGGAGATTGTGGCGGCCGGGATTCTGACCCTGGGTGTGGGTGACCTGATTCGCCTGCTCTCTACGCTGGAAGTGCTCCATGGCGGAGGTACGGTCAACAAGCTGGAGACCCTGGCGCGTTTTGGTCGATTCTTCATGGGGGAGTTGTGGGACAGCTACGCGGCGTTGGCGAAATGAACAGGGCAGACGAGCATTTTGATGTGGTAGTGATCGGCAGCGGCTTCGGTGGCGCGGTGATGGCCTGTCGCCTGGCCGAGCGTGGACAGAAGGTGCTGCTGCTGGAGCGCGGTCACCGCTGGCGTACCAGGGACTATCCGCGCGATCCCGGCGATGCCTGGGTCTGGGACGGAAACTACCCACAACACTTCAACGGCTGGGTCGATATCAGCTTTCTCGATGACATGGCGGTGGCACGTGGCGCGGGGGTTGGTGGTGGCTCCCTGATCTACGCCAATGTCTCCATCATCCCGCCGAAGGAGCGTTTCGATCAGGGCTGGCCCTCGGCGATCAAATTCGATGAACTGCAGCCCTATTACCAGCGCGTCGGCGAGATGCTGCGGGTCCAGACCGTACCGCAGAACCAGCTTACCCGACGTCACCACCTGGTACGGGAAGCGGCGGAGAAGAACGGTCTCGGCGACCGCTTCCAGCAACTGGAACTGGCGGTGACCTTCGATCCGGAGTGGCACTACGGCCTCGACGATCCGTTTAACAATAACAAGTCCAAAAGCTGGACCAATCCTCAGGGGCAGAGGCAGGGAACCTGCGTCCATTGCGCCAACTGCGACGCCGGCTGCCAGGTTAAGGCGAAGAACACCCTCGACCTGAACTACATTCCCCAGGCGGAAAAACACGGTACCGAGGTGCGCCCCCTGCACATCGTGCGCAAGATCACGCCGCTGGGTGACGATGGTTACCGGGTCGATTTTCAACGCATCGACGACGGCAAACTGCACAAAGGTCATGTCACGGCAACCAGGGTGGTGATCTCAGCCGGTTCCATGGGATCCACCGAACTGTTGCTGCGCTGTCGTGACCAGTACAAAACCCTGCCCAAATTAAGCAGAAAACTGGGGCATGGCTGGAGTCCCAACGGTGACTTCGTTACCCCTTCGGTGCACAGACGCGAGGTCTCTGCCAGTCAGGGGCCAACGATCAGCAGCGCTATCGATGTACTGGATGGCAAGTACAAAGGGGCCAAGCTGTTTATCGAGGATGGCGGTTTTCCCGATCTGATCGGCAACTTTCTCGAGCAACATATCAAACGCCGCTGGTGGCCCTTCCGCTCCCGTTTCGGTCTGGTGTTCAACGCCCTGGCACGACGGGTTCGTGCCCGTGACCCGCTGGAACATGTGATGCTCTGGTTCGGTCAGGCGGTAGATGCCGCCGATGGCCGCTTCTACCTCGGCCGTCCCTGGTATGCACCCTGGCGCAAGGAGATGAAGCTGGACTGGGAGATCGATAAGTCCGAGGCGACCATGGATGCGATGGCGGATCTGCATCGCGATCTGAGCCACGCCATCGATGGGGTCCCCTTTATTCCTCCAACCTGGACGCTACTGAAGAATTTGATCACGCCCCATCCGCTGGGTGGATGCGCCATGGGCGAGACCGCGGAGGATGGGGTGGTAAACCACCTGGGCGAGGTCTTCGGCTATCCCGGACTCTATGTGGTCGACGGCGCGATTCTGCCGCTGGCCCTGGGGATGAACCCGTCGCGCACCATTGCCGCCCTGGCCGAACGCAGCGCGGAGAAGATGGAGCTGTAAAGCGGTGGAACCTCGGCCCAGAGCCGGGGTCATATGACGCGATGAAACCACTGGCCGCCAGTGCCATAACGGGACTATTCTTAGCGTCATGAAACAGCGTCTTGCCAGATTGTTCTCCCTGATGATGCTGCTGAGCCTCACCGCCCAGCCGCTATTGCTGCAGGCGCGGACTATTTATGACGCGACTCCTCCCTGTCCGATGCAGATGCAACAGCAGATGACGCATCAGGATGGCGCCGCACATAGCGACTGTGCCGGTCACGTTAGTGACGCCTGCGCCGATTGTGGTCTCTGTAGCCACAGTAGTGGCAACGCACTTCTCTCTCCCACCGTTCTTGATACCCCGGCATACCGTGGCGCAACCCTGGCCGATCTCTACCATGGTCATTTCGCCTCAATTGCCCTGCCTGTCGATTCCCCCCCTCCTCGAAGCCTTTGATCCCATAAGTTGATGGTCGGCATCGGGCGTATTGCCCGGTGTCGAAACTGTATTGCTGTCTCGTCTTAGTGGCGCGACAGGAGTGTGAGGATCGAAGTAATGAAAAGAATCATGTTGGTAACCGCTGCTCTGCTGCTGGCGGCCTGTGGCGAGAGTAATGGCAGTGCCTCGCGGCAGATGGATTTCGCCCAGGTCAGTGAGGGCGCGCGGCTGTATCAGAAAAACTGCGCCGAATGCCACGGTGCCAGCGGGCAGGGCGACGCCAACTGGCGCGAGCGGGATGCAGACGGCATGTTCCCGCCGCCTCCGCTGAATGGCACCGGCCATGCCTGGCACCACCCAAAGGCTGTCCTTTACAGTGTGATCAGCAACGGCAGTCCGAAAGGGATGGGTAAGATGCCCGCCTGGGGTGAGAAGCTAAGTGATGAGGAGATCGAGGCGATCATCGCCTGGTTCCAGTCCCGCTGGCCGGAACAGGTCTATAGCGCCTGGTATCGGATGGACCGCAAGGCAAGCGGCGGTTGAATCGATGACACTGGCGGTAAGTCGCCGCCAGTGTCAGCTTGTCTTACGCTTCCTTGCCTGGCTCGTGCTGGGCCAATACCTTTCTCAGCGTGTTGGAGAGTTCCTGCGGATCGAACTTGGCGACGTAAGCGTCAGCCCCGACCTGCTGACCGATGGAGATGTTGGCGTCGGCAGATAGGGAGGAGTGCATGACTACCGGGATCCCGGCAAAACGTTTGTCATCCTTGATCTTGCGGGTCAGCACGTAGCCATCCATTCCCGGCATCTCCACATCGGTGAGTACGGCATTCACCATCTCGTAGACGGGCATGTGGCTGGCCGCCGCACGTTCCGCCAGCTCCTGCAACTTGTTCCACGCCTCTTCGCCGTTTTTTGCCTGGATGTGGCGTATTCCCAGATGATCCAGCGTAGCCGCGATCTGTTTACGCGCTACCACCGAGTCATCGGCGAAAAGAACGGTCGCCTGGCTATCCAGTTGTTCGATACCTTCAAACAGGCTTGGGTCCTCGTCGAAGCCACCGGTCTCAGCCAATACCTTCTCCACATCGATAATCATCACAATGCGTCCGTCATCCAGCTCGGTAACGGCGGTAATCAGGCCACCATGACGATTCGCCATCATCTGCGGCGGTACCTTGATATCGGCCCAGGCCAAACGCATGATCTGTTCCACCGAGGCGACCATAAAGCCGTGGGTACTGCGGTTGTATTCGGTCACGATGAGGATCTTCGGTTCGATCTCGGTCTCCACATCGCAGAACTTGGCCAGGTTGATAATCGGGATCATGTTGCCACGCAGGCTGACCATCCCCTCGACACCTTCTGGCATATCCGGTGCGTGGGTGACCTCCGGCATGGTGATCACTTCGCGGATTTTGAACACATTCAGGCCAAAGACCTCTTCGCGTCCGGTGTGCAGGTCCTTGCCCAGACTGAAGAGCAGGATCTCCAGTCGGTTGGCACCGGCCAGCTGGGTGCGTTCGTCCACTGACTGCATAATTGAGGTCATGTGTAAGTACCTTTTTTGTCGCTATCGGCTGTACAGCCTCAAGTATCGGCCGGAGCAGGGAAATATCAAGCTTTGTCCCGGATTGTGGGCCAGCGATGCGTAGAGTGATATAAAGGCGTGTAGATAAATGAGGTGATCCATGCAACACCGTTCTCCCTTCCTGTTGGACAACGAAGTGGCCTACCAACAGTGGCGAGAGGCCAAATTAACCGACTACCCCACCGAGATTGCGGGGTTGATCGTAGAGCTGGCCGACGCACCCAATCTTAGCGAGGCGGAGTATGCGTCGCTGCTGGCATTGCTGTGCAAGACCAATATGGCGATCTATCGCACCCATCGCGGCGGTGATCCGGACAAGTCGCTTTCCAGTGGTCTCGCCGAGCGTTTCGGTCTCACCCATATCGATAGCAACCTGCTGGCGGATGACGATGGCCTGACCTCCATCACCGTCAATCCGGAAGGGGACCATCCCAAATATATTCCCTACACCAACCGCCCGATCAACTGGCACTGCGATGGTTACTACAACACCGGCGAAAAGCAGATCCGCGGCATGGTGTTGCACTGTGTTAACCCGGCGGCGGAGGGTGGTGAGAACCAACTGCTGGATCACGAGATCGCCTATCTGCTGCTGCGCGATGCCAACCCGGAACACATTCGTGCACTGATGCAACCCGATGTGATGATCATTCCCCCCGGCCTGGATGGCGACGGCAACCAGCGTGGCCCCTCCATCGGTCCGGTCTTCTCCATTCAGGCGGACGGTTCACTGCACATGCGCTACACCGCACGCAAACGCAACATCGAGTGGAAGGAGGATGCGGCGACGGCTGCGGCACTGGCGGAGCTGGAGCGGATATTAGCGGGTGAAGGTCACCCGTATGTTTTTCGCGGTCGTCTGGAGGCGGGGATGGGGCTGATCTGTAATAACGTGCTGCACACCCGCGACGGTTTTACCGATAGCCCGGATGCACCGCAGCGGTTGCTCTACCGCGCGCGCTATTTCGATCGAATCAGGGGAACCTAGAGTGCCAGAGTCGTTGAACGACTCCGACACCTGAACAGGTTTTATGCAGGAAGTGCCCTGGGGTCTTCGCCGGTCAGCAGATAGGCCAGCAGATCGTGTACGGATCGAATCTGATCGCCAAAGGGCAGGCTCTCTGAACCGCGGAAAAAGAGTCCCTTCTCCACATTGCCCATCACCGCCGCTTCCAGTTGGGTGTCGATGCAGAATTGGCCGGAACTCGAGTCACCGTCCTTGAGGCCGCAGTAGGTCAGGCACTCGAAGGAGACGGCGCAGCAGCCTTTTTCCGGGGTCGCACGGGAACGAACACGCTCTTCGCGTTCCAGGTACTTCTTCAGCCAGGGGGTGAGTACGGCGCGGGCAGGCAGTCCGGCGGTGCTCATGAAGGTGACGATGTCTTCCGGTTTGGCTTCCAGCAACACCTTCTTGAAATTGGCGTGGGCGTCGCCCTCTTCAGTGACGGCGAAAGGGGTGCCGATCTGTACACCGGAGGCACCCATGTGGAACAGCTCCTTGATCTTGGCAAAGGAGTTGACGCCCCCGGCGGGCAACAGCGGGATCGGGTCGATCTTGAGCTGTTCGAACACCTTGGGGATCTCCGCCAGGATGCGTTTGAAATCGAAACGCTCGTTGTTGATGTCCTCAGGTTTTGGCGCACCCAGGTGGCCGCCCGCGTAGCGCGGATGCTCCAGCACGATGGCATCAGGCAGGACGCCCTTACGCATCCAGCGTTTGAGCACCGCGCGCACCCCACGTTCCTCAGAGAGGATCGGCAGCAGGTGTACGTCGGGATACTCCTTGGTCAGCTCCGGCAGCTCAAAGGGCAGGCCGGCACCCATGATGATGGCGTTGGCGCCGCTGGCGCAGGCCTGCTTCACCATCTCCGGGAAACGGTCCACGGCACGCATCACGTTGACCGCGATGTAGCCAGCGGGACCGGCGATCTCGCGGGCCGATTTGATCTCACGATCCAGCGCCTCAAGATTGGCGTCGTCGATAAGCTTGCGGTCCTTGGTGCGATGGGTCTTCTCCATCAGATCCGGATGGTGTACCCGCAGGTCGATGCTGGCGATGGTGCCCACGGCACCCTCCTTAGCAACAGTGCCAGCGAGCTTGTGTGCGGAGACTCCAACCCCCATACCTCCCTGGATAACGGGCAGTACCTCGCGGTCGCGGAGTTTCAGTAGCGGCAGTGGGGTTTTTATCATTCAACACCTTATGAATTATTCGGGCACGAAATTGCGTATCATACAGGAAGCTTTTGCTTCGGTCCGCATCAAAGTACCACTGGTCGGGCCCGTGCGGAAGTCGCCACCAGCAAGCAGCAGGAAGATTCATGCAGTCAGCCGAACAAACAGAACAGGAATTCAAATCGATAATTGCCTACACCCTGCATGGCAATTGCTATTTGAATCTCACCAGCCGATGCACCCTACGTTGTGCCTTTTGCCCAAAATACAACCGTAGCTGGGAGGTACAGAGCTACGATCTGCGCCTGCACCGGGAGCCGACCGTGGAGGAGGTGCTGGAGGCAGTTGGTGATCCAGGGCAATACCGGGAGATTGTCTTCTGCGGTCTGGGCGAACCGACCGTGCGCCTCGATGCGCTGCTGGCGATCGCCCGTCAGTTGAAGCAGCAGGGGGCGCGCATTCGGGTCAACACCGACGGCCTGGCCAATCTGCGCGAGGGGCACGACGTCACCCCACAGCTGGCCGAGGTGGTAGACAGTCTCTCTATTTCCATGAACGCCCAGAATGAGGCGATCTACATCAAACACA
>JBNKBG010000085.1:0-10210 GCA_050287105.1 Thiohalomonadaceae bacterium
CACTCGGGCGCATCCACCACCGTCACCTCGACACCCCGAGAGCGCACGTAGGCTTCCGGTCCCTGGAAGGTACGGTTCTCTCCCACCACCACCCGAGGAATACCGTAGAGCAGTACCGCACCACTGCACATATCGCAGGGCGAAAGCGTAGAGTAAAGCGTTGCACGACGATAATCCGCCGCAGTGAGACGACCGGCATTTTCCAGGCAATCCATCTCAGCGTGTAACACCGCACTGCCCTGCTGCACACGGCGATTGTGACCACGACCGACAATCTTGCCGTCGATCACCAGTACCGAACCAATCGGGATACCCCCTTCGGCGGCACCCTTTTTCGCTTCCTCTATCGCGGCTTGCAGAAATTTATCCATTATTTTTCCCGCTATGTCTGAATCGCTGAGTGATTACGGACACTACGCCGTGATCTGCCGTCGGCAGCTCATAGGCGGTCAATAGCTTGATGACCTGGCTGAGTTCCAACGGACTAAGTGCTCTGATTTGCACGGGGCTACCTCATCACGATAATTCAGGAATAATTACCATCATAATCCCAAAGCAAACGGGCCGAGCAAGTAGTGTCCCTACCTGGCCCGGCCCGTCATATTTATTTACAACCAGTTCAGGATTTCACTACCGCCCCAACAATGGCACCGGCAACGACCATCTCTGCCAGGCCGCCCAGGAACCAGCCCCAGGCAAGCTCCATGGGAATAGGCATATAGCTATAGGAGCCAAAGCCCATGGGGATGGCGATGGCCAGACCATATAACACACCCAGTTTGATCCCGTTGCCGAGTGTTTTATTCCCAACCAGCAGAACGTAAATCGCCACAAAAAAGATAGCTGACGCCGCAGATACGAAATACATCAGCGGCATATTCATCTGATCCATGGGGCGCCACAAACTGGCGGTGGCTTCATAGATCGGCCCCAACAGCACACCATGGATAACCATATCCATGCCGGACCATGCCAGAAAAACAAGCACCACAGCAATAACCGCTTTCTTTAACATATTCTCTCCTCCCTATCGCTGGATATCTGTAACAGACCGGGCCATTCCAGCACGACTGTAGCGACCCCGTCTTGACCAAGTGCACACTAACGAAACATGACTATGGACAGTCACTACTGACAGCGGTATGGCAGGAGCAAAAAATGCGCTAATTATTTTCATCCTTTTACGCCGCACAGATCCCATATTTCGGCAGAACATCGTGTACCACCACACTGCGATGCACCTGCGCGGCATCGTGAAACAGTTTCCAGTCACTGCTGATGAATGAGGGGGAGTAGGGATAGTATTCGATACCACTATCCTTCTCACTTTCGGTACCGAGTGCCTGGTGTTTCCAGCTTCCATTGCCCTTGTGCACGTAGTGAAGATCCACCGCACCAAAACTGAAACGCCCCGTCCTGATGGCCTCCAGCCACTGTTTATGGCGCTCATGGCCATCCGGATCATTTAACCCTCGCAGCAACTCATCGACCACAGCGCGATCCGCAGCATTCAGTCCTTCATGTTGTTCCAGCGCCATCGTGGCATCGTTGCTGCGCCAGGCGCGCATCGCCCGCGTCATCATATCTATCGCAGTCAGGTAATCAGTGGGATTATCTCGATTGATTATGGTGCCGTTGTAGCACCTGTAGTGCCAGACAAGAAACGGCAGATCAGGATAGGCCAAGGCGGTAACGTGGCCGAGTGGTTCGATGTTACTGATGTCATTCAGATATTCGGTAGGCCACTTACGCTCCTTGAGCATCACCGCTATCGCTGCCAACAACCACTTCAGACCATTACGCACAAAATAGAAAAACGCCTTGATATTCACCAGGGCATTTTTGATCACAGAAATTACTGGCGAATCCTGCAACTGCTTATCGGCGCCGGGATTATCGCTGTGCAGGCCGGAAACCTTATTGGCCCTGTGCAACGCCCCGACAAATCCCTGGTGGGCAAAGGTATCCGCGTAGACATGCATGGCAATACCGAGCCGATGCAGTCCCCGCTCACTATTGCGATCCGCAAAACTGGCGCGCAGCATATCCCGCGCTACATGGCTATCCGGACGACAGATCAACTTCTCCAGCTCGCCATCGTTGGGTTCCTGTCCGGCCGGCAGTCCGCCGTTACCCGGCAAGAAGTGGAAAGGTAACCACACCAGATGGTTGGCCACTTCGATCAGGTTCTGGTAATCGATCATGCGATGAGCCGATGCGATGCGGAAATACATGTATTCGCTGTTTTTAAAACAGATACTGCCCGCATTGGTGGCATCATCCACATACTGCGCGGCATAAGCTATCCTGGCAGCCTCATCATGGGGAAAACCGGCGGCACGTGCCGCGACATAAGTACCGGTGTGGTGACCATCGATCTGCATACCTGCTACCTCCCTGTTTCAGTACACGCTGTGATTGAGTAGTGCTAAAGCCTCTACAAGGAACCGACTCCACTTCTGTCCCGGATTTCATCCTAACCTAATTGCAGTCTCGGTACATACAAAAAATGTTCACCTCTAACCTGTTGAAATATAGGGATTGCGCAAAAGTTCTTGCTCGGTACAGTCATCCTGATCGTATAGGTTGGTGACTATCTTGCGTTTTTTTACACTGGCCTCATTGACCAGATTTAGTGCATCAATTTACGGATGACCTCAACACAATATGCAACACCCTGTTCACAATTCCGCGTGCCAGAATATTAAACAACACCTACCTTATTGATTCCCCATATATTATTAAAGCCGTTGAACTACACTATATCCCGATGAGCACGAGGCTCTCGATATGCAAATTGAGGCATGCTAATGAACGATGAGGTCGAGGATTTAAAGCGAGAGCTGGAGGCTACGCGACGTGCACTGACCGCGGCTGAGGCACGTCAGGCCCAACAGGATACAGAATACAACGGAACCGTCACCACAAAATCCGAAGATATCCGCAAGAAGAACGAGCAAAAGGAACAGGAATGGATGCTCGCCCTGGATGTGGTGAACGACCCCATTTTTCTGCATGACGGTAACTTCCGCATTCTGCGTTGTAACAAGGCTTATCAGCAACGTGCCGGGTTACCATTCAAGCAGATCATCGGTCAGCAGTATTACGATATTTTTCCTAAAACGCACTCCCCATTGCCCGGTTGTACGACTGCCGTTGAGGAAGCACAAAAAGAGAGAGGTGTAAGGGGAGGAGAAGAAGAAGTCACGAATGGCGACTCAAGCTTCCGCTCGCGTGCCTTTACTGTCCATGGTGAACAGGGCGAATATCTCTATTCAATGCACATCCTCGAAGATATTACCAGGCGCAGGCAGACAGAAAGGGCCCTGCAAGAGAGCGAAGAACTGCTTCGCCGCACCACGGACTCCGCACGTGACGCCATCATTACACTTGAGGGGGAACAGGGGACGATCACGACATGGAATCCCGCTGCCGAGACCATCTTTGGCTACAGCAAAGAGGAGATGATTGGGCGGGTGCTGCACGAGCTCCTTGCACCGCAGGGGTCTCGAGAACAAGCAACGCATGGCCTGACGCATTTCGCCACAACCGGCGAGGGCATGGCGGTGGGCCAGACACTGGAACTGGTTGCCCTGCACAAAAACGGCACTGAATTCCCGATCGAGCTTTCCCTTTCCGCCACCAAGTTGCACGGCAAATGGTATGCCACCGGCATAGCGCGCGATATCTCAGATCGCAAACAGGCGGTGGCGGCGCTCAACCATGCCAATCGCGCCCTTGCCACCCTGGGTGCGGTGAACCGCCAACTGGTCTATGCCACCAACGAGGATGAGCTGCTAAATGCCATCTGCCAGGCCATCGTGGAGCAGAGAGGTTACCGAATGGCCTCGGTAATCTATGCACATACCCATACAGACAAAAACCTCAGGGTTATGGCACATGCCCTCCATGACGGAGATTCACAAAACGCGATGCAACTCGCCTGGGGAAATGCGGAATATGGCATACAGCCGATCAGTGTCGCCATCCGCAACGGCAAGACGCAGGTATGCCAGGACATTGTGAACGATCCGGATTATCTATCCTGGCATGATCTGGCATTAAAACACGGCAATGTATCGTGCATTACGTTACCCATGATGAATGCAGACAACGCTGTGTTCGGTGTATTGACCGTTTTCTCCGATGAGAAAAATACTTTCATCCCTACTGAAATCGCCTTGCTGGAAGAGATGGCGGCAGATATGGCCTTCGGCGTGCGCACGTTACGCATGCGACAGGAACGAAATCACGCACTGGAACAAATTCAGGCGCAAATGCTTCAAGTGGAAAATAATCTGGAAGACACGGTAATGGCGATCGCATCCATCGTCGAAATGCGTGACCCTTATACTGCCGGACATCAGGCGAGAGTAGCCAATCTGGCCGTAGCCATTGCCAATCAGATGGGCCTGCCGGATGAGCAAATCCGTGGCCTTCGTCTGGCCGGCGCGATACATGACCTGGGGAAAATCCAGGTCCCCGCGGAGATACTCAGCAAACCAATGCGACTGAATGCGCTCGAGTACGAAATGATAAAGACGCATTCACAGGCCGGATATGACATCCTTAAAGGTATCGACTTCTCCTGGCCGGTCGCGCAAGCTGTGTGGCAACACCACGAAAGGATCGACGGCTCGGGTTATCCGCAAGGACTTAAGGGTGACGCCATACTCCTGGAAGCGCGCATACTATGCGTGGCCGATGTGGTGGAGGCAATGGCATCGCACCGTCCCTATCGTCCTGGACTGGGGATTGATACCGCCCTGAATGAAATTAAGACAGGCAAGGGTACACTCTATGACCCTGTGGTGGCAGATGCCTGCCTGGAAGTCTTTAACAATGGACTGTTCAAGTTTTAACTGTGATGAGTACTGAGCGCAGGGTAATCCAATATTCAAACCTCCGTTGGTCATACGGTTAATTACTATTTAGTGTCTTTGCAGACTAACAAAAGGAAGAATCATGAATATAGAGAATGAGTGGGTGAAACTGGATAATGCACAAAAAGTACTCATTGCAGAGCTTAAAGAGGAGAAGAAAGATCTCATTATCCAGCTTGAAGATGCCGGAGTAGAGATTGCCAAGCTGCAATTGGAAGTCAGGAGACTTGAAGACGGGAAGATAGCGCTACGTATCAAACTTTTAGACGCGGAAAAGGAAGTCGCACGGCTTTCAACGTTGCTAACAAAATCTTCTTGATGCCTATTTAACATCACTCATTGAGGTAAAACTCACTGAGGGTGGCGTGGAGCTGGCGCCGCACTTTAAGCGTCGGTAATCCACAGAATCATCGTAATGAGAAGTAATGCCCCAATCGCCTTCACGCTCATATTGTCACTATTACCCCACCTATAAATTAGCTGCTAGACACATACAGGAAAATCACGGCGTGGTTCTGGTGTCAGCAGCAAGGTCCATTTACCTCACTTATTTCATCTCCCCTCCCCCGATTATTGGCTCCTTATACTTAAATTAAAGGACTCAGCCCCGCTTTGAACGACAGGCTTGCGCATTTCAGACCATTTTAGTAGAGTTTAGACTCACACTACCACTAAAACACATAAAAATCAGGGGGTTATTATGTTTGTAAACGTTGGGAATCAGGAGCGGAAAGTACGCATCGTCGCAGGTATTGCCTGTATGGCCATCGGCTTTGCCGCGCCAATCCCGGATCTCTGGCACATCATCAGCAATAGCGCGGGCGTTGCCCTCCTCTTCACCGCATCCCTGGGCTTCTGCCCGCTTAAGGGTCTGGTGATGCCAAAAGCAAGAGCAGCAAGCTGAAGAAACAGGGTCAGAGAGCAAAATCCGCCAAACAGCTGCTCTCTGACCCGGTTTTCATATGAAGTGCCCGCAGAATCACGGACACTTTGAAATCAAGTTTCATCTGATCCCTACTTATTCTTCCAAGCGATTGGGACTTGTTCCTGAAACGAGCACACTACGTCTCATCAAAGCGCTTTCTTAGATCATTCGCAAACCCCTTGCCTGCTTCAGAATAGATATCGAAAACCATCTCCACGCCATGGGCCTTCAGTTCCTCGGCCTGATCCCGGTACTTGGTAGTAGCGGCGATGCGACAGCGGGCATCGTTCTCCAACAGACGTGCGGCAGCGGCGATATTTGCTCGGTGGTTAGGCAGGCATAAAACGGCCCACTTCAGACGTTGTGGTAAACCCTGAGCCCGCGACCAGAGATCGGGGTTGGTACCATCAGCCTTGACGATAAAGCGGCCCTCTTCCTGGAGCCTACGGATATTTTCATCATCGAGATCAACGCCCATCACCCGCCCCGGAAAAGCCTTTGAAAGCGCATCATAGGCGGGCACACCCAGCCGCCCCATACCGATAATGACAACCTCAACAACCTCCGCATCAAGATCGGCATCATCCTCCAGACGGGCGCTCCGCTCGAACACCTTGATCTTCTCTCGCCAGCGTAAGTAGATGTTGTCCCCAGCAGTTGCCAGCGGCGCTGACAGAGTAAACGAGACGGCCAGGGCAATGGAGAAGACAGCCAGCCACTCTATCGGCAACCAGCCTGATGCAGCGGCCATGGCGCCCACAATCAGACCAAACTCACTGTAATTGGCCAGATTGAGTGAGGCCTGCCAGGCCGGGTGAGCACGCATACGGAACAGACTGAAGAAACCGAAATAGAGAGCGACCTTGAGCGGTAAAACAGCAAGAAGTATCAGTGCCGCAATGAGTTCGGCCCAGCCTGGTATCGCCGACATGCCGACACTGAGGAAGAAACCCACCAGAAAGATGTTCTTGAAACTCAGCAAATCCTTGTACAGCTCATCCGACTTGGGATGGCTGTTGAGAAGCATACCGAACACCAAAGCCCCAAGGTCAGCCTTCAGGCCAACCACCTCGAACAGATCGGCACCGCCAAGCGCCAGCACGATGCCATACAGCACCAGCAACTCACCGTGCCCGGTATGATCCAGCACCCGTTGCAGCAGATGACGCATGGGAAACAGGAGCAAAAGTCCAAACGCCCAGATTGATGGAACCTTGCCTGCGGAAATGGCAAGAAAGGCAACCGCAGCGATGTCCTGAACGATCAGCACACCAATCGAGACACTACCGTGACGTGAAGCAGTCGCACCCAGTGACTCCAGAACCTTGACCGCGAACACCGTACTTGAGAAAGAGAGGGCAAATCCGATCAGCAACGCAGTGGTCATATCGACACTGCTGAACAGCGGCAGATCCAGGCGGGAGAGGAGCAGCACCAAGGTGGCGAATAGCAGGGTCACCGCGAGCATGTGGATAGTCGCGACACCCCACACCTCAGAACGTGCCAGGGATTTTAACTTCAGCTTGAGACCGATGGTGAAGAGCAGCAGCGTCACGCCAAGGTCGGCGATCTCCTGCAGAAACTCACCGCTCTTAACCCCATAGGCATGAAGCACAAAGCCCGCCACGAGAAATCCCACCAGCGGCGGTAACCCCAGCAGCTTGACCGCCATACCACAGGCGAAGGCAATGGCGATCCACAGTGGGTCCTGCGGATTAATGGAGAGTAAGAGTGATTCCACGTTGAACTCCAGACAACGGCCCAGTATCAAGTATAGAGCCAATGTCGAAACGAGGTGCTAATAACTCAAACGGCTACCCGGTTTGCAAGTAATACGCGATGCGCTGTGCCGCACGTACTGACACCTCAATTATTCTTCATATGGAAGTTTATTGTGGCCGTAACGAATAACCAGAATGGTTATGGCTACAATCAGTGTTGCGCCGGCAATGCTCAGTAAATGGATAGTGTCGAGATTTTTCATATCAAGGATCATATACCGCGCCAGAGCAACAATAGCGATATACAAGGGGATACGTACCGGCAACTTTCCTGAATCCAGGTAAATGGCCACCATCGCCAGCACTTCAAGATAGATAAACAGCATCAGTAGATCGGCAAGGGTTACAGTGCCCGCCTTAAACATAGCGACCAACTCAGAACCGACAGCGATCACCGTTGCAACGGCAATCACAAGCAATCCTACTATCTCCAGCCAGAGAATAACCTTATGCCCAAAGACCTTGATCTTATCCATCGCGTACACCTTCAAGTTGATTCGTGCTCTGTAACCATAGCTCAAACCACAAACAAAGAATCAAATCTGACGCCAGTTCCATATGGCTTTTGCAATATGTATCTATATCCCTTCAACTCAAGATTGCCTACACTGACTTTACGCCTGAGGTATCACTGATTTCAATCTAAACCCACATATTCTTCATATAAACTTCCTAATATCATCCATGTAATGTTGTGTCCCAGTAGAAAACGTACCAAGAATATCTAATCCACTATATGCAGACAGTGTTTTCGCATACTCTTCCGCTTCAATATCTGTTTCACCGTGCATAAACCCCAAAACATACTGACCAAAATCAGAATGCAACCTTACGCCAGGAACAGCCTGTGACTCAGCGTTCAAATGACGACCGTGAGAGAGGCCAATAAATGCACTGGCCGGCCACACATATTCCTGAATCTTTATTCCGAGAATATACTCACGATATGTAAATACACGTTCTACTTTTTCATAGCAAGATACCGTCTTCTTTGTGTATGCAGCAAATAATGCAATTAGCCAGACACAAAAAAACACAACCGCCAGTACATCACCATATTCTTTACCAGCAACAGGTATAAGGAAGAGTAGAATCCCCAAAGGAATTCCACCATACAGCACCGTTGCAATAATTATTTTTAATGGTAATTCTAACAAAATTACCCCGACACCTGCTCCTTTAAGCCGATAGGGTTGGACAGACTGGCAAAATGAGAATTCACTGTCATCCATCCACATTTCTTTAAACAGTGAGCGCCACTTACCCATAGAGGTCACTTCCTACATTGAATACGTAATTCACTTGAACGCTCATACTAGATGTCACTAGTTGGAGTTAGTCGTCTACTGCGACAAAGTAAGCATCATCCCAATACCCCGCATAGACACCGGCACCTGAAATTGACTGGATCATGGAGACATTTGCACTTCTGGCATTCGCCGGTCGCCAAAGCTTTTTCACCTCAAGCGATTGCCATCCGTCTACGGGGCGAATATCAGTACTTTCACCAATACTGGAAGCGCCATCACAGTCTACTTCTTCATACCATGTCAAACGAAATCTCCCACCACCACTTTGAGTTGAATTATTATCACGTTGATACATAACACCCATCTCGTAGTGTCGTTGCTCATCGAGATTAATGCACTGATTAAAAACACCTGTTCCCATGCCTGAGATTGCCTCTAATTCAGTACGTATTGCACCTACACTGGTGTATCCATAATCGTCCTTCCATATCGCTTTCGAACCCAGTCGCCAACCCTCGCTACCTTTATCGAATCCACCATTCTCAAGGTAGTTCTCACCAACAGGACGCGCATAGAGTGTTGCGGAGGGAATATCCAGATCAGTAGTTCTAATAAAAGTAGTTGCCACCATGACATCATCCCAATAGGCACCTGGTGTTGGTGGCACATACGTCATACCCAGTGTCTCACGACCCCACTTTATTGCTTTATCTAATCTGGTCAATTGCCCTGTCGTGATGCGCTGATTCTGCGTCAATTCGATCCTCAATGATCTGGCGGACAGGGAAGGCTTCACATTGCTGACCGAAAGCGTTTGCCATCCTTCATTCAATTTTGGCTCCAAGTAACCGCCATATTGACCGCCTCTTGTACAGGTCTCATTTTCATACCAGATATAATTCAGACGATGTGCATAGGCATTCTGCGGAATGGCATCATAACGGACTTTTGCCTCGATATAGAGGAGAGATGCATCATTAATCTGGATGCATTGCTCCACCTTAGCTTCATGAATATAACCATCCTCCTTTGCCAGAGGCGCATGTATGTACGCAGCGCCACTGCCACCTATACCACCATTACTCTCCCATCGAATGCCATCACCATGGCTCCAGAAACGAAGTTCATTATCGAAACTGCCATTCAACAGAATATTCTTGCCAATATCAGCGGCAGCAACCACATTAAACGAAACTGCCATCAGAACTAAAATCGCACCACGCCTCATTCATCACCCCACTAAAGTTTACAACCAGCCACTTTCGCTCCGCATCAAATAGGATTATTTAGCTCTTTAAAGGGCTCTGACCCTGAGTGATCCCCACGAAATCACCAGCCCTCACCATGTTTCCGTATCGTCTCATGCAATAC
>JBNKBG010000086.1:0-10135 GCA_050287105.1 Thiohalomonadaceae bacterium
CGCAGGTAATTCAGAAAGGTGCCGAACCGGTTCTGAACCCTGCCGGTGTCACTCTGAGCTACTCTGCTGCCTCCAATCCCGGCGATCCCATTCTCAACAAGGCCGGCGTGTTCAGCGGTGTAAAGAAAGACGGCAGCACTTACAAAACCAATTTCTGGGAGACGGTTGCCAAAGGCTCCTATGATGCCTTCTATCCTGCCGTTGTCTCACTCTCCACCACGACCACCGACATCAGCTTGCCGGTTCCCAATCTGACCGAACTCTATTTTGGTCCCGATGGACGCGTGAACAGTGGTGACGAGTATCTGGTTGCAGCACAGCATGCGATGCCGGGATTGGCTAATCCCTACATCGTCAACGATCCGCAACTGGTGCAGGAGTATTACGCGGACAAACCGTTTTTCGTTAACTTCCCGTTCGGCTATGTCGCGGACAACGTTAACTGGTTCGAAGCCGCGGGCATTCCTTTCACCGCCTTCGATGACTACGGTCGCGAGAATCCCTATCCGCTGGTACGGGTCGAGGCACACAGCGGCAGCAACGTCGTCGCTACCATCGATACGGTGCTGCCAATATCCGGTGAGGCAAGTTGCGCCAGTTGCCACGCCGATGCGGCGGATGTGCAACAGAGCCGCACCGATCAACCGGCCCAGGCACTGCTTGCCGCAGGTCTGCCGGTGGCAACAAGTCTTGATGATCCGGACAGCAACATGCCGAACAAGGTCAGTGTTGAATACGCATCCGACATCAACGTACTGCGCCTGCATGACCTCAAGCACGGCAGCAATTATGTCGACACCGCCAATAACGCCACACCGTGCGACATCACCGCCAACAACGGTAACGGCGATGCAAGCTGCCTGACCAATCTGGCGCTGGTGCAGGACAAACCGGTGGTCTGTCAGGTGTGCCACTACACCCCGGCACTCGACCTGGCGCAGGTCGGACCGCAAGCGGGTGCGCCGGGCACCGATGCCAACGGTCGCAACCAGTTGGCGCATCAGTCCAACTCACGTGTGATGCACAACCACCACGGCGGCATGACCGATCTGTTCCCGTCGATGCCTGCGCCGATTCAGGACAGCAGCGGTGCGATCACCAACCAGAACGAGCGTCTCGCCGCACTGGATCAAACCTGTTACTCCTGCCACCCGGGCAGAGATACCCAGTGTCTGCGTGGCGCGATGTTCAACGGCGGCATGTTGTGTAACGACTGCCACGGTGACATGCAACAGGTCGGTGCCGACTTCTCTGCTGGTGTCTCGCCGAGCAATCCCGGTGCCTTCATTCTCGGTCAGGGCAACTTCTACGACCCGAACAGCAGCCAACCGCGTGTACCGTGGGCCAACGAACCGGGTTGCGGCTCCTGCCACACCGGCGATGCCAGCGGCAACCTGACCAACCGTCTCGGTACCCTGGTTAACACCGTCGACACCCACGGCAACAGCGACGGCATCCGTCTGCGTCAGGCCTACCTGAACGGCGACGCCAAGGCGACGCCCATCGTGCCGACCAACAAGCGCTTCGCTGAGCCGGCGATCCCCGCTTCGTTTAACGGCTTCGCCAACCCCGGTGCCGGCAATCCGAAACTCTATCGGGTCAGTACCGGTCACGGCGGCGTGTTCTGCGAAGCGTGCCACGGCGCAACCCACGCCGAATGGCCGAACGCCAATCCGAATGCCAACGACAACGTCGCCGCCAATCAGTTGCAGGGCCATAGCGGCACCATCGTCGAGTGCAGCGTCTGTCACGATAATGCAATGGACAGCCGCAATACTTTAGATGGTCCGCACGGCATGCACCCGGTCGGTGAAAGCACCAGCTTTGCCCGTGGCGGTCACGAAAACATGGCCAAGAGCGACTCAGCCGCCTGTGCCATCTGTCACGGCCCCGGTAGTCGCGGCAGTAATCAGGGCACGGTGCTCTCCCTGGCCAAAGCGGATCGCAACCTGCGCGGCACCATCGTGCATAAAGGTGAACCGGTCGGCTGCTCGGTCTGTCACTAACCCCCCAGATGTACCAAAGCGGGCGCATGCCCGCTCCTCCTCAGCCCCGTGGGTTTTCTACGGGGCTTTTTTTTACTACCGCGGCAACATCCAGTGGTAAACACCCTTTCATGGCGAAAAGTAGCTATTTCATCTGGTTGAGTCTAAAAATAGTGGACACGGATTATCGATGGAGTTGGAAACAGATGAGTCATAAGCAGCATGTTTTTTCTTTTCACAAGGGCGACGGCAAGAACAAGAAACTGCTTGGAGGCAAGGGAGCCAATCTCTGTGAGATGACTCAGTTTGGTCTCAACGTCCCGCCAGGTTTTGTGATCTCCACCGAGGCGTGTCTCGACTATCTCGCCAATGAAGCCAAAACCCTGCCTGCCGATCTCCTCGAGGATGTCAAAGCGCACATGGCCGAAGTGGAAAATGCCACCGGCAAAGGTTTTGGCGATGCCAATAATCCGCTGCTGGTTTCGGTTCGCTCCGGTTCGGCAATGTCGATGCCCGGCATGATGGACACCATTCTTAATCTCGGTCTCAACAGTCAGACACTAAAAGGTGTCATTGCGCAGACCGGTGACGAACGCTTCGGCTACGACGCCTATCGCCGCTTCATTCAGCTTTTCGGCAAGGTAGCGCTGGGGGTACCGGACGAACAGTTCGACGAAGCCTTTGAAGCGGTCAAACAGAATGCCCATGTGAATGAGGACGTCGGTCTGTCGGCCAACGATCTCAAAGAGATCAGCGAGCGTTTTCTCAAGGCCGTCGAACAACACACCGGCCGTCCCTTTCCGGAAGATCCTTATGCCCAGTTGGAGATCGCCATCAAGGCGGTGTTTGGCTCCTGGGGTGGCAAGCGCGCCGTGGACTATCGACGTCAGTTCAACATTACACCGGATATGGCCAACGGCACCGCTGTGAATGTCTGCACCATGGTCTTCGGCAACCGGGGTAATGACTCCGCCACCGGTGTCGCCTTTACGCGCAATCCAGCCACCGGCGAGAACAAACTCTACGGTGAGTACCTGGTAAATGCCCAGGGCGAGGATGTGGTGGCGGGTATCCGTACTCCCAAACCCATTGCACGCCTGAGCGAGGAGATGCCGGAGATGGCGAAACAGCTCGAAGAGCTGCGGCAGAAACTCGAGCTCCACTATAAAGAGATCCAGGATTTTGAATTCACCATCGAACGCGGCACGCTCTACTGTCTGCAAACCCGCAACGGCAAAATGAATGCCACCGCCATGGTGCGCACCTCGGTGGAGATGGTCGATGAGGGATTAATTAGCAAAGAGCAGGCGCTTCTGCGTATCGCCCCAAGCTATCTGGAGCAGATGCTCTATCCCCGTCTCGACAGCCAGTTCAAAGGTGAACCCATCGCTCAGGGTCTGCCTGCTTCGCCCGGTGCCGCGAGTGGTCTGGCGGTGTTCGATGCCGACCGCGCCGAACTAATGGGTAAAGACCAGGGACTCAAGGTCATCCTGGTACGCGAAGAGACCAAGCCGGAAGACATCCACGGATTTTTTGCCTCACAGGGAATACTCACCAGCCGTGGCGGCAAGACCTCACACGCGGCGGTGGTTGCCCGTGGCATGGGCAAACCCTGCGTTGCCGGTGCCGAAGGGATCAGTGTTGATGTGCAACGACGTGAGGCACTGGCCGGTGGCGTCGTGATCCGTGAAGGCGACATGATCACCCTCGACGGCAGCAGCGGCAATGTCTTCCTGGGTGATATCCCGATGGTGGAACCCGATTTCTCCGAAGAACTTAACCGGCTTCTGCGCTGGGCCGACGATGCCGCCTATCTGCGCGTGATGGCCAACGCCGATACCGCCGCCGATGCCAGCAGGGCACTAAAATATGGTGCAGTCGGGATCGGCCTGTGCCGCACCGAACGCATGTTCAATTCGGTAGAACGCCTGCCCGTGGTGATCGAGATGATCGTGGCCGACACCCCGGCGCAACGTCAGTCGGCACTGGACAAACTGCTGCCGATGCAACGTAGCGACTTCAAGGCGATCCTCGAAGTGATGTCGCCACGACCGGTGACCATCCGCCTTCTTGATCCGCCAATCCATGAATTCCTGCCCAGCGAATCTCAGTTGCTGACCGATCTGGAAGAGCTGCGTCATCTGAGCACCTCCGTGCGTGGCATGAATGTACTGGCAGGTAGCCTGATGTTGCTGAAGGACGCGGCCCATGCCAAAGATGAGGCGGACGCCCTGCGCCATCTGATCGATGAGAGTCTCGTGGANCAGGCCATTGAAAAGAAAGAGATGATGCTGCGCAAGCTACGCACCCTGACCGAGACCAACCCGATGCTGGGACATCGCGGTGTGCGCCTGGGCATCACCTTCCCCGAGATCTACAGCATGCAGATCCGTGCCATTCTCGAAGCCGCTGCCGAATGCGCCGCCAGGGATATTGAAGTCCATCCGCAGATTATGGTGCCTCAGGTATGTACCGCCGAAGAGTTGAAACTGGTGAAGGCCATGGTGGACCGGATTCGTGCCGAGGTAGAGAAGGCATCAGGACAGAAACTGAATTTCCGCTTTGGCAGCATGATCGAGGTAGTGCGTGCCTGCATGCGCGCTGACACCCTGGCGGAAGAGGCGGAGTTCTTCTCTTTCGGTACCAACGACCTTACCCAGGCCACCTTCTCCTTCTCCCGCGAGGATGCGGAGAACAAGTTCCTGCCTCTCTACAATCAGGTTGGCATCCTTAAAGACAATCCCTTCGAAGTACTCGATGAAAAAGGGGTTGGCAAGTTGATGCAACTGGCCGTGGAGTGGGGGCGTAGCGTGAAGCCTGATCTTAGCGTTGGCATTTGCGGTGAACACGGTGGACATCCCAGTTCCATTGCCTTCTGCCACAAGGCCGGCCTGAACTACGTCTCCTGCTCGGCGCCGCGGGTACCCGTGGCAAGGCTGGCGGCTGCACACGCCAAATTACTGGCCACCCAGTAACGCAGCTTCTAATCTGTTGCAGGGTGGGTAAGCCGTACTTTGCCCACCCTGCCTTCTCACTGTTATCGACTGGCGATCCCGGCCTCGTACCACTCCTTGCTTCGATTAACCACCTTCACCACCAATAACATCACCGGCACTTCGATCAACACACCGACCACGGTCGCCAGTGCTGCGCCCGAGTCGAAACCAAACAGCGAGATCGCTGCAGCCACTGCCAACTCGAAAAAATTGGAAGCGCCAATCAGCGCCGAGGGGCAGGCGATATTATGTTTCTCTCCCACCTTACGGTTTAGCCAGTAGGCCAACGATGAGTTGAAGAAGACCTGGATCAGGATCGGCACGGCAAGCAGCACAATGATCAACGGCTGTTTGATGATCGCTTCCCCCTGAAAAGCGAACAACAGGATCAGCGTTGCCAGCAACGCGATGATGGAAAGCTGGCCGAGTGTCGCCAGGGTCGCATCCAGTTTCTCCTGCCCCTGTTTTAACAGGTAACTGCGCCAGAGTTGGGCAAGAATCACCGGAATGAGAATATAAAGCACCACCGAGGTAATCAACGTATCCCACGGTACGATAATGGCCGAGAGACCGAGCAGTAGGCCAACGATGGGAGCGAAAGCGATGATCATGATGGTGTCATTGAGCGCCACCTGCGTCAGGGTAAAAACCGGATCCCCATCGGTGAGGCGACTCCAGACAAAAACCATCGCCGTACAGGGTGCAGCAGCCAGCAGGATCAATCCAGCCACATAGCTGTCCAGTTGTTCGGCGGGAAGTAATGGCGCAAACCAGTGACGAATGAAGAGCCAGGCCAGCAGTGCCATGGAAAAAGGCTTGACCGCCCAGTTAACGAACAGGGTCACACCGATACCGCGCCAGTGCGCCTTAACCTGATGTAACGCACCGAAGTCGACCTTCATTAACATCGGGATAATCATCACCCAGATCAGCAGCCCCACCGGAAGATTGACCTGCGCCACCTCCATGCGACCTAGCAACTGAAACGGCATGGGTAGAAGTTGGCCCAACCCCACCCCAACGACAATGCATAGCGCTACCCAGAAACTGAGCCAGCGTTCAAAAACACCCATCGGCGCACCCGCAGCACGTTTGGCCGTCGTTTCGCATTGCGCACTCATAATTCGAACGCCTCAGCTATTTGTGTATGACCGGAGTTATCGGTACAGAGGATTAAAACCGTAGTTAGTTTATTCATAGCGTCCTGTTGGCAGTTCCGGGAGAATGGGATAAGGACATCCAATATAAACACCACCGCCATCGTAGCAAATGATGAATCTCTGTCTGCGTCCCATCAGTTCCCCACTTAACAACCACTTCGCAACGAAATTCTCATTCCGCAACGGAACAGCATAAACTCCTTACAGGAGTTGCCAGAGATTGTCAGTCCAGAGTCACATTCTGTTATCCAGCACGTCTTCCTGCTCAAGAAATTCCGGGTCCATCATTTCAATAAAGCGTCGTGCCTGGGGTGAAAGGAATTTTCCCTTACGCACCACGGTGCCGTAACTGCGGCCGGGGAAGTAGTGGCCCAGTGGAATGCGCGCCACCTTGTCGTCCGGGGTAAGGCAGACATCGCTGACGATCGATATTCCCAATCCCTGCTCCACGTATTTCTTGATCACCTCCCAGCCCCCCGCCTCCAGTGAAACCTGGAAGGCGACGTTGTGCTGACTGAAGACGGTCTTTACCGTTCCCCAGGTGCTGAGATGGCGCGGCGGCAGAATCAGGCCATAGGGGCTGATCTCCTCCAGGCGGATGTTTTCACGTCCGGCCAACGGGTGATCCTGCGGGGTGATCAATACCGTGTCGTAGGTGATGTTGGGGCGATAGATAATGTCCTCGGGTACCTCAAGCATCGAACCGACCGCAAAGTCGGCCTCATCAGCACGCAGCATGGCCATGCCATCACGACCGGTCACATTGAGCAGCTTGATACGGATACGCGGGTAGGCGGCGGTAAAGCGCCGGATGGGCTCGGGCAATATATATAGGATGGTCGACTCACCGGCAGCGATGTTCAGCTCGCCCGACTCCAGCTTGCCGTACTGGGCGGAGAAGGTGTCCTGCAGTTTATCCATCCCCTGCACCAGCGGATCGGCCAGCTTATAGAGGATATCCCCCTCAGGGGTAAGCTTGATATTGGGACCACGGCGCTCGAACAGGGTGATCCCCATCTCCCGCTCCAACGCCTGGATCTGCAGCGTCACCGAAGGCTGGCTCAGAAACAGCTCCTCGGCTGCGAGGGAGATACTGCCGGTCCGGGCGGCGAAGCAGAAGGCGCGGAGCTGCTTCAGGCGATTCTGTTTGTAGTAAAGCGGGGCAGGCATGGGGCACCTCATTCATTAAGTTACGCAATCCAGACTATAGCATCTTCGTTTTCCAATACTAAATATTTATCTCATAAAAATTAATACATATAATTGAAATAATTTACATGATAAATAATGAAACTCGACATAGACTCCTTTCAAACCTTACGAACTGTAGCATTTCTTACAAAAACAGTCGGAATTGGGAGAGGGTACATGTCAACCATAGCGAACATCTCTGTCGCAGCTGGTTTTATGTCGGGTCTGGGCGTCACCCTGGCCACCATGCTGGCTGTCGCCAACCGTAAACTGTTTGTTCATGAAGACCCGCGCATCGATGAAGTTGAGTCGATGCTGCCCAGCACCAACTGCGGCGCCTGCGGTACTCCCGGCTGCCGTGCCTTTGCCGAAGCGCTGATCGAAGAGCGCGTGACTCCCGGCCAGTGCACCGTTAACCCCGTCGATCAAAACAAGGCCATCGCCAAATTCCTCGGTGTCGACCTCGGCCAGCAGGAGAAGCGCGTGGCGCGCATCGCCTGCGCCGGTGGCAACAACGTCGCCCGCCAGCACGCCCGTTATGACGGTCTCGGCACCTGCCAGGCCGCCGCCCTGGTTGGCAGTGGCGGCAAGGGCTGCGCCTGGGGCTGCCTCGGTCTGGCCGACTGCGCCGACGTCTGCGACTTCGACGCCATCATTATGAATGCCCAGGGCCTGCCGGAAGTCATTGCGGAGAAGTGCACCGCCTGTAATGACTGTGTCGACATCTGCCCCAAGAATCTCTTCAGCCTGGAGCCGGTCAGCCGCAACCTCTGGGTGGCCTGCAAAAGCATTGACGAAGGCGACGAGTCGGAAAACGACTGCGCCGTTGCCTGCACTGCCTGTGAGCGCTGCGTTGTCGACGCACCCGCGGGCCTGATCCGAATCGAAAATAACCTGGCGGTCATCGATTACCAGTTCAACGCCCTTGCCACCGAAGAGGCGATCCAGCGCTGCCCCACCGGGGCCATCGTCTGGATCGACGAAGCACAGAAGGTACACAAGGGTGCAAAAGCCAAAAAGGTAATCCGCCGCGGCGCACTGCCGCTGGCCCAGGCCGCCGCCGCACAGCGATAGAGAGGACGCAAGTCATGATCGGTAAGAAAAAATCGGACAAGCAATTCAAGTATCCAGGCAAGCGCATGGCACTGGACGGCAACACCGCCGTCATCATGGTCGAGCGTGAATCCTCAGACGCGGCCGGCGCCTACCCTATTACCCCATCGACCCAGATGGGTGAATACTGGGCAGAGGAGATGGCCAAGGGCCACATCAATATCTCCGATCGACCACTGATCTTCATCGAACCTGAATCCGAGCACGCCGCCGCTGCAGTCACTGCAGGTATGGCGATGACCGGCCTGCGCGCCAGCAACTTCTCCTCGGCACAGGGCGTGGCCTTCATGCACGAGTCGCTCTACGCTGCGGTGGGTAAACGCCTTCCCTATGTACTAAATATCGGCTGCCGCGCCATCACCAAGGCGAGCCTCAACGTTCACTGCGGTCACGATGACTACCACTGCATCGATGACACCGGTTTCTTCCAGCTCTTCGCCAAAGATGCCCAGGGCGCTGCCGACCTTAACCTGATTGGCCGCAAGGTCGCCGAACTCAGTCTGACCCCGGCAGTCGTGGCACAGGATGGCTTCCTCACCACTCACCTGATCGAGCCATTGCAAGTTCCAGAGCGTGCGCTGATCGAAGAGTTCGTTGGCCGTCCCGACGACATGATCGAATGCCCCACTCCGGCGCAGAAGATGCTGTTCGGGCCGAAGCGTCGTCGTGTACCGGCGATCTGGGACGTCGACACCCCGATGCTCTCCGGTTCGGTACAGAACCAGGACGCCTTCATGCAG
This sequence comes from Thiohalomonadaceae bacterium, assembly GCA_050287105.1. GTDB lineage: Bacteria > Pseudomonadota > Gammaproteobacteria > Thiohalomonadales > Thiohalomonadaceae > JAPHTQ01. The sequence goes on from JBNKBG010000086.1 coordinate 9,186, forward strand.
ACCGTTGCGGCACAGCGCCCCTACTTCTTTGCGCACATCCCGGCGCTCACCGATCAGGTGATGGAGGAGTACTACCAGCTCACCGGTCGTCGCTACAGCCGACTCACCGATTACCGCTGTGACGACGCCGACTATCTGATCATCGGCATGGGCTCCATGGTGGTCCAGGCCGAAGCCGTTGCCGACTACCTGCGCAAGACCCGCAAACTCAAGGTTGGCGTGATCGACGCCACCATGTTCCGTCCCTTCCCTGGCGATCTGTTGAGCAAACTGCTCAAGGGCAAGAAGGGCGTAGCCGTACTGGAACGTACCGACCAGCCGCTGGCCGAAGACCTGCCGCTGATGCGCGAAGTGCGCGCCGCCATCACCAAGGCGATGGAGAACGGTCAGGCCGACGGCGGCGAACTGCCGTACCCGAACTACGACACCTATACCCAGATGAAGGACGCCCCGGCGCTCTACTCAGGCGCCTACGGCCTCGGCTCCCGTGACCTGCAACCGGAGGGTCTGGTTGCCGCCATCGAAAACATGCTGCCTGACGGCAAAAAACGTAAGTTCTTCTACCTCGGTATCGACTTCGTCCGCGAGGCCGCCACGCCGAAACAGGAACTGCACATCCAGGAACTGCTGGAGGCCTATCCGAAGATCGGTGAGCTCTCACTGCGCGGTTCCGAAAACCCGAACCTGATGCCGGAGAAATCGATCACCGCACGGATGCACTCCGTCGGCGGTTGGGGCGCCATCACCACCGGTAAAAACCTGGCGATGACTCTCTACGATCTGCTCGGCTTCGACATCAAGGCGAACCCGAAGTACGGCTCGGAGAAGAAAGGTCAGCCGACCACCTATTATCTCTCCGCCGCGCCGGAACCGATCCGCGTCAACTGCGAATACCACTTCGTTGATGTGGTACTGAGCCCTGACCCGAATGTCTTTGGTCACTCCAATCC
>JBNKBG010000087.1:0-10036 GCA_050287105.1 Thiohalomonadaceae bacterium
ACATCCTGCTTATCTGGCGTAATCGTTACCTGGGTAGAGAGTATGTCGAAATTGATGTAGCCGTTATTCATGTAATGGGAACGCAGGGTTTCCAAATCGGCAGCCAGTTTTTGCTTTGAATACTGATCGCTGCTACTAAACCAGCCCGCATCGGGGCCAAGCAAAAATTTCTTTGTCAGCTCGGCTCGGGTGAACGCCTGATTACCAATGATATTGAGATGCCGAATACCCGCGACATCCCCTTCGGCGATCTCCAGCAGTACGGCAACGCGATTTCGTTCCAGTGGTGTGACGGTTGAACGCACCTGGGCGTTGTACTTACCCATGGCGAGGTAGGCCTGTTTCAATTCCTGCTTGACCTTATCGAGCATGGAGTAGTCAAACACGTGGCCTTCACTGAGACCGACCAGTTTAACGTTTGCCGTCAATTGATCGGTGGGGATATCGTCGTTGCCCTTGAATTCAATACTGGCAATCGCGGGACGCTCCGCAAGAAAAATCACCAGCACATTGCCGTCCTGCTCCAACACCACATCACGGAAGAAACCCGTTTTATACAGGGCATGAACAGCAGCATCCGCTGCGTCCTCATCCAGTGTGTCACCACGCTTCAGCGGCAGATAGTTATATACCGTACCCAGGGAGATGCGTTGCAAACCCTCGACACGAATATCCTTGATACGGAAACTGTCCATGGCGATGGAGCTTGTGCTCCAGGCCAGTAGCAAAATCAGACCGATACGTTGCAGCAAAAACATAGTCTCTCGTAAATAGCGTCAGTTTCCGGCCAGTCGAGCCAGATCGTTAAAAATCGCCAGACTGGTCAGTGCCAGAATCAGTGCCAGGCCGATACGTTGTCCCAGTGCTTCAATGCGTTCCGGCACTTCCCTGCCGGTTACCACCTCAATGAGGTAGTAGAGCAGGTGACCGCCATCGAGCACGGGAATCGGCAGCAGGTTGAGTACACCGAGGCTGACACTGATCAAGCCAAGAAATTTGAGGAAATGACTAATCCCCGCATCGGCGGATTGCTTGGCAAACTGCGCAATGCCGATCGGGCCACTAATATTCTCCACCGAGGCGCGCCCTACGATCATCTCGCCGATCATTTTCAGGGTGAGCGTCGCCATGTCCCAGCTCTTTTGCAGCGCCGCCGGGATCGCGCTTACCGCATCATAACGCAATTCGGCACGCAGTGGCTCGAACAGGCTACGGTCGAAATAGACCCCGGCGCCAATTTTACCCACCGGCCCATCGCTCCCGGCGACGACCTCAGGCTGCAGTGTCAGGGTTAACTCGGTACTATCGCGTTGCACATGCAGTTGCAGCGGCATATCCGGGTGCGCCTGGATGATCTCCACCAGTTGCTGCCACTCGTCCACCGCCTGCCCTGCGGCCAGTAACACCCGGTCACCGGTCTTCAGGCCACCCTTCTCGGCGGCAGACCCGGACACAACCTTGCCGATTACCGGCGCAATACGCGGCTGATAAACATTCAGGCCCAGACGCTTGTAGAGATCCTGCGGTTTGCTGTTGGCATCGATCTCGTCAAACTGCAGCACTGCCTCGCGACTGACTCCACCCTCGTAGACCGTCAGCTTCACCGGCTGGTTGAGGAGCATCTTTGGCAGGATCGCTTCAATCGCCGATTGCCAGGTCGGGGTCGCCTCACCATCCACCGAGAGGATCTCCTGGCCGCTGTGCAGGCCAGCTGCCGAAGCGATTGAATCCGGTTCAATGTCGCCAATAAGTGGCTTGATGCCATTGATACCGATCACGAACATCAACCAATAGGCGATGATGGCGAAGGCGAAATTAAACATGGGACCTGCCAGCACGATGGCACTACGCTTCCAGACCGGCTGACGATTGAAGGCGCGATGCCGTTCCACCTCGGCCACTTCACCTTCGCGCTCGTCGAGCATCTTCACATAACCGCCAAGGGGGATCGCAGCCAGCATGTATTCGGTTTGATCCGGGCCGGAAGTTTTTTGCCACAGCGGTTTACCAAAACCGATGGAGTAGCGCAGTACCTTAACCCCCATCCAGCGTGCGACCAGAAAGTGTCCCAGTTCGTGCACCGCAATCAGCAGGCTCAATGCCGCCAACAGTGCGGCAATGGTCAGCAGTACATCCATCATCAGTGCAATACCTCGGTATCCGCCAGTAGCGTCATGCTCAATTCTCTGGCTGCTGCATCGGCAGCGAAAATAGTCTGCAGCGAGTCCGCCGTTTCAATGGTCATTCGTCCCAGAGTCTCCTCAATAAGTTCCGGGATCGAAGTAAAACGAATACGCTCGTGCAAAAACGCCTCCACGGCGATCTCATTGGCCGCATTGAGGATCGCCGGGGCGGTGCCGCCCGCGTCAATCGCCTCTATCGCCAGGCGCAGGCAGGGGAAACGCTGTAGATCCGGCTTTTCAAAATCGAGCCGCGCCACTTCAAACAGGTTAAGACTCGGCACGCCGGATTCGATACGCTCAGGCCAGGCCAGGGCATGGGCGATGGGCGTACGCATATCAGGATTACCCATCTGCGCCAGCACCGAGCCGTCGCTGTACTCCACCATGGAGTGAATGACGCTCTGCGGGTGCAACACCACCTGAATTTTCTCCGTGGTGGTGTTGAATAACCAGCACGCCTCGATGACCTCCAGTCCCTTATTCATCATGGTGGCGGAATCGACCGATATCTTTCTGCCCATCGACCAGTTGGGATGTGCGACCGCCTGGGCCGGGGTTACCGCTGCAAGCTGCTCAATGGGAGTGGTACGGAATGGTCCGCCGGAAGCGGTCAGCAAAATTCTTTCGACGCCAACCTCAGCCAGACCTCGGGAGAAATCGCTCGGCATACACTGGAAGATCGCATTGTGCTCACTGTCGATGGGCAGCAGCTCCGCGTTATTCCGTCGCACCTCATCCATGAAGAGCTGACCGGACATCACCAGCGCCTCCTTGTTAGCCAGCAGAATGCGCTTGCCGCTACGTGCCGCCGCGAGCGCCGGTGGCAGACCGGCGGCACCCACAATGGCGGCCATCACGTAATCCACCTCATCCAGCGAGGCCACCTGCTCCAGGCCGGCCACACCACTCAATACCTCAATCTCGGCACCCTCTTGCGCCAGCTTACGGCGCAACTGTTCCGCTGCGTTCTCATCCGCCATCACCGCATAGCGCGGCTGGTGTTGCAGACACTGTTGCAGCAGACGGTCCACCTGACGATTGGCACTCAGTGCAACGACCTGATAACGCTCGGGATGGCGAGCCAGTACATCCAGGGTACTGACGCCAATGGAGCCGGTCGCTCCCAGAACCGTTACGCCCTTCACCGGCTCAGCCATAATAATCCCAGGGTGAAGATCGGCGCGGCGGCAGTAAGGCTATCGATGCGATCCAGCACTCCGCCGTGTCCTGGTAAAAGATCACCGCTGTCTTTCACCGCAGCGACCCGTTTGAACAGACTCTCCAGCAGATCGCCCAACACCGACAGGGCCACGGTCAATACGACCAGGGCGAGGTAGGCAGGCATGCCGTCAACCGGGGGTAGCCAGAGGGTGGCAAGCAGTGCAATCAACAGCGCCAGTAACATCCCTCCAACCACACCCTCCCAGGTTTTACCCGGGCTGACGTTGGGGGCCAGCTTGTGTTTGCCAAAGGCACGACCGGAAAAATAGGCGCCAGTATCGGCAGCCCAGATCAACATCACCAGCAGAATCACGAAACCGGGACCGAAGCGTTGATGCAACAGCAGCAGGGCTGCCCAGGCAGGAATCATCACCAGTACCCCAGCCACTCCACGCACGGCGGCGATACGCCATAGAGAACCACTGCGCGGATATATCAACACCGACAGTAACGCCACGCTCCACCATGCCAGTGCAATCAGCAATATAAGCTGTGCCGACTCACCCTGAAGCAACAGGCGGTATGCCAGATAGGTGAGCAGTGCGATAAAACCCACGTAACCCAAACGAGCGGGAAACGCGCGCAGGTTACAGAGACGCGCCCACTCCCACGCCCCAAGAGCAAAAATAAACGCCATAACAAGGGCAAAGATATTCGGGGGACTGACCCAGATCGCCCACAACGCCAGTGGTGCCAGGATCAGTGAAGTGATAACGCGCAACTTAAGCATGTTTCAACTTCTCCACCTGATCGCCGGTGCGCCCAAAGCGACGCTGGCGACTCGCATAGGAGTTCATCGCCTCATTGAAGGCGGCCTCATCAAAATCGGGCCACAACAGATCGGTGAAATAGAGTTCGGTATAGGCAAGTTGCCAGAGCAGGAAATTACTGATGCGTTGCTCGCCGCCGGTACGAATAAACAGATCCGGCTCAGGCAGTTGGGTCAACGAAAGGTGACTCTCGATCAGCTCAGGGGTGATCAGTTCACTGCGTAGTTTCCCTTCCGCGACCTCTTCGGCCAGGGTACGGCAGGCCTGGGTAATATCCCAACGACCACCATAATTGGCGGCAATCACCAGTTGCAGACGGGTATTGTTGCGGGTCAGTTCTTCACTATCGCGGATACGCTGCTGAAGTTCGGGTGAGAAGGCGGTAATGTCGCCAATCACGCGCAGGCGTACACCATTCTGGTGCAGCTTTTTCACCTCGTTTTCCAGCGCGGTCATGAACAGGTTCATCAACACCCCGACCTCGTCCTTGGGACGACGCCAGTTTTCGCTACTGAAGGCGAACAGGGTCAGTACCTCGACCCCGGCTGAGACACAGTAATTGATGGTGCGGCGTACCGCCTCAAGACCGACCTTGTGACCGGCCACCCGAGGAAGATGGCGCTTGCGTCCCCAGCGGCCGTTGCCATCCATAATGATGGCCACATGGCGGGGCACACTGCCTGTGGTGAAGTTGGAATCGTTATTTTCGGCCATACCCACCGGATCCGACATCGCTGTTAGAGGGTTAGCGGCCTTACATGGAGGCCGCTACGTTTTTTATGCCCTAGATGGACAGCAGGTCCTGCTCTTTCGCTGCGACCAGTTTATCCACCTCAGCGATGTATTTGTCGGTGATCTTCTGGATGCTATCTTCGGCACTGCGGGCTTCGTCTTCACTGATATCCTTCTCCTTGAGCAGTCCCTTGATATCGGAGTTGGCATCACGACGAATGTTGCGCACGGCGACCTTGCCCTGCTCACCCTCGTTCTTCACCACCTTGGTCAGATCGCGGCGACGCTCTTCGGTGAGCGGCGGCATCGGTACACGAATCACCGTACCGGCACTGGAAGGATTCAGTCCCAGGTCGGAGGTCATGATCGCTTTTTCCACCGCGGCGACCATCGGTTTTTCCCACGGGGTCACCGCCAGGGTGCGTGCATCTTCCACCGCAATATTGGCGACCTGACCGATGGGTACTTCCGAACCGTAATAGTCAACGGTGATGTGGTTTAGCAGACTGGGATGGGCGCGACCGGTACGGATCTTGGTCAGTTCGGTTTTCAGCGCCTCAATGCTCTTCTGCATACGTGCTTCAGCATCTTTTTGTATATCGCTAATCATCTACTTGTCTCCACATTCAACCAGAGTACCTTCGTCCTCACCAAGGATGATACGGCGCAAAGCACCCGGTTTGTGCATGTTGAATACTCGCAAACGCATGTTGTGATCACGGCACAGCACGATGGCGGTCAGGTCCATTACCCCGAGCTGTTTCTCCAGCACTTCGCCGAAGGTCAGGCGGGAATAACGGGTCGCCGATGGGTCCTTGACCGGGTCGGCATTATAAACACCGTCCACCTTGGTCGCCTTGAGTACCAGGTCGGCATTCATCTCAATGCCGCGCAGGGTCGCCGCAGAGTCGGTGGTAAAGAACGGGTTACCGGTACCGGCAGCCATGATCACCACCCGACCTTTTTCCAGGTGGCGAATGGCACGGCGACGGGCATAGTCTTCGCAGACCTGATGGATAGGCAAGGCCGACATGACGCGAACCGTCACCCCCGCCTTTTCCAGACCATCCTGCATCGCCAGTGAATTGATCACCGTCGCCAGCATGCCCATGTGATCCGCCGTGGCGCGTTCCATACCGGCTCCCGCCAGACTGACGCCACGGAAGATGTTACCACCGCCGATCACCAAACCGACTTCAACACCATCTTTGACGATTTCGGCGATCTCGGCAGAGGTGCGCTGCACCACTGCCGGATCAATACCGAACTCCTGCTCGCCCATCAGCGCTTCACCGCTGAGTTTGAGCAGGATCCGTTTATAAGCCAGTTTGCCCGCGGCAGCACCCATCACTTAGCTACCTTTAACTTGAGCCATAACTTCGTCGGCGAAGTTCTCCTGCTTCTTCTCGATACCCTCACCCACTTCGAAACGGGTAAAGGAGACTACCTTGGCACCTGCGCCATTAAGCAGTTTTTCTACAGTGGTATCCGGGTCCTTAACGAAGGGTTGACCCAGCAGGGTTACTTCCTGAAGGAATTTACGGATACGACCGTCGATCATCTTCTCAATGATCTCGGCAGGCTTACCGGACTCAGCGGCCTGGGCAGCGAAAATTTCGCGCTCCTTGGCAATCAACTCAGCCGGAACATCGTCAGCGGAAACGGCGGTCGGACGGCTGGCAGCGATGTGCATGGCAACATCACGGCCCAGGTCGAGGTCACCACCTTCCAGAACAACCGCAACACCGATGCGGCTACCGTGGGAGTAGCTGGCCACTACGCCATTGCTTTGCAGCAGCGCGACGCGACGCACATTCATGTTCTCGCCAATCTTGGCAATCAGGTTCTTCAGGGTATCGGCAACGCTTTCACCAGAGGCCATCTTGCAGGCCAGCAGGGCATCGACATCGGCCGCACTGTTATCCAGCGCCAGTTGCGCTACTTCGTTGCTGAAGTTCTGGAAGTCGTCACCCTTGGTAACGAAATCGGTTTCGCAGTTAACTTCAACGACGGCAACCTTTTTGTTGTCGGCAGAAGCCTTGATAACAATCAGGCCTTCAGCAGCGGTACGACCTGCTTTCTTGTCGGCCTTGGCCAGACCGGTTTTGCGCATGTGCTCAATAGCGGTATCGATATCGCCATTACACTCAACCAGTGCCTTTTTGCACTCCATCATGCCAGCGCCAGTGCGCTCACGCAGATCCTTTACCATTGCAGCGGTAATAGACATGTTGCTCTTTCCTCTTAACAAATCACCAAAAACGAAGCCACGCCAAAAAGGCGTGCCATTACTCATATTCCAAAAAAGGGGGCAATGCCCCCTTTTCGTTTCAGCTCAAGGCGGCTTAGCCGGCGGCCTTTTCGCCTTCTTCTTCGGTCACCTCGATGAACTCATCCTTGGCGCCACGGACGCTGGAAGAGGCCTTGCCTTCGAGGATGGCGCTGGAGGCGCCCTGAACGTAGAGGGTGATGGCGCGGATGGCGTCATCATTGCCGGGGATAACGTAATCGATGTTATCCGGGCTACCGTTGCTATCGACCACGGCAATAACCGGAATACCCAGGGTGCGGGCTTCGGTGATAGCGATCTTCTCGTGGCCTACGTCGACGACGAACAGTGCGTCCGGCAGGCCGCCCATGTCCTTGATACCGCCCAGGCTACGCTGCAGCTTTTCCATTTCGCGACGACGCATCAGAGCTTCTTTCTTGGTCAGGCGGTCCAGAGAACCATCCTGATCCATCGCTTCGAGGTCTTTCAGACGCTTGATGGATTGTTTAACGGTTTTGTAGTTGGTCAACATGCCACCGAGCCAGCGGTGGTTAACGTAGGGCATACCGCAACGCTCGGCTTCTTCGCGAATGATGTCGCGAGCCTGGCGCTTGGTGCCAACGAACAGGATGTTGCCCTTCTTGGAAGCCAACTTGGAAACGAAGTTCATCGCGTCGTTGTACAACGGCAGACTCTTTTCCAGGTTGATGATATGAATCTTGTTACGGTCGCCGAAGAGGAACGGAGCCATCTTGGGATTCCAGTAACGGGTCTGGTGACCGAAGTGAACACCGGCCTCCAGCATTTGACGCATGGTTACGTTAGCCATTCTATTAATACTCCTGCTTGGGTTAGTCCTCCATGTGTCGGCGATTGTCCAACCCCTTGCGGGGCACCCGGGCAATCGAAGCAGCCGGTTAAGGCCTCTTCAACACATGTGTGGATTTCAGCCCCGACGGACCATCCGTTGGTGGCTGATTTTTGGTTTGCCTATAAAAGCCGCCCTTTATACCATAGGACCCCTTGTTCAACAACATTCACCCCCATTAAATGGGGAGGGTGACTGCCCGGCGCCGACTCCGAGCCTACGCAAGAAAATACAGGTAATTCAATTAGATGAGTATCACAATCAAGTCTGCTGCGGAGATCGAAAAGATGCGCGTCGCCGGACGCCTCGCCGCCGAAGTGCTGGAGATGATCGCCCCGCATGTCCAACCGGGCGTCACCACCGACGAACTGGACCGGCTCTGTCACGACTACATCGTCAACGAGCAGCAGGCGATCCCGGCGCCGCTCAATTACCACGGCTTCCCCAAGTCGATCTGCACCTCCCTCAACCATGTGGTCTGCCACGGCATCCCGGGGGAGAAGAAGCTGAAGAAGGGCGACATCATCAATATCGACATCACCGTGATCAAGGATGGCTACCACGGCGACACCAGCCAGATGTTCTTCGTCGGCGAACCGTCGATCAAGGCGCGGCGCCTGGTGGAAGTGGCGCGGGAGTGCCTGGTGGTCGGCATCAAGATGGTCAAACCTGGCGTGCGCCTGGGCGATATCGGCCACGCCATCCAGCAATATGCCGAATCCCACAACTTCTCAGTGGTGCGCGAATACTGCGGCCACGGCATCGGCAAGGAGTTCCACGAAGAGCCACAGGTACTGCACTACGGCAGCCCCGCCACCGGCGCGATCCTGAAACCGGGCATGACCTTCACCATCGAGCCGATGATTAACGCGGGCAAGCGCAACGTCACCCTGCTGCCCGACGACTGGACCGTGATCACCAAGGATCGCAGCCTCTCCGCCCAATGGGAGCACACCATACTGGTCACCGAGGATGGCGTCGAAGTACTGACCCTGCGCCAGGGCGAAACGCTCTAGTGCTTTTCGCCGTCAAGGAACTGTTCGATGCCGATCGCTTCGAGGCTGATCTCGCGGCGGCGACCAGCCCGATCAAGCCCTTCCGCGAGGCGATCCGCAACGCCGACGATGTGCTGGAATACCGCTTTCTCAACGGCGAGTCGGTGATCTCCCTGGTCGCCCACCGCGCCGCCTTTATTGATCAAATCCTGATCCACGCCTGGCGCTTCTGCGCCCCCGGCATCGATGAGATCGCCCTGATCGCCGTCGGCGGCTATGGTCGCGGCGAGCTCCATCCCCGCTCCGACATCGACATCATGCTGCTGGCCGAGCCGGAAGCACTGGAGCAGCACGGGCCGAAGCTGGAGCAGTTCCTCATGTTCCTCTGGGACCTGGGACTGGAGATCGGCCACAGCGTGCGCACCCTCGCCGACTGCATCGAACAGGGCCGCGCCGACATCACCGTCGCCACCAACATCATGGAGGCGCGTCTGCTCTGCGGGCCGCAAGCGCTGTTCCAGGCGATGCGCGAGCAGACCGACAAGGATCACATCTGGCCCAGCCGCGACTTCTTCCAGGCCAAGTGGCAGGAGCAGATCGCCCGTCACCGTAAATACCACGACACCGCCTTCAACCTGGAACCCAATGTCAAAGAGAGCCCGGGCGGCCTGCGCGACATTCAGATGATCGGCTGGGTGGCCAAGCGCCATTTCGCGGCCGAGACCCTCGGCGATCTGGTAAACCACGGTTTCCTCAGCAGCGAGGAGTACCAGGCACTCAATGAGGGCCAGAGCTTCCTCTGGAAGGTACGTTACGGCCTGCACATCCTGGCCAAACGGCGCGAAGACCGGCTGCTGTTCGATCACCAGCGCGCCCTTGCAAAGCAGTTCGGTTACCACGACGAGGATGATCGCCTGGCGGTGGAGCAGTTCATGAAGGACTACTACCGCACTGTGATGGAGCTGCGGCGCCTCAACGAGATGCTGCTGCAATATTTC
>JBNKBG010000088.1:0-9935 GCA_050287105.1 Thiohalomonadaceae bacterium
TGTGTTGTACTGCGGTTTCGATGCAGCGACGCATGGCGCTCTCCATCGGCGTCTTGGACCAGCCTCCGAGACCGATCGGCAGCGGGCTGCGGGTAAAGATGAGGCCGATGCCGGCGCTGCCGGAGGTGCCTTCCACGGTGGTGCTGTTGACGATGCGTCCGGTGGTGGCGTCGATGATGCGCAGGTTGATGGTGACACACGCCTCCTTGGCACCGACCAGCAGCAGCGAACCGCCACGACAGGAGGGTTCAAACTGGGTGATGGAGCCGCGGATCAGCAGTTCTGCGCCTTCCAGTTGGCCCTTGGGGGCTACGGTTGACTCACGGAAGCGGCCAGTGTCGGCCATATCCTGTTCTTTAATCACATCCTTGAGGCGTTCTCGCTCCAGTACGATGAAGCGGTTGGTGTTGAACAGGGAGTCGGCCAGCATGTCGGTTACACCGCGACCGAGATTGCCACTGCGGGTCGCCTTGTCCTCGAAGGAGCTGATCGCGACGCGCTTTTTGGGACCGTTATAGGGGACGGCCTGTGCCTGTTGAATGGTCGGCCCGCCGCCGCTACTGACCACAGTGGCCGAGGTACAGGCAGCCAGTGAGAAGAGAGCGGTGAGCAGGAACAGAATTAGTATGCGCTTGGTGTGCATGGGGTTAACTCCCTGTCAGTGCGTTTTGATGTCGGTTACCATACGGTACCTTGGAATATAACAGTAAATCTATAGTTCCCACCGTGCCGCTTTCTCACGAACAACTTCTGGCTCAACTCAATGAGTGTATGAGCATCGACCGGGGCAGCCTGCGCAAGCGGCTCGAGGGGTTACAACGTCGTTTGCGCGAAGGTAAGCCGGTGGACCGAGGTCTGGCGGAGGTAGCCAGGGCGATCGAACTATCGCGGCAACGGCTGGCACAACGGCAGGCGTTGGCGTTAAGCATCGACTATCCGCCGGAGTTGCCGGTCAGCGAACGGCGCCAGGAGATCGCCGAGGCGATCGAGAAGCACCAGGTGGTGATCGTGGCCGGCGAGACCGGCTCTGGCAAGACGACGCAGTTGCCAAAGATCTGTCTGGAGCTGGGGCGCGGCCGTGCCGCCACCATCGGCCATACTCAACCACGACGTATTGCCGCACGTAGTGTGGCCAACCGCATCGCCGAAGAGCTGCACAGCGAGCTGGGGCAGTTGGTCGGCTTCAAGATCCGTTTTACCGAACGTGCCGGGAGTAACAGCCTGGTCAAGTTGATGACCGATGGCATCCTGCTGGCGGAGATCCAGAGCGACCCGCTGCTTGAGCAGTACGACACCCTGATCATCGACGAGGCCCACGAACGTAGCCTCAACATCGACTTTCTGCTTGGTTACCTGAAACGCCTGTTACCACGACGCCCGGAGCTGAAGGTGATCATCACCTCGGCGACCATCAACACCGGGCGTTTTGCCGAATTCTTTGCCGACGCACCGGTGGTGGAGGTCTCCGGCCGCACCTACCCGGTGGAGCAGCGTTACCGGCCACTGCTGGAGGAGGGTAAGCGCGAGATCGACCCCTTGCAGGGATTGATCGACGCGGTGGATGAGCTGGCTCGCATTGATCCCCTGGGGGATATCCTGGTCTTCCTCTCCGGTGAACGGGACATTCGCGAGGCGAGCGATGCACTGGGCAAGCATCGGATGCGCGACACCGAGGTGGTGCCACTCTTCTCCCGCCTCTCCGCCAGCGATCAGGACCGGGTATTTCGTTCCCACAGCGGACGACGCATCGTGCTGGCGACCAACGTTGCCGAGACCTCACTCACCGTCCCCGGCATTCGCTTTGTTATCGATACCGGGCTGGCACGGATCAGTCGTTACAGCCATCGTACCAAGGTGCAGCGCCTGCCGATTGAACCGATATCCCGGGCCTCGGCCAACCAGCGAGCGGGACGCTGTGGGCGGGTCAGTGCCGGGGTCTGTATCCGTCTCTACAGCGAGGAGGATTTTCTTTCCCGCGATGAATATACCGAGCCGGAGATCCGCCGTACCAATCTGGCCAGTGTGATCCTGCAGATGATGTCGTTGGGCCTCGGCGACATCGAACAATTCCCCTTCATCGACCCGCCTGACCAACGCTTTATCAATGACGGTTTTCGTCTGCTCCACGAACTGGGCGCGGTCGATCGGCACAACCGCATTACCCCGGACGGCAAACAGCTTGCCCGCCTGCCACTGGATCCACGTCTTGGTCGTATGCTGCTCTCCGCAGCGAGAGAAAACGCTCTGCACGAGGTGTTGATCATCGCTTCGGCGCTGACTATTCAGGATCCCCGTGAACGGCCAATGGAGGCGCAACAGGCGGCAGACGAAAAGCATCTCCGCTTTGCCGATGAGAAGTCGGATTTTTCTGCCTATCTCAACCTGTGGGACTACTTCCACCAACAGTCACGTCACCTGAGCCAGAATAAATTACGCAAGCTCTGCCGCAGTGAGTTCCTTAACTACCTGCGACTACGCGAGTGGCATGACATCCACGGTCAATTACTGGCGCGAATGCGTGAACTGGATCTGAAACCCAATGAGCAGGCGGCCGACTATGATGCGATTCATCGCGCCCTGCTTGCGGGTCTGCTTGGCAACATTGCACTCAAGGATGAGCGCGAGCCGGACACTACGCAGAAAAAACGCAAACCGCTGGTGGAGTATCTGGGGGCACGCAATATTCGTTTGACCATCTTCCCCGGCTCTTCGCAGGCAAAACGTCCCCCCAAGTGGATCATGGCGGCGGAACTGGTCGAAACCTCGCGTCTCTTTGCCCGGGATGTGGCGGCGATCGACCCGGCCTGGATCGAGCCGTTGGTGAAGGATCTGGTCAAGCGCAGTTATCTCGAACCGCACTGGGAAAAACGCAATGCGCGGGTCAGCGCCTTCGAACAGGTGACCCTGTTTGGCCTGATGATCGTGGCACGGCGCAAGGTCCATTACGGCCCACTGGATCCCGTACTCAGTCGTGAGCTGTTTATCCGTCACGCACTGGTGCGCGGTGAGTTTGAGTGCAAGGCACCGTTCTTCCAGCACAATCGCGAACTGCTGGAAGAGGTGGCGCTGCTCGAAGCCAAATCGCGGCGACGCGATATCCTGGTGGATGAACAGACCCTGTTCGATTTCTATGAGCAGCGCATTCCCCAGGATATCTATAGCGGCAAGGCCTTTGAACGTTGGTGGGAAAAGGCGGAAAAGGATGCGCCGCGTTTACTTTTTCTGGATCGTGAATTTCTCATGCAACACGCCGCCGAGGGGATTACCGGCGAGCAGTTTCCTGCGTTGTTCAATTATCAGGGGATGCCCCTGCCACTGGATTACCATTTCGAGCCGGGTCATCCCGCTGATGGGGTAACGGTGGTGGTGCCGTTGGCGGCACTGGGTCAGCTGGAGGCCGCCGTGTTCGACTGGTTGGTGCCAGGATTGTTGAAAGATAAATTGATTGCCCTGATCAAGGCGATGCCCAAACCGGTGCGGCGCAACTACGTTCCGGCGATCAACTTTGCCGAGGCGGCATTGACCGCGATGCCGCTGCGCGAAGGTCCTTTGTTACAGGCCTTTGCCCGCCAGCTGCAACGTATCGGTGGTGTGGCGGTACCGGCAGAGGCCTGGCGGGTGGAGAATCTGCCGGACCATTTGCGCATGAACTACCGGGTCGTTGATGAATCGGGCAAGGTGTTGTGCGAGGGACGGGACCTTAGTGCGTTACAACAACAGATGTCGGGTAAGGTGCGCCAGAGTTTGCGCATTGAAGAGCCGGACAGCGAGTGGGAACGCAGCGGCATCGTCGAGTGGGATCTGGAGGAACTGCCGCAGAGCGTTTCCCTGCAACGTCATGGAATGAAGATCAATGCCTTTCCTGCCTACAGCGATGAGGGCAAGAGTGTTGCCCTGAAACTGTATGAAAGTGTCGAGGCGGCGGAGGCCGCGCAGCGCAAGGGGGTGATGCGTCTGTTCATGCTGGAGCAGCGCGACAAACTTAAATACCTGGAGAAGAGTCTGCCAGGGATCAAGGAGAGCTGTCTGCGTTATGCCCCCATCGGCCGTTGTGAGGAGTTGGTGTCGGCCATCGTGGTTGCCGCGGTGGAGCAGTCGCTGCTGGGCGAGAATCCCTCCCCCCGTTGTCGCACGACCTATCGTCAGCAGGCCGATGCGGCACGGAGTACCCTGATCGACAATGCCAACTGCATCGCTACGGCGGTGGGTGAGGTACTGGCGGCCTATCAACGGATCAATAAGGTGCTAAAGGGTGCGATGCAGCCGCAATGGCTCAACAGCATCGGTGACATTCGCGAACAACTTGAGCGGCTGCTGCCGCCAGGGTTTGCTGCTGAGATCCCGCCTCAACGTTTGCCACATTTGCCACGTTATTTGCAGGCCCTGGAACGACGTCTGGAAAAACTGCGCAGTGATCCGGAGCGGGATCGCCGTCTGTTGCTGGAGGTCCAGCCACTGTGGCAGCGCTACTGGCAGCATTGTGGTGAGGGAGTGAACTGCAGCGATGTCGCCTGGCAACGTTACCGCTGGTTACTGGAGGAGTTGCGGGTATCGCTCTTCGCTCAGGAGTTGGGCACCAGCGAGAGTGTCTCGGTGCCGCGGTTGGAGAAGGAGTGGAAGTCGTTGCTCACAACCGCGTGAGGGTTCCGGCATTCAGGATTTATCCATACCACTTTTGTGAAATCTTACCTGTTGCGCCTGTACTCCGGGGACAAGCGTCTATACTTAAATTCAAGTTTTCTCTCCCCGGATGGCAAAGGTAATGGGTCGTAACAACACCGTGTCACTGCAACAGCTGCTGTCTCAGCCTCGGGCGGATGGTCTGGCTGAGGCGGCACTGTGGGTTGCCAGTGAAGTCGATCACTCCGTCGATATTTATCAGTATCTACAACGCCTGCAGTACTACGCCGAGAAGGTGAGTGATCGCCTGACATCCAACGTGAGCCTGGGTGATGCCCTGTTCCAGCTTAACGATTTTCTGTTTAATGACCGCGGTTTTTCCAGCGTCTGTTCCAGACGTTGTTCCGCGGAGAATATCTTTCTCGACCGGGTAATTGATAACCGACACGGTTCACCGTTGAGTATCGCCCTGGTCTATCTTACCGTTGGCCGCCTGCTGGGACTTTCGCTGCAAGCGGTCTCATTTTCGGGCAGAATTCTTCTTCGATATAGTGACGCCGAAGGGGATGTGTTGCTTGACCCCGGCGAGGGAGGAATGCCACTTCAGGATGATGATCTGGCGCGTCTGCTCTCAGCACCCTATGCCCTGCGCAGGCCGCAGCAGCATCATCAACTCGGTCGCATGCTCTCTGCAACGGATGACAAAACTTTGTTGATACGGATGCTACATCAGTTAAAACATTCTTATCTACAACAGGGCGATGCGCAAAGTGCTTTATGGGTATTGGAGAAAGTGTTGTTGCTGACGCCGGCGACAGCCTCCGCATTTCGTGAGCGCGGCTATCTCTATGAGTTACTCGATTGCGGTATTGCGGCGGCGGAAGATTATCGTCGTTACCTTGAACTGCTACCCAACGCTAACGATGCAGAGTTGTTGCGAGCACGTATTCCACGGTTACTGCAGAGTAGTGTGACGTTCCATTAAATCCGCATTCACCGTCGTCCCGACCCACTGAGTTATTTTCGATCGTTGTGCCGCTTGTCCCCATGCCTTTCACGGCATACTCTATGGTTATTGATAACGACACGACAGGCGATGGAACGATGCAAGGTCCCTACGGTATCTATGTTCAGGCGAAAGAATTTCTGCTGAATGAGTTATGGCGGGCTGACGTAGACTCGCTGGGCTGGCTTCAGCGCTACAGCTATAAGGTGTTGCGCCTGCTGTTTGTCCTGATCCGTGAATTTGCCAATGGTCAGCTCAATCTTCGTGCCATGAGTCTGGTCTATACAACCCTGCTTTCGATGGTGCCGCTGCTGGCGGTAAGCTTCTCCGTACTCAAGGCCTTCGGGGTGCACAACCAGATCGAACCACTGCTGTTGAACCTGGTGCAACCACTGGGGGATAAAGGCAATGAGGTGGTGGTTAACGTTCTCAGTTTTGTGGAGAACATGAAGGTGGGGGTGCTCGGTTCTCTTGGTCTGGCACTGCTGCTCTATACCGTGGTTTCGTTGCTGCAAAAGGTAGAGAGCTCATTTAACTACGTCTGGCATGCCAAATCGAGTCGTTCCCTGTCGCGCCGTTTCAGCGACTACCTCAGCGTTATTATGGTTGGTCCGGTACTGGTTTTTTCCGCCATCGGGATGACCGCCTCAATGATGAACAGTGCGGTTGTCCAGCGCGTTGTCAGTATCGAGCCCTTCGGTAGTTTGATGGTGTTGCTTTCCAACCTGATGCCCTTCCTGCTGGTGATTCTGGCCTTTAGCTTTGTCTATATGTTTGTGCCCAATACCAAGGTGAAATTCTCTTCCGCCCTGGTTGGTGCCGCCGTCGGCGGTACCCTGTGGCAAACGAGTGGCCTGGTGTTCGCCGAATTCGCCGCATCCTCCACCAAATACGCCGCCATCTATTCCGGCTTTGCCATCCTGATCCTGTTCATGATCTGGCTCTACCTGAGCTGGTTGATCCTGCTGCTCGGTTCACAGGTGGCCTACTACTATCAATATCCGGAGCAGATCCGCCTGAGCAATCAACGTCTGCCGTTAAGCGGTCGTTTTCGCGAGCAGATGGGACTGTTGGTGATGTACTGGATCGCCCACCAGTTTGTGCACGACGGAAAACCGTTATCTATCGAAGAGTTGTCGCAATTGTTGCAGATGCCCGGTGATCGCATCGGCGAGAGTCTGCAACTGCTACAGGATAAAGGGTTACTACTGGAGAGTGGCAATGAGCCCCCCGAGTATCTGTTGCTGCACGATCCTGCGAGCCTGCGTGTCGCTGATCTACTGGCCAAAATGCGGCAGCCCGATGAAGAGCAGGCCATGATGGAAAGCCGCGTTGCTTCCGTCACGCCAGTCGATGCATTGATGGAGAATATGGAGCAGGGGGTAAGGGAGCACCTGAATCAACTGACATTGCGTGAACTGGTACTGGATGACGGTACGAATGCTTCACACACAGGTTAAGCAGCGGGTGGAATGAGGAGCGGCTAAACTTTTTCGTCTATATGGGGTATTTGATCCGCCGCTGTTCCCGCCTGCTCATCGCTACGGCGATCATGTTTACGCCGGTCACTCTCACTACGGGTATCAAAAGGTCGGTCACTGCTTTGCTGCCGCCTATCTTCCTTGCGCCGTTGCTGCAGGCGTCGCTCTATGCGCGGTTTGATGCCGGTTTCGTGGTGGGTTTCGCTGGATTCGATGGGCGGATAGGGCGAGATCGCATCTGGCTGCCGAAGCGCGCCACTGCGATTGGTCTCCTTCAGGCGCTGTATGCCCTGATCGCTTTTGGGTGGGGTGATATCCATTCTATTACCATGGTTTCCGCCTTGCTGGCACGAATCTGAGTGCCCAATCTGCTGCAATCAGAATAATTAGCGGTGCCCTAAAGTATAGGCCGATGCGTTTCCATCTGCTTCTCGTATCGGCCTGTGTCATACTTTCTTTATAGTCACTGTCAGAAAAGAATAAATATGAACCACGATCCGATACTGTTCTCTCTGTTCCTCGTGTTTACCGGCGCGGCGCTGATCGCCACTCTGGCGCTGTTCGCTCGCCAGTCGATGTTGGTCAGCTACATCCTGCTTGGGGTGGTGCTGGGACCGTGGGGTACCGGTCTGGTTAAAGACCCGGAATTGATCGCCGGGATTGCGCATATCGGTGTGATCTTCCTGCTCTTTCTGCTGGGGCTTAACCTGCATCCACAGGAATTGGTGCGGTTGCTACGCAAGACGACGCTGGTTACTTTGGGAACGTCGTTACTCTTTGCCATACTTGGTTTTGCCATCGCAATGGCCTTTGGTTTTAACGCTATCGATTCCCTGTTGGTGGGTGTGGCGGCGATGTTCTCCAGTACCATCATCGGTCTGAAACTGCTACCCACCACGACATTGCATCAGCAACATACGGGTGAAGTGATGATCAGTATTCTGCTGCTGCAGGATATTCTGGCGATCCTCGCCCTGCTGGCACTGCAGGCCTATGGTGGTGAAGGGGAGCTATTGTTCGAACTGGGCAAGGTCTCCCTGCTGTTACCGGTCCTTATGCTGGTGTCACTTTTAACCGCTCGCTACGTGCTCGCGCCATTATTTATGCGCTATGACACCATTCAGGAATATGTTTTCCTGGTAGCGATTGGCTGGTGTCTCGGTATTGCCGAATTGTCAGCGGCGGCGGGTCTGTCGGCAGAGATCGGGGCATTTATCGCCGGCGTGGCGCTGGCGACCAGTCCGATCAGTACCTTTATCGCCGAGAGTCTGAAACCGTTGCGCGATTTCTTTCTGATTCTGTTTTTCTTTTCCCTCGGCGCCCAGTTCAATCCCTCCATGTTGCAGGAGCTGTTTGTGCCTGCGCTGGTGCTAGGTGTTCTGCTGGTGCTGTTCAAACCGCCGGTTTTCCGTGGTTTTCTCCGGCGTACCGGTGAAAGTGACAAGTTCTCCCGCGAGGTGGGGGTGCGTCTGGGACAGATCAGTGAATTCTCGCTGTTTATCGCCATGATGGCAGAGCAGGGGGCGGTGATCTCCGGTCGTGCCTCCGCCCTGATCCAGCTTGCCACCATGTTCAGTTTTATCATCTCCTCCTACTGGATTATGTTGCGCTATCCGACCCCTATTGCGGTTTCTGCGCGACTCCGCCGGGATTAGGTTGAGTAAGCCCATCTATGCTGAATATGTCTGATCTGGGTTTGGCGGGTAGCTTCATCGGCGGCATTGGTCTGTTTCTGCTGGGAATGAAGATGATGACCGATGGCCTCAAGATGGCTGCCGGCGATGCGCTGAAACATATCCTTTCCGAATGGACCCGTACCCCACTTCGCGGTTTTTTCTCCGGGGTGCTGATTACTTCACTGGTGCAATCCTCCAGCGCGGTGACAGTGGCGGTGATCGGTTTCGTCAACGCGGGTCTGCTGGATATTTTACGTACGGTCTACGTGATCTACGGCACCAACATCGGCACCACCATGACCAGTTGGCTGGTTGCCATCGTCGGCTTCAAACTCAATGTCCAGGCACTGGCCCTGCCGATGATCGGTCTGGGTATGTTGCTGCGTGTGCTGGGAAGTAACGGACGGCGCTCTGCCATGGGCGATGCCCTGACGGGATTTGGTCTGTTTTTCCTGGGTATTGCCATTCTCAAGGAGACCTTTGCCGGCATCGGCGGCAATATCTCATTTAGCGGTTTTGACCATGACCTGCTGGGTCTGCTGGTATTTACCGGTCTGGGTTTTGTCTTGACCTTCCTGATGCAGTCCTCCAGTGCGGCGATGGCGGTGACCCTTACCGCTGCGGCGGGTGGCCTGATCCCGATTACCGACGCGGCGGCGACGGTGATCGGCGCCAATGTGGGGACCACCTCTACCGCGGCACTGGCAGTGATTGGTGCCACCGCCAATGCGCAACGTATTGCCGCAGTACATGTGCTGTTTAATCTGATTACCGCGGCGGTGGCGCTGGTGATACTGGTGCCCCTGCTTAACCTGATCGAACAGGTGCGGGAATTGCTGGGGCTGGATGCCTCGATCCTGACCTCACTGGCACTGTTCCATTCCCTGTTCAACATCCTGGGGGTCCTGCTGCTCTGGTTCTTTACCCCGGCACTGGTGGCGTGGCTGGAACAGCGCCTGCGTAGCGCCGAGGAGGATCTGGGGCGGCCGGTCTACCTCGATATGAACGTGGTGGGAACCCCTGCGCTGGCCTTCAATGCGCTGGTGATGGAGTTGGGACGAATGGGGGATTTTGCCGGGAAAATGCTGCGCGACGCCTTTAGTACCGAGCGTCACAGTAGTGTGCAGTTGCACAAGGAGCAGGCGGTAATGG
>JBNKBG010000089.1:0-9896 GCA_050287105.1 Thiohalomonadaceae bacterium
ATGTCGATAAGAGCGGTCACCTCTTCGTCGCGCTCGTAGCGATCCTTCAGCTCCGGCTCCTGCTCCAGCGCCTTCTCCAGGGTCATGCCGATCTCGAACGGGATCAACTTGGCGATCTGGTCAACGAAGCCGTAGGGGTGGCTGAGCACCCGGCCTACGTCGCGCACCACCGCCTTGGCCGCCAGGGTGCCGTAGGTGATGATCTGCGACACCTTCTCCCGACCATATTTCTGCGCCACGTAATCGATGACCCGGTCGCGTCCCTCCATACAGAAGTCGACGTCAAAGTCAGGCAGCGATACCCGCTCCGGGTTGAGGAAGCGTTCGAACAGCAGGTCGTAGGCCAGCGGGTCGAGGTCGGTGATGGTGAGGGCGTAGGCCACCAGGGAACCGGCACCGGAGCCGCGTCCCGGCCCCACCGGCACACCGTTGTTCTTGGCCCACTGGATAAAGTCGGCAACGATGAGGAAGTAGCCGGGGAAACCCATCTGGATGATCACATCCAGCTCCATCTCCAGTCGTTCGTCGTAGGGTTTGCGTTTTTCGGCAAAATCAGCGGCGCGGCGCTCAAGCAGGATATCGAGGCGCTTCTCCAGACCCTCGCGGGAGAGCTGGCGGAAATACTCGTCCATGGTCATGCCGTCGGGCACCGGGAAGTCGGGCAGGAAAGACTTGCCCAGAGTCAGCTCCAGGTTACAGCGCCTGGCGATCTCGACGCTGTTCTCCAGCGCCTCCGGGATATCGGCGAAGAGTTCGACCATCTCCTCCGGTGTACGCAGGTACTGCTGCTCACTGTAGAGGTGGCTACGGCGCGGATCGTCGATGGTTCGACCGTCGTGGATACAGACCCGCACCTCATGGGCACCGAAGTCATCCTTGCCAAGAAAACGCACGTCGTTGGTCGCCACCACCGGGATCCCCATGGTTCCGGCGATCGCTACCGCAGCGTGAAGATAGGCCTCCTCACCGTCGCGACCGGTGCGCTGGAGTTCCAGGTAGTAGTTATCGGCGAAGAGTCGCAACCAGCCGGTGAGCAGCTCCGCCGCCTGCTCCCTCTTCCCCGCCAGCAGCGCCTGACCCACATCTCCCTCCCTGCCACCGGAGAGGGCGATCAGCCCCTTCACCTGCCCCGGCAGCCACTCGCGCTTGACGATGGGAATGCCACGGTGCTGGTTTTCGATATAACTGCGGGAGACCAGCCGGGTGAGGTTGCGGTAACCGGTCTCGTCCTTGCACAGCAGCACCAGGCGGCTGGGGCGACTGGCATCATCGGGATTCTCGACCCAGAGATCGACACCGATGATCGGCTTGATCCCCGCCGCCTGCGCCGCCGAGTAGAACTTGACCATGGCGAAGAGGTTGCACTGATCGGTGAGCGCCACAGCAGGCATGCCCCGCTCCCGCGCGGCCGTCATCAACGGCTTGACCCGCACCAGACCATCGGTGAGGGAGAATTCGGTGTGCAGGCGGAGGTGGATGAACTGTGCAGACATGGGGAGGAACGTTAACCCGGGTCAGAGAAGAGGACAAGTCTTGACAGTGTAAAGGGTGAAAATGACCACGGAACACACAAAATATGCGCGCAAATGGCTCAGCAATTAGTAGTAGATACAGACCATTTGCTAACTAATTGCCTTCTAACAATCTGGCCACCGGGCCAAAACTACGGCGATGGATCGGCGTCACGCCCAGGCGCTGCAGCGCCTCAATATGCATCTTGCTGGGATAGCCCTTGTGCCCGGCAAAGCCGTAGCCAGGATAGAGCGAGTCCATCTCCACCATCTCCCGGTCGCGGGTCACCTTGGCGATGATCGAGGCGGCACTGATCGCCGCCACTTTGCTGTCCCCTTTCACGATCGCCTCAGAGGTACACGGTAGCCTGGGGCAACGGTTACCGTCGATCAGCGCATGCTGTGGCTGAGGATTGAGCCCGGCTACTGCTCGCTGCATCGCCACCATGGTCGCCTGAAGGATGTTCAGCTCGTCGATCTCCTCCACCTCGCAACGACCGATGGCCCAGGCCAGCGCCTTCTCCTTGATCTCGTCGAAGAGCTTCTCGCGCTTCTTCTCCGAGATCGCCTTGGAGTCGGCGAGTCCGTCTATGGGTCTGTCGGGATCGAGGATCACAGCAGCAGTCACCACCGGACCAGCCAGCGGGCCACGGCCCACTTCGTCGACGCCGGCGATGAGGAGCGAGCTGGATGAAAAATCGAAAGTCGTTTGCATGAAATACGCTTCGGTATATCTGTCGGGTTGTCGAAGTTTACTCTCAACCCACTACGACCGGAACCAATATGCAACGATCGACGCGGCATAGCTCCAATGCAAAGTGTGCGCTACTTTGCGCATCCTGCCGATACTCTTATTGATCTCTCGCAGGCTAAATGCGACCATTTGCGCCTGATTTCGACCGCAACCAGCCAGGATTCCCATTGTGACAACTCCACTGAAAACCGCCGTGATCGGCGTCGGTTATCTGGGGCGCTTTCATGCCCAGAAATATGCCGCCCTGCCTCAGGCCGAACTGGTGGCCGTGGCCGACAGCAACATGGAAAACGCCGAGCGTGTGGCCGCTGAGTGCAATACCCGTGCGCTGAGTGGCTACCGGGAACTCTTCGGTCAGGTGGATGCGGTCAGTATTGTGGTTCCCACCCAGATGCACTATCAGGTGGCAAAAGAGTGTCTGGAGCACAATATTCATGTGCTACTGGAGAAACCGATGACCGTCACCGTGGCCGAGGCGGATGAGCTGATCGCCATCGCCAGGGAGAAGAAGCTGGTGTTGCAGATCGGCCATCTGGAACGTTTCAACTCCGCGGTACTGGCGCTCAAGCCGGTACTGACCACACCACAGTTCATCGAGTCACATCGTCTGGCACCTTTCAACCCGCGTGGTGCCGATGTGAATGTGGTGCTGGATCTGATGATCCACGACATCGACATCATCCAGAATCTGGTGCAGTCGCCGATCAAGCATATCGATGCCAATGGTGTCTCGGTGCTGACCAAAGAGCACGACATCGTCAACGCCCGCATTACCTTCGAGAGCGGCTGCGTCGCCAACGTCACCGCCAGCCGGGTCACCATGAAGCCGCAACGCAAGATGCGCATCTTCCAGCCCGATGCCTACATCTCCATCGACTTCCAGGACAAGGTATTGAGCGTGCATCGCAAGGGGGAGAAAGAGATGTTCCCTGGTATTCCTGAGATCACCTCCGAGGAGAGTATCTTTGACAACTCCGATGCGATCCTGGCCGAAGCCACCGCCTTTATCGATGCAATTAACAACAAGAGCGCCCCCCCTGTTACTGGTGAGGACGGACGTCGCGCACTGGATACCGCGATCCGCATCAGCGAGATTCTCGGCTAAACCGAATTCAACAATTCATCCAAAGGTAAAGAACAATGATCCCAATGGTGGACCTCAAAGGTCAGTATCACGCGATTAAAGATGAAATTGATCAGGGCCTGTTACAGGCGCTTGACGCGACCCAGTTTATCCTCGGCCCCAATGTACGCGCATTCGAAGAAGAGTCGGCTGCCTATCTTGGAGTGAAACACGCGGTCGGTTGTGCCTCCGGCACCGATGCCCTGCATCTGGCCCTGATCGCCGCCGGTATCGGCGAGGGTGACGAGGTGATCACCACGCCGTTCACCTTTATCGCCACGGCGGAAGCGATTCTTTATGTGGGCGCAGTACCGGTCTTCGTTGATATCGACGAAAAAACCATGAACATCGACGTCAATCTGATCGAAGCGGCGATTACGAAAAAGACCAGGGCAATCCTGCCGGTACACCTGTTCGGACAACCCGCGGACATGGCATCTATCCAGAGCATCGCCGACAAACACGGCCTGATCGTGGTGGAAGACTGCGCCCAGTCCTTCGGCGCCGATATCGGTGGCAAGCAAACCGGTAGCCTCAGCGTAGCCGGCTGCTTCAGCTTCTTCCCCAGCAAGAACCTCGGCTGCTTTGGCGATGGCGGCCTGATCACCACTAACGACGACAAGGCCGCTGAACATCTGCGCGTACTGCGTAACCACGGCAGCTGGCAGCGCTATCACCACTCGGAGCTGGGCTTCAACTCACGCCTCGATGAGCTACAGGCAGTGATCCTGCGCGCCAAACTGAAGCGCATCGATCAGTACAATGAAGGCCGCCGCCGTGTCGCCCATCGTTACTCTGCCGCGCTGGCGCAGATGGACGGCACCACTCCGCCGCACGAAGATGGCATCGGTCGTCACGTCTACCACCAGTACACCCTGTTGAGTGAGAAGCGTGATCAGATCATGGCGGCACTGCAGGCACAGCAGATCTCCTGCGCCGTTTACTATCCTATCCCGCTACATCAACAAGAGGTGTTCAGCGAGATGTGCAAAGGTGTCAGCCTGCCTGTCAGTGAAAAAATCGCCAGCCTCTGTATGTCACTACCCGTTTATCCTGAGCTGGAAGACGAGAAGGTGGATCAAATTCTTGATGTGATCCGCAGCGCTATTTGAGGCCACAGATGGACACACCACGTCGGGTCATGGTGATCGCCGGAGAAGCCTCCGGCGAAGCGCGTGCTGCCCGTTTGGTGGAGGAACTGCGTCGGCTTCATCCACAGACCAGTTTCTTCGGTATCGGTGGCGAACGTATGCGCACCGCCGGAGTCGATACACTGGTTGACTGCCGCGAGATGGCAGTACTCGGCCTCTTCGAAGTGCTACGGCATTATCGCCGCATCAAAGGCGTGCTTGAGCGCATGCGCGAACTGTTGCGCAGCGAGCGACCCGATCTGCTGATCCTGGTGGACTATTCCGGTTTCAACCTTCGCCTCGCCCCTACCGCCAAGGAATTGGGCATTCCGGTGCTCTACTACATCAGCCCACAGGTTTGGGCATGGCGTAAAAAGCGGGTAGTCAAAATCCGTGAAGTTGTGGATCAGATGGTGGTGGTGTTTCCCTTTGAGGTTCCGCTCTACGAAAAGGCCGGTGTACCGGTACAGTATGTCGGCCATCCATTGCTGGATGAGGTACACAGCGAACTGGATCGCACTGCGGCAGCTAACACATTCGGTCTGGATCCGACGCGACCAACTATCGGACTCTTCCCGGGCAGTCGACGTAACGAAGTGCAACGCCTTCTCCCTACCCTGCTGGACGCCGCTGAACGTATTCACGCTGAACGACCTGAAATCCAGTTCCTGCTTCCCCAGGCAACCACGATCGAACGCGCAGAGATCGACAACCTGCTTGCAGACCGCTCGCTTCCGCTCACGGTGGTGGAGAATCGCTTTTACGATGTCACCCGTGCCTGTGATGCGATTGCTACCGCCTCAGGTACTGCCACTCTGGAAATCGCCCTGATGGGCGTCCCGTTGGTGGTTGTCTACCGTATTGCCAGCCTGAGTTATCACATCATCCGCCGCCTGGTAAGACTCAAACATATTGCCATGTGCAATATCGTCGCCGGTGAAGAGGTTGCGAAGGAGCTGCTACAGGGTGAGGTCACCGCACAACGAATCAGTAAAGAACTGCTGCGTCTGCTTGACCCTCAAGTCCATACCGAAACAACAGCACGCTTAAGCAAGATACGAGAAACGCTTGGTGAACCAGGAGGTGCGGGGCGTGCTGCAAAGATCGCAGCAGGGATGCTGGGGCTAAAATAAAAATACCGGTGTAAAAACCGGTATATCTCTAACGGATAATACTGCGCTTGGTACTCGACAGGAAATCGGAAAACCGCCTGACCTCTTCAGACTGCTCAGCCATTACGGCAATCTTCTTTGACGCCTCTTCCAGAGTCAGCCCTTCACGATAGAGTATTTTGTAGACGTTGATCAGATTGCGTATCTGCTCGTCACTGAAACCACGTCGTTTGAGGCCCACTTTGTTGAGACCATGCGGTGCGGCAGGATTGCCGGAGATCATCAGGTAGGGTGGAACGTCCTTGCTGATTGCACTACCCATACCACTGAAGGCGTGCTCACCAATGGAACAGAACTGATGTACCAGGGTGAAACCACTGAGGATCACATGGTCGCCGACATGTACATGTCCAGCCAGTGAGGCGTTGTTGGACATAATGACATGGTTACCAATACGGCAATCGTGGGCGACATGAATATAAGCCATCAACAGGTTATCGTTACCGATACTGGTAACGCCGCTGTCATCGACAGTGCCACGATGGATAGTGGCAAACTCACGAATAGTGTTGCGATCGCCGATCTCCAGGCGGGTGACTTCACCGTGATACTTGAGATCCTGCGGGTCTTCACCGACAGAGGCAAACTGGAAAATCTTGTTATCACAACCAATGCGGGTCGGCCCGCTAATCACCACATGTGGACCGATCCAGGTATTGGCACCGATCTCGACATCGGCACCAATTACGCTATAAGCGCCGATAGATACCCCGGCGGCGATTTTCGCCGAGGGATCGATAATGGCTGTGGAGTGAATGCTGCTCATACTTAGCTTATGGCTTGTTCTGCACACATAAGTTCCGCGCTGGCGACAACTTTACCATCGACGCTGGCTTCGGCACTGAATTTCCAGATACCACGTTTTGCTTTCAGTACGGCAACTTCCAGCACCAGTTGGTCACCTGGAACAACCGGCTGCTTAAAGCGGCAATTATCAATACCGGCAAAATAGTAGAGCGAGGTACCATCTGGTTTCTTACCCGTACTACGGAATGCCAGGATTCCGGTTGCCTGAGCCAATGCCTCCATAATCAGGACACCAGGAAAGATAGGACGTTCCGGGAAATGGCCGGTAAACATCGGTTCGTTAACTGAAACGTTCTTGATTGCCTTGAGGCGCTTGCCCGGTTCACATTCCAGAACACGATCTACAAGCAAAAAGGGATAGCGGTGCGGCAAATGCTCAAGGATTGCCTGAATGTCCATTGTTTCCACGTTCATAAACCTTCTTTTATTTTCTCAGCCAATGCTTTCTCCAGCGTCTTGATACGGCGAGCCATATCATCCAGCTGTTTAAAGCGTACATAATTTTTTTGCCAGTGCGCCTTTGGCTCCAGGGGTGTTCCTGCAGAGTAGACACCGCTTTCACTAATCGAACCGGGTACCAGGGACATGGCGGTGACGGTCACACCATCAACAATCTTCAGATGCCCAAGGATACCGACTCCGCCACCGATGGCACAGTTAGCACCGATATCAGCACTACCCGCCACACCGACACATCCCGCCATCGCGGTATTGTTACCGACCCGCACGTTGTGAGCGATCTGAATCTGGTTATCCAGCTTCACTCCGTCACCAATAATGGTGTCTTCAATGGCGCCACGGTCGATGCTGGTGTTAGCCCCGATCTCAACATCGTTGCCAACGATCACCCGGCCCAACTGATGGATCTTGACCCACTTGCCCTTTTCATTGGCAAAGCCGAAACCGTCTGCACCAATCACTGTGCCAGAGTGAATCACGGCACGTTCACCAATATGACAATCGTGATAGATCGTAACGTTGGCATGAATGAGTGACCCTTTGCCGACTTCACTGCCATCGCCGATCACACAACCAGGACCGATGGTCACGTCGTCACCCAAGCGCACCCCTTTTGCGATCACCGCATTGGCGCCTACACGTACATTGTTGCCAAGCACTGCACCAGGGTGGATCACCGCGCTTTCATGCAGCGGCACCTCATCACCGTGAACCGGTGCAAACAGTGCGGAAAGATGCGCATAGCTAAGGTACGGATTTTCTGCGATCAGGACGTTACCGGCGAAGTACTGGCAATCGTCCTCACGCAGAATCACTGCACCGGCCTTGTTATCCTGCAGGTATTTGCGATAACGGGAATCTGCCAGAAAGCTGATACTATCGGTATCGGCATTGGCCAAAGTGGCGATACGACGAATTACATGTCCTGCGTCACCGTCAACACGCAGTCCAAGTTTTTCCGCAAGTTGCCCCAGTGTGTAATGCAATGGCGTACGCCCTACTTTTTCTTGTTATCTTTTTTGCTGAAATCCTGCTTGAGACGATCGATAACACTTTTGGTGATATCAACTCGCTCACTGGCAAAGATAACACCATTTTCCAGAATCAGGTCGTAACCCTTCTCTTTGGCCAGGGCAACAATTGAGCTGGCGATATCACGCTGCATCTTTGCCAGTTCTTCGTTACGACGAATATTAAAATCTTCGGCAAACTCATCACGTGAACGTTTCATCTCACGCTTCTGCGCCAGGATATCTCGCTCCAGTTTGCTCTGCTCTTCCTGACTCATGGTCAGGCTATCGCGTGCCATTTTGTCTTCCAGCGACTTAATCTTTTTCTGTTCCGCCTGCAGCTTGGCATCGCGCCCGGCAAACTCATCCTGCAACGTTTTGCGCACAGCTTCGGCCTGCGGCGCCTGCTCCAGAACCTGTGCGGTATTCACGAAAGCGATGCTAGGACTCCCCTCTGCAAGCGCGACACCTGTCGTTGCAGCAAATCCGAGCAGCAATAGGGCAAGGGGTGTTGTGAGTCGTTTCATAACAGCATCCTGTAATCAGCCTTCGTTATTGGATACCCAGCGTAAACTGGAAGCTCTCGGTATTGTCACCCGTTTTCTCGTTCAGCGGTATAGCATAACTGAAGGAGAGCGGACCAACCGGAGTCATCCAGGCCAGAGTCAGACCGGTTGTGTAGCGAAGCTCGGACAGGTCCGTGCTCTCGCTGGTGTCGTATACGTTACCCCCGTCGACGAATGCCTTCAAGCGCATTGACGGACTATCCAGTTCCCATGGGGGCGGGAATACCAGTTCCATGGTACCCAGCAGACGCGCATTACCGCCCAGTGGGTCGCCGATAGAATCCGTAGTACCAGGCGTCGAGAACATCGTGTTGGTGCGGTAACCACGTACCGTCGAAACACCACCGGCGTAATAACGCTCATAGGGAGCAAGGATATTGCTGGTGTCGTAGACATCGGCGTAGGCGACTTCGCCTTCGACACTAAAGGTCAAATATTTGGCGAGTGGGAAGTAGTGCTGCTCATTGACCCGCAGCTTATAAAAGCGGTGCGAGCTGTCGGTGGCGGGCAAACCTACCTCGCCACTCAACGACAATTTGCCACCCGCATCCGGGAAGATCGCACGGTTACGGGTGTCGTGGCTCCAACCAACATCAACACTGTATGTATCGTACTGACAATCATATTGCTCTGATGAGGTACTGGCATCGGCACAAAAGTCCAGAACTTCGGTGGACGTCGCACTATCCACATTCATCTGGGAGTGCTCATAACGCAACCCATAACTCACAGTGTCATACTCACTTACCGGGACACCAAAGCGCAACGAGCCGCCATAACTGTCGCGGGTATAGTCCGCTGTGTTCGCCGCACCCGAGTCGGTAGTACGGTAGTAGAGTTGATAGGAGCGACTTACCCCATCATCGGTCCAGTAGGGATCGGTGGTGTTAAAACTATAGGTGGTAGCGGTAGAGCTATTATCGAAGTTGATCGACATCTTCTCGCCAGTACCCATAAAGTTTTCCCAGTTGATACTGGCGTTGATCAGCATCCCCTGCACATCACCGTAACCGATACCGAAGTTAAAGCTGCCAAATGAGTCGCGCTCAACCACATCAAAATTCACATCGACCTGATCGGGGCTACCTGGGACTGCCGGGGTTTTTACGTTGACATCATTAAAGTAGCCGAGACGATTGAGGCGCGTCACGGAACGTTGCACCTTGCTGGAGGACATCCAGCCGCCTTCCGTTTGTCGCATCTCGCGCCGCAAAACCTCATCATCGGTACGCAAGTTACCTGTAAGGTTGATACGTCGGACTGAAACGCGCTGTCCTGGATCGATCATATAGGTGAGATTGACCTCACGCTTATCCTTATCCAGTTCAGGTATCGGATTTATGTTGGCAAAGGCGGAGCCGATA
>JBNKBG010000090.1:0-9532 GCA_050287105.1 Thiohalomonadaceae bacterium
GTGCCGTCATGGCGTGATTGGCTAAAATGGCACCACACCGCCAGCATTGACATCCGTAGCGGAAAACGGCATAGTGTGCGGCCTTGAATTCAAGCGATACTTTTTCGGGAGCAAAACCTTGGCAAACTCAGCTCAAGCCAAAAAACGTGCAAAGCAGGCCGAAGTCCGCCGCCAGCACAACACCTCAGCCCGCGCTACCATGCGTACCGCGATGAAGAAGGTGATCGCCGCCACCGCTACCGGTGACAAGACCGCCGCCCAGGAAGCACTTAAGGCTGCCGTACCGATGATCGACAAGACCTGCGGTAAAGGCCTGGTTGCAAAGAACACCGCTGCGCGTTACAAGAGCCGCCTGAACGCCCGCGTTCGCGCCCTCGCCTAAGCGCAGTAAGCAGTTCCATACGAAAAGGGCCAGTCAAATGACTGGCCCTTTTCTTTTCTGACTTTCTCGTTTTTTAACTCAGGACCAGATTGTCCCGGTGAATCATCTCGGGTTCATCGACGTAGCCGAGGAGTTCCTCGATACGCTTGCTCGGCTGACCCTGGATCTTGCGTGCCTCGTCGGCGCTGTAGTTGCTCAGGCCGCGGGCGATCTCATTACCCTGCTCATCGACACAGGCAACCATCTCGCCGCGCTCGAACTCACCGTTGACCGCTTTCACCCCGACCGGCAACAGGCTCTTGCCTGACTCGCGCAGTACCTTGACCGCCCCGGCGTCGAGCACCAGCTTGCCGCGCAGTTGCAGATGACCCGCCAACCACTGTTTGCGCGCCAGCAATGGTTCGTTGTCGGGGATGAACAGGGTACCGACCTGTTCACCATCGGCCACCTGGAGCAGGACATTCTCCTTACGACCCGCTGCGATCACGGTTGCGGAACCTGAGCGTGCCGCCAGCCGTGCGGCGCGCACCTTGGTCAACATGCCACCACGGCCCAGGGCGCCGCCCTCACCATCGGCCATCGCCACCAGTTCCGGGGCACTGACCGAGGTTTCGTGGATCAACTTGGCATCCGCATGGAGGCGCGGATTTTTATCACACAGCCCCTCCTGGTCAGTCAGGATCACCAACAGCTCCGCCTCGATCAGATTGGCCACCAGCGCGCCAAGGGTGTCGTTATCACCGAAGCGGATCTCATCGGTGACCACGGTGTCGTTCTCATTGACCACCGGCACCACCCCCAACGACAGCAGGGTGCGCAGGGCGCTACGGGAGTTGAGGTAGCGATGGCGATGGGAGAGATCGTCGTGGGTCAGCAACACCTGGGCGGTGTGCAGGCCAAAACGTTGAAAGTTGGATTCATAGGTCTGGACCAGACCCATCTGACCGACGGCCGCCGCCGCCTGGAGTTCATGCAGCGCACTGGGGCGCTTGCTCCAGCCGAGGCGACTCATCCCCTCGGCCACCGCACCGGAAGAGACCAGCACCAGTTCGATACCACGCTTTTGCAGCGCGGCGAGCTGCTCGACCCAGTTGGCGATGCCTTCCCTGTTCAGGCCGCGACCATCATTGGTCAGCAGGGCGCTGCCAATCTTGACTACCCAGCGACGGGTCTGTGTGATCTGTTTTCTGTTTTTCATGCGCTGAAGTTACCCGATCCGATCCAGCAGCGGAAGCGATTAACGGGCTGCTAGGCCTCTTCCTGTTCCTGTTCCATGTGCGTCATGATCGCCTGCATCAGTCGCTGGGTCCCATCACTCGCCACGGCGGCGGTGCGGAACACCGGCCCCTGCCAGTCGAGACGTTTGACGATGTCGTCGCAGACCGCGTCACGCTCTTCCTCGGGTAGCAGATCGATCTTATTCAACACCAGCCAGCGCTCACGCTGCGCCAGTTCATCGCTGAACTTGGCCAGCTCACGCTCGATGATGCGTACCGATTCCACCGGATCGCTGCCGTCGAAGGGGGCGACATCGACAAGATGCAGCAATAACAGGGTACGCGAGACGTGCTTGAGGAACTGAATCCCCAAACCGGCACCCTCTGCCGCCCCTTCGATCAATCCCGGAATATCGGCGATAACGAAGCTGCGGTGCGCCTCAATGCTGACCACGCCGAGGTTGGGATAGAGCGTGGTAAAGGGGTAGTTGGCTACCTTGGGCTTGGCCGAGGAGACCGCACGGATCAGGGTCGACTTACCCGCGTTGGGCAGACCCAGCAAACCCACATCGGCCAGCACCTTCAGCTCCAGATGAAGATGACGCTCCTCACCGGGAGAGCCATTGCTGTGCTGACGCGGCGCACGGTTGGTACTGCTCTTGTAGCGGGTATTGCCCAAACCGTGGAAACCGCCCTGGGCGATCTTCACCCGTTGGCCCACGCTGGTCAGGTCGGCCAGGATCTCGTTGGTATCCTTGTCGTAAACCACGGTACCGACCGGTAGCAGGATATCGAGATCCTCACCACCCTTGCCGGTCATATTGCGACCCATACCGGCCTGGCCGCTCTCGGCACGGAATTGACGCTGGAAGCGCAGATCTACCAGGGTATTGAGGTTTTCGTCGGCCACCACATAGACACTGCCGCCGTCACCGCCATCACCGCCGTCGGGACCGCCGAAGGGAATATATTTCTCACGACGAAAGCTGACGCAGCCGTTACCGCCCTTGCCTGCCGCTACCCTGATGTCCGCTTCGTCTACGAATTTCATTTTCTCTGCCCAGAATAAAAAACCCCGTCGAGTAGACGGGGTTTTTCAACAGTTAACCTGTGTCCGCGCTTACTCAGCAACAATGCTCACGAATTTGCGGTTTTTCGGGCCTTTAACCTCGAAGACCACTTTACCGTCTGCCTTGGCAAACAGGGTATGGTCGTGACCGCAGCCAACATTGTTTCCGGGGTGGAACCTGGTACCACGCTGACGCACGATGATGCTACCGGCGCTGACTGTTTCGCCACCAAAGCGCTTGACGCCAAGGCGTTTGGAGATCGAGTCGCGACCGTTGCGTGTACTACCACCTGCTTTTTTATGTGCCATTTCTCTACTCCCCGATTAAGCGCTGATGCCGGTAATTTGCAGCTCAGTGTAATACTGGCGATGGCCCTGGCGCTTCATGTGGTGCTTACGACGACGGAACTTGATGATGGTGACCTTATCGTCACGACCATGGCTCTTAACCGTCGCCTTTACTTTGCCACCCGCCACGAGAGGGGTGCCGATTTTGATGTCGTCGCCGTTGGCAACCATCAGTACGTCTGAAAGGTCGATATTCGCGCCTACTTCGGCCTCGAGCTTTTCTACCTTGAGAGTCTGACCCTCAATTACACGATACTGTTTGCCACCGGTCTTGATTACCGCGTACATTTGCCGCTTCTCCAAAAACTTGAATCGGGTTGCCCCATCGAAAGACCGGCAATTCTAGCGCCAGTCCCGCCCAAGGTCAAACACCGATTACGCCTTTTTGACGACCCCGCACAAGGTTGCCACGCTTGACACGGCAGCCCGGGCTCCATAGCATTTCGACTCTTTTTGTACAGATGCCTATATATAGAGATGGAAATCCAGGACGTTTACACGCTGATCGCTGCCGACAGGCAGGCGGTTGACGAGCTGATCAAGAAGCGCCTCCACTCAGAGGTGGTGCTGATTAATCAGATCGGCCACTACATCGTCAACAGCGGTGGCAAACGTCTGCGCCCAGTGTTGCTGCTGCTCACCGCCCGCGCCTTCGGCTATGAGGGCACCGACCACCATGAGCTGGCCGCGGTGGTTGAATTCATCCACACCGCCACCCTGCTGCACGACGACGTGGTCGACGGCTCTGAATTGCGCCGTGGCAAAGAGACTGCCAACAATGTCTGGGGCAACGAGGCCAGTGTGCTGGTGGGTGATTTCCTCTACTCCCGCGCCTTCCAGATGATGGTCAACGTCAACAATATGCGGGTGATGGAGATCCTCTCGGAGACCACCAACACCATCGCTGAGGGCGAAGTCAAACAGCTGCTCAACGTGCACAACGCCGACCTCGACGAAGAGGGCTACCTCGATGTGATCCGCAGCAAGACCGCCAAACTGTTCGAGTCCTCCTCGCAGCTCGGGGCTGTCCTGACCGGGCGAAACGCCGTGGAGGAGCGGGCCATGGCCGACTACGGCATGTATCTGGGTACCGCCTTCCAGCTCATCGATGATGCCCTCGATTACTCTTCCAGCAGCGACGATCTGGGCAAGAATATCGGCGATGATCTGGCTGAAGGCAAACCCACCCTGCCGCTGATCCACGTGATCAATACCGGCACGCCGGAGCAGGCAGCACTGGTACGTGAAGCACTGGAACAGGGCGGCCGGGAACGTATTGAAGAAATCAGCGCGGCCATTGAATCGACCGGTGCTATCGCTTACACTTCGCGCTCTGCGCAGAAGGAGGCCGACAAGGCCATCGAGGCACTGGCGGTTTTAGAGGACTCTCCCTACAAGGAAGCCCTTACCACACTGGCCAGATTCGCCGTTCAGCGCAATCACTAGTAGTACCAATTCGGGGTGTAGCTCAGCCTGGTAGAGCACTGCCTTCGGGAGGCAGGGGCCGGAGGTTCGAATCCTCTCACCCCGACCAACTTTCTTTCCCGACCCTATTTGCTTCGTTGCAATGAAGTCATTTTTGGTTGACTCGCGCCGTCCATGGCGCGAGCCCTACGGGCGTCCTTCGGACGTCCCGTTTTGCTCCCGGCAAAACGGTCGAATCCTCTCACCCCGACCAACTCTCTTTCCCGATCAAAAAAAAGCGCTGTTTATACAGCGCTTTTTTACTTCCCCCGCCAAAACCTTCCGTTGCCGTCTAGTGCTCCAACCGATCCAGCAACCAGCTGTTGATCACCCCAAGCACCTGTTTCTGCTCTGGGCTGGCATCACGGTTGAGGTCGCCGAGCAGTTGCGCCAGTTCCTGGATACAGCCGCGAAAGTGCTTCATCTTTTCTTCGGCTACATTGAGGTCGGCGGTACGTCGACGTAACTGGGATTCCAGGGTATCGGTATCGGGGGCCACGGTCTGACTCACCCGGCGGGCGAAAGCGGTACCGCGGATCAGGTCTATCCGCTCGACGATGGGGTCGTCCAGAAGGGCCAGCGCGGGAAAGCGGTGACGCAGTTCGTCCAGATCCACCTGCCCTTCGAAGGTGTTGAGATCACCGTCGTGGATCAGGCGTTGCAGCTCATGCCTGCTAATACCGAGGGTACTTGCCGCCCTGGCGACTCCAACCTGTTGTCCCATACCCGCCTCCTTCGTTCATACCTGCGTCCAGAGGATAGAACCCACTAAAAGCATAGCTTTTAACTCGGGCATTAGAAACCCCACCTGCGGACTCGCCGACAGGTGGCGGCAGGCAGGCTACTCCTTGATCCAGGTCTCCAGCGCATCGATGATCTTCTGCGCCTGCTCCTTGTTGGAGATATTGAACTTGGATTTCTGGCGGAATTCACCGTTACGCTTCTGGTAGCGGCGAATGGAGTACTTGTCCGGGCCGTACTCCTCCTTGCTGCGATCCCAGTCCTGGTAGCGGAAGAGGATGGTAGACCAGGCGCCACGGGTGAGAACGACCTTGTCCAGCTCCTTGGTGGTGGTGATGCCGTCTTCGACATATTCAATAGTCAGTTCATCAATGGTTTCAGCCACTATTTTCTCCGTGCGGATTGTGTTGGATTACAGCGCCGATTCTAGCGATGCGGGCGAGCTATGCAAGGTGAAGTTCCACCGGGACGAAATCCGCGTGCTGGAGACGGAAACCGCGCAGGGCTAAAACCCCCTTGGTATCGAGGGAGATAATCAGGTAAAGCGCCTCAGGATAGGCAGCCTCTCTGATATCCCTTGCCGATGGCTCCGCCGGTGCATGAGGGTGGGAGTGGTAGATGGCGTAAAGAGTTTCATTGCCCTCGCGCATCCGGCACATGGCGTCAATCTGCCCTTGCGGCGCCATGGCGAAGAGGTGCGCCTGATCCGTGGCGACGTTATCCACCGGGTAGAGGGAGTAAGTGCCCGCTTCGCTGCGACCGATGAGGCCACAGACCTCTGCTTCCGGCGAGTGCTGGGCCTGGGTCAGCAGGCGATTGATCAATGCCCTTGGCAAACTCTCCATCAGCCTCAACTCCTGTTGCAGACCGGGCACGCCGGGTCTTTTTTCAACTTGAGGGTCCGCCACTCCATGGTCATGGCGTCCCACATCATCAGTCGCCCATCAAGGGTTTCACCCACACCACTAAGCAGCTTGATAGTTTCCGTCGCCTGGATAGAACCGATCACCCCGACCACCGGCGCCAACACGCCGTTTTCGCTACAGGTCTGCGCCAATTCGCCTTCATCACGGTAGAGGCAGCGGTAGCAGGGGCTCTCGTCCCGCTCGTTATGGAACACCGCCACCTGCCCCTCCATGCGGATCGCCGCGCCGGATACCAGCGGTTTGCGTGCCTGCACACAGGCATCGTTAATCGCGAAACGGGTAGCAAAGTTGTCGCTGGCATCGACCACCACATCGGCGGCGGCCACCGCCGCCAGCAGTTCATCGCCTTCGAGCTTGTGGCCGATGGTCTCAACGATAATCTCGGGATTGAGCGCAAGTAAGCGCTCACGTGCCGATTCCACCTTGAGACGACCAATGTCGGCAGTGGAGTGAACGATCTGTCGTTGCAGGTTGGTGAGATCCACCTTGTCGAAATCGACCAACGACAGCTTGCCCACCCCGGCAGCGGCGAGGTAGATCGCCACCGGCGAACCGAGACCGCCCATGCCAATGATCAACGCATGGCTATCGAGCAACCGCTGCTGCCTGGCCACATCGAACTGCGGCAGCATGATCTGGCGGCTGTATCGAAGGAGTTGTTCGTCTTCCACGCTTTGCTCCTACTGGCATTGACGCGGCGCACCCTCCGCGCCACGTTTGGTAATGGTGTAGCTATCCAACTCAGTCCCATCGGCACCGATGAAATGGGCGCTGAGCGTATCGCCCACCACATCAACCAACAACGAACCAGGGCTGTTTTTACTCACCGCCATCGCCGGATGGCCCAACGGTCCGTTATTGGCCCGTGCGGTGGAGCCGACCACGTTGTAGATCGCACCGGCGTGCGGTGTCAGACCTGCCGGTTTGGTGTAGGGCGAATCTTTGGCAACGATCATCGACGGTTTGAATGTCGCGGAGTCTCCGTAGTGACAGTCGAGCAACACGGAACGCTCATAATCATGGCTATGACCGGAGAGCACCAGATCAACTCCCGCCGCCTCAAGGATCGGCAGGGCGTTTTCGCGCATTTCGCCCATGCGGTTGCCGCTGTCACCGCGGTTGTCCGAGTCGTGTGAGCCTTTGGTATAGGGCGGATGATGGAACAGGGCAATCAGCCACGGCTGTTTGGTCGCCGCCAGATCCTTCTTCAACCAGGTCAGCATGTCGCCATCCACTGTGCGATCGCCATGATGGGAATCGAGCACCACGAAATGGACCTGGCCGTAATCGATGGCGTAGTAGTGTTCGCTACCGGAGGGCACGCCACCGGATTCTCCCTGAGTGGGAAAACTGAAGATATCGAAGAAGGTCCAGCGCCGCGCGTCGTGGTTACCGAAGATGGGCCAGTAGGGAATGTTGGCCAGCAGACGCGGATAGGCATCGAACAGATTCAACTGAAATTCATTGTTGCGGCCGTGGCTATAGGCGTTATCGCCGGTGGTCAGCCAGAGATCGAGAAACGGCAGGCCGGGACGCGGATGGGCGGAGACCCATTTCACCATCGCGTCACGCCCTTCGAGGGCGAAGGTGGTGGCATAGCCGGGATCACCCTGGACCCAGAAGCGCAGCGGACGATCCATACCCGGTTTCGGCGCGGTAACAAACCAGTCCGCCGGGGTACCACCGTAGCGGTTCTGTTTCTCGTTCCCCACCGCGTACCAGTAGCGGGTATCGGGTTTGAGATCGCGCAGACGCAGTTCGTGGACCTCGCGCTCCCCGTTCTCCTGCGCTCTCAGCGTTAACTGGTTTGGCCGTTCACCATAGCGCACCATACCGCGCTCCGACACATCGGTGTTCCAACGAATGGTCATGCCATCGGCAGCGGACATCTGCAGATAAGGGGCACGCGCGCCGCTGTTGCTCGACTCCTGCAGAAAGAGCCA
The DNA here is from genome assembly GCA_050287105.1 of Thiohalomonadaceae bacterium. Taxonomy (GTDB): domain Bacteria; phylum Pseudomonadota; class Gammaproteobacteria; order Thiohalomonadales; family Thiohalomonadaceae; genus JAPHTQ01. Next base: position 8,091 of record JBNKBG010000090.1, read on the forward strand.
CGCCTGCCAACCGACCACGGCGAGCACGACGACTGTCAGTAACAGGCCACCACGACGCAGGAGCTTGGAGAGTCGCATAATTGATTCCCGTAAAAAAATTATCATTAAACTGCCACGGAACTTGTCACCACAGGCAAGGCCATAACATACCGTTCTACTCCCCTATGTTACAATCGCGGCGACTAAAAACGCCGCCAGCACCACTGGACACACCATGACCTTTATCTACCGCATCCCGCCGCTTGTTCGCTTCACCGCCGCCATAGTGCTGGTCTATGTACTGCTGTTCTCCGCCGCCCGCTTCGTTTTCTGGCTTACCTTCGACAATCCCGGCGATCCCTTCGGTGGCATGGAACTGTTGAAGGCGTTCTATATCGGCATGAAGTTCGACCTGCGCCTTGCGCTGCTGACCGTACTGCCGCTACTGCTACTGGGCTGGATCCGATACATCCATCCCCTCGAGAGCGGCCTGGGGTTGAGGCTGTGGCGCGGCTATCTACTGCTTGCCACCCTGGGGGTGATCCTCTTCTACCTCCTCGACTTCGGCCACTACGCCTACCTGCACACCCGCGTCGACAACGCGATGCTGCGCTTCTTCGCCGATCCGCTGATCTCGGCGGAGATGGTGTGGGAGAGTTATCCGGTGGTCAGCGGCGCCCTGTTGTTGATCATCGCCATGCTGCTGTTGAACTGGGGCCTGAACCGGCTCATCGATCATTTCCTCCATGTCCACTACATCGCCTGCCTCGGTTGGCGCAAGGCGTTGCTTAATACCCTCATCGGCTTCGTGGTACTATTCGGCCTCTACGGAAAGCTCTCATGGTACCCGCTGCGCTGGAGCGACGCCTTCTTCAGCACCCACAGCTTCGCCTCTTCGGTTGCCAGCAACCCGGCGATCTACTTTTACTACACCTTCCATAACGGCGGCATGGCCTTCGACGCCAAGGCGACCCGTAACTACTATCCGCTGCTGTCCGATTATCTGGGCGTCGATAAACCCGATGCGGAAAAGCTCAACTTTTCCCGCAAGGTAGTCCCTGCCGGACGCCCAGGCAAACCCTATAACATCGTAGTGGTGATCCTGGAGTCGTTTGCCGCCTACAAGTCGGGCCTCTCCGGCAACCCGTTACACCCCACCCCCAACTTCGATGAAGTGGCGCGCAACGGCCTCTACTACAAAAACTACTATGCCCCGGTCACCGGCACCGCCCGCTCGGTCTTCTGTGCGCTTACCGGTATTCCCGATGTGCAGTTGGGCAATACCACCTCGTCGCGTAACCCGACCATCGTCGATCAACACATGATCATGAACGACCTCGATGGCTACGAGAAGTATTACTTCCTTGGCGGCAGCGCCAGTTGGGGCAACATCCGCGGCCTGCTCGGCAATAACATTCGCGGCCTGCATATCCATGAGGAAGGCAGCTACGAGTCACCGCGGG
>JBNKBG010000091.1:0-9175 GCA_050287105.1 Thiohalomonadaceae bacterium
GGTGAACTCCAGCGCGCCCATGCCGCGGCTGCCGGTGTAGCAGAGCCGTTCCACCGGGGTGAAGTCGCCGCCGCTGCGGCCATTGCGGGCAAGCCAGGCATCGATGATGGCGTTACCGAACTTGTCGGGCAGGGCATCGGCCAGTAGGCCGGGCAGGCCGCTGAAGGTTTCCCGGCTCAGGGTGGGGAACTGGAAGATATCGCCCGCTGCCGTGTTATCGAGGGGCATCATCAGCGGCGCGACGTCCAGTCCCGATTTGAGGAAGGCCGGTTCGAATTCGAAGGAGGCATAGCCACGCTGCGCATCCCAGGCCACGGCCCCGACCGTTTGGCCCCACAGGCTGACTGTGGCGACATCGACGCGATCTACCATGTGTCGGCATCCTTATTTTTGGCGGCGCGTTTGTCCGTGTTAGCGCGTTTGGAGGCGCGCTGGCGACGGTACGGGGCGCGTCGTTCTTTGGCCATGGCGAGGGGGCTTTGCTGCGGCTCGGGCAGGAGGGCGTCGATGCCGTCGAGGGCACCCAGCTCACGCAGCACGGAGACGAGGTTTTCGATCTTGCCGCGACCGCTCTCCAGCGCCTGGATGGTACCGACGCTGAGGGTGGTGCGCTCGGCGAGCTGGCCCTGGGTGCGGTTTTTGCGCAGACGCAGGGCGCGCAGGCGGTTGCCTAGCTGCTCGGCGATCTGGCTGTCGGTAAGGGCATAGTAGTCCATGCGGCTGTACCTGTATTTTTGAGTGTTAAGGTGTATTGATGCGTTTAAGACGCAGGTTTCTGTGTTTTATAGCACTGGATTGGGGTGGGTGCAAGGGTGGCGGATGTAACGCATATAAATTTATGCGTTAATCAATGAATTTGTAATTAATACACAGGAATTTGTGCTTTGTTGGAGTCTCGGTGTATCTGGAAGGCGGGAAGGTGTAACGAGATTTCCCCACTCCCCGGTGAGGGAGTGGGGAAGGGGATTTACTTCACCCGCATGCCTGGCTCTGCGCCGTCGTCCGGGTTGAGGATGAACAGCTCTTTACCGCCGGGGCCAGCGGCCAGCACCATCCCTTCGGAGGTGCCGAAGCGCATTTTGCGCGGGGCAAGGTTGGCGACCATCACGGTGAGGCGGCCTTCGAGCTGTTCCGGGCTGTAGGCGGATTTGATTCCGGCGAAGACGTTGCGGGTTTCGCCGCCGATGTCGAGGGTGAGTTGCAGCAGTTTTTCTGCACCTTCCACGTGTTCCGCTTTGACGATGCGGGCGATACGCAGGTCGACTTTGCTGAAGTCGTCGATGGTGATGGTGTCGGCGATCGCTTCAGCTCTCTTTTTCGTTTCCGCTTTGGCTGCGGCGGTTTTGGCGGCAGGCGCAGCGCCCTTTGTAGTTTCGCTGGCATCCTGCAGCATGGCGTCGATTTTGTCCTTTTCCACCCGGGTTAGCAGCGGGGTGAATTCAGCAATGGTGTGGCCCTGCAGTGGTACATCGAAGTTGTTCCAGGTCAGCGGCTTGATGCGCAGGAACGCCTCCGCATCGGCGGCGACTTTCGGCAGCACCGGTTTGAGGTAGGCGATCAGGATTTTGAACAGGTTGATACCCATGGTGCAGACTTCGTGCACCTCCTCTTCCTTGCCGGCCTCTTTAGCCAGCGCCCACGGTTTCTTTTCGTCGATGTACTGGTTGGCCTTGTCCGCCAGCGCCATGATCAGGCGCATCGCCTGGCCGTACTGGCGTTTTTCGTAGGCGCTGGCGATCTCTTCACCGGCGTCGATGAATTCCCGGTGCAGCTTCGGTTCCGGGATCTCGCTGGCCAGTTTGTTGCCGAATTTCTTGCCGATGAATCCGGCGCAGCGGCTGGCGATGTTGACCACCTTGCCCACCAGATCCGAGTTGACCCGCTGCTGGAAGTCTTCCAGGTTGAGGTCGATGTCGTCGATACCGTCGCTCAGTTTGGCGGCAAAGTAGTAGCGCAGATACTCAGGGTTGAGGTGGTTGAGGTAGGTCCGCGCCATGATGAAGGTGCCGCGGGATTTGGACATCTTCTGCCCGTTGATGGTGAGGAAGCCATGGCAGAAAACGGCGCTGGGCATACGGTAGCCGCTGCCGTTCAGCTCTGCGGGCCAGAACAGGGTGTGGAAGTAGGCGATATCCTTACCGATGAAGTGATACAGCTCCGCCGTGCTCTCCTTGCTCCAGAAGTCGTCGAAATCCAGATCGCTGCGTTTGTTGCACAGGTTACGGAAGCTGGCCATGTAGCCGATGGGGGCGTCGAGCCAGACGTAGAAATATTTGCCCGGGGCGTCGGGGATCTCGAAGCCGAAGTAGGGGGCATCGCGGGAGATGTCCCAGTCCTGCAGCCCGGCCTCGAACCACTCCTGCAGCTTGTTGGTGATCTCGGGCTGCATGTGTTCGCCCTTGATCCAGTACTGGAGCATGCCTTCGAAGTCACCGAGGCGGAAGAAGTAGTGCTCCGACTCCTTGGTGATTGGAGTGGCGCCAGAGACCGCCGAGACCGGATTGATCAGGTCGGTGGGCGCATAGGTGGCGCCGCAGACTTCGCAGGAATCGCCGTACTGATCCTCGGCCTTACACTTGGGGCAGGTGCCCTTGATGAAGCGGTCCGGCAGGAACATCTCCTTTACCGGGTCGTAGAGCTGGGTGATCACCCTCGAGGTGATATGGCCGTTGTCGCGCAGGCGGGTATAAATAGTGTTGGCCTGCTCCTGATTCTCTTTGGAGTGGGTGCTGTAGTAGTTGTCGAATTCGATGTTGAAGTCGTCGAAATCGCTTTTGTGCTCTTTGGCGACGCGGGCGATCAGCTTTTCTGGCTCGATCCCTTCGCTCTGGGCGCGCAGCATGATTGGGGTGCCGTGGGCGTCATCGGCGCAGACATAGAGGCTGTTGTGGCCGCGCATCTTCTGGAAGCGGTTCCAGATGTCGGTCTGGATATACTCCACCAGGTGGCCGAGGTGGATCGGGCCGTTGGCGTAGGGCAGGGCGCTGGTGAGAAGGATGTTGCGTCGGGTCTGGGCCATGTTCGTTCTTTAGCTCGTGCAATTGTTGCTTGAAAAAGTCGGGATACAGTACCAAGTATGCACTGTTCCCGCCAGTTGCCTGAGCGGCAGAGGTGGGGCCAGCAGGCTTTTGAACCGCATTGTCACGGCCTGAGCGTTTTGTGATAATGCCCGACCCTCATTGTTTAAAACAGTTATCGAGCCGTGGGTACCTGAATCCCGGCGGCTCCCAGGAGTTATTCCAATGTCAGACGATATTAAGGCCAAAATCGAAGCGGCGCTGAAGGGCTATACCGATCCCTATATGCAGAAGGATCTGGTCTCTGCCGGTTGCATCAAAGCCATTAACGTCGACGGTGGCAAGGCGAAGATCGACGTTACGCTGGGCTTCCCCGCCGCAGGTTATATGGAAGAATTGAAGAGCCAGCTCAAAAGCCTGGCTGAAGGTGTGGACGGTGTCAGCAGCGCCGAGGTCGATGTGGCAGTGAATATCACGGCCCACTCCGCGCAGAAGGGCGTCAAGCACATCAAGGGTGTGAAGAACATTATCGCCGTTGCCTCCGGTAAGGGCGGTGTGGGTAAATCCACCACCTCGGTGAACCTGGCGCTGGCGCTGGCCGCCGAGGGCGCTACTGTCGGTATCCTCGATGCCGATATCTATGGCCCTTCGCAGCCGCGCATGATGGGCCTCTCCAACATGAAGCCCGACTCCCCGGACGGCAAGACTCTGGAGCCGATCGTCAACTACGACGTGCAGTCGATGTCCATCGGTTACCTCATCGAAGAGGATACCCCGATGATCTGGCGCGGCCCGATGGTCACCCAGGCGCTGGAGCAACTGCTCAACGACACCAACTGGCGTGAGGTGGATTACCTGGTGATCGACCTGCCGCCGGGTACCGGCGACACCCAGCTGACCCTGGCGCAGAAGGTGCCGGTCTCCGGTGCAGTGATTGTGACCACCCCGCAGGACATCGCCCTGCTCGACGCGCGCAAGGCCTACAAGATGTTCGAGAAGGTAGAGGTGCCGGTGCTGGGCGTGGTGGAGAATATGTCGATCCACATCTGCTCCAAGTGCGGTAACGAGGAGCGTATCTTCGGCGAGGGTGGCGGTCAGAAGATGTCTGATGACTTCGGCATCGATTTCCTCGGCGCACTGCCGCTGGATATCACCATTCGCGAAGAGGCCGATGCGGGTAAACCGACCGTGGTGGCTGATCCGGAGGGTCGTATCGCGCAGATCTACCGCGAGATCGCCCGTCGCACCGCGGCCAAGCTGTCGCTCGGTGCCAAGGATTACAGTGCCAAGTTCCCGAAAATCGTGATTGCCAACGACTAACGGGATGCCCTCAACGGGCAAACTCCTTATAATAGCGGCGGGTCCCTGATGAGCAGGTGCCCGCCGTTTTTTTATCCGTACAGGAAAGGGTGAGGATGAGTATCAAATCGGACAAGTGGATCCGCCGCATGGCGGAGCAGCAGGGCATGATCGAGCCATTTCAGGCAGGACAGGTACGTGAGGCCAATGGCGGGCGTATCGTCTCCTACGGCACCTCCAGCTACGGCTACGACGTACGCTGTGCCGATGAATTCAAGATCTTCACCAACATCAATTCGGCTATCGTCGATCCCAAGGCGTTTGATCAGAACAGCTTTGTCGATGTGAAGTCGGATGTCTGCATTATTCCACCCAACTCCTTTGCTCTGGCGCGCACCGTGGAGTATTTCCGCATCCCGCGCAGCGTGCTCACCGTCTGCCTGGGTAAGTCCACCTATGCCCGTTGTGGCATCATCGTTAATGTCACCCCGCTGGAACCGGAGTGGGAGGGGCATGTGACCCTGGAGTTCTCCAACACCACGCCGCTGCCTGCCAAGATCTATGCCAACGAAGGCGTGGCACAGATGCTGTTCTTCGAGTCCGACGAGGTGTGCGAAACCTCCTACAAGGATCGCGGCGGCAAGTATCAGGGACAACGCGGCGTAACGCTTCCTCAGACCTGAGCGGCGTGAGTCTCTCTCGTCGGCCAGGCGCCACTACAAGAGCCATCTATCCATGATTGCCACGCTAACGCGGACGATTGCCTCATTCCCACGTTGGCTGGTGGTGCTGCTGGTACTCAGCCTGCTCGGTAACCTGTGGGCGCTCTTCTCCATCAGCCTGCTGCCCGACGAGGCCTACTACTGGGTCTGGTCGCAGCGTCTCGAACTGAGTTACTACGATCATCCGCCGCTGGTTGGCTGGCTGATGTGGCCCTTTACCGAGCTGTTCGGCAACGGCGTAGCGGTGGTGCGCGCCCAGGCGATCCTCTCCTGGCTGGTGGGGGCGATCATCGGCTACGACCTGACCCGCCGCCTTTACGATGACCCGCTGGCCGGGGCGCTGGCGGTGCTGGTCTGGAGCAGCCTGCCCATCGTGCAGGTGGGCTTCCATATCGCCACCCCCGATAGCCCGCTGATTATCTTCACCTGGCTGGTCTACTACTTCGCCTACCTGGCAGTGGCAGAGCGCAAGCCTGCGTTATGGCTGGCGGTGGGAGTTGCCGTCGGTCTGACCCTGTTGGCCAAATACCCGGCAGTACTGGTGCTGGGCGGACTCTTCTTTACCCTGATCTTCAGCCGCGAAGGAAGGGCGCAACTGGCGACGCCGTGGCCGTGGCTGGGAGCCGGGCTTGCACTGCTGCTGTTTATGCCGGTGGTGGTGTGGAATGCGCAGCACGACTGGATCTCCTTTGCCTTTCAGCTCTCCCACGGGGTGAAAGAGGAAGTCACCGATTCCGCCGGGGAGCTGTTCCTGCTGTTTCTTGGCGGCCAGTTGCTGGTGCCGATGCCGTGGAGCTTTATCGCCATGCTCTGGGCGAGCTTTCGTCCGGGCAAACTGAGCAGCTATAACCACCTGCTGCTCAGCTTCGGTTTCTGGACCCCGCTGGTGATCTTCGGTCTGGCCGGATTGACCACCACCAGCGCGGCCAACTGGCCGGAGACCGCCTATGTGCCGGGCACGGTGCTGCTGGCGGGGCTGCTCTGGCGTTGGCTCTATTACGACGACGATATTGTGAGCCGGGGAAAGGTGGCGCTGATCTCTGTACTGATGTTGGTGGGTGTGGTTCTCATCGATATGATGCGCTTCCCGGCGATCTTCTCCTGGTTTGGCCTGGAGGAGACCAAGCAGCGTACCCAGTTGAGCCAGAGTTACGGCTGGGAGGTGGTGCAGGATGAGCTGCGTCGACAGTTGCCTGCAATTGACGAGCGTTATGGCGCCGATTGCACCATTCTTGCTGACAATCATGCCCGGGCGGGGATGCTCGCCTGGTTGCTGAATGCGCCCTACCGGGTCAACGTCACCGCCGATACCCGCATCAATCAGTACAACCTGTGGAACCGCGAGCAGCCACCCACGTCGGCCTGCCTCTACGTGGCCAAATACGATGGCGAGAAGTGGCAGCGGAAAAATATCCCGGCAATGCTTTCGCTCCCGGAGGGGGAGTGGTTGCGGGTTAAGGTGCTGGAGGCGAACAACCCGGATCATACCGTCTCCTGGTTTGCCCTCTACCTGCCTGAGACGATATCGGTTCAATGAGTTGGTTTAACGCCATCAGTCAGCGCCCGTCACAGGCCGCCATGCTGGTGACGGGCTTCAGCCTGTTGCTGCATCTGCTGGTGATGGGCGGGATCGATCTGGGCGTGGATGAGGCCCACTACGCGCTCTACGCTCAGTTCCTCGACTGGAGCTACTTTGATCACCCGCCGATGGTGGGGTGGTTGCAGGCGCTGGTGTTGCCGATCTCCGAGAGTGAATTTGCCCTGCGCCTGTGGCCGCTATTGCTGAGCGCACTGGCCAGTTGGTTGCTCTATCGTCTGACCCGGGAGCTGTTCCCGCAGGCGCCAGCATGGACCCCCTTGGCGGCGTTGTTGTTGCTCCATTCGGCACTGATGTTCCAGTTGCTGGGCGTGGGGATGGTGCCGGAGATGCCGCTACTGGTGGCTGGACTCGCCAGCACGTGGTTGCTGTGGCGGGCAGTGCAGGGGAATAGCTGGCGCGACTGGCTGCTGTTCGGTGTGGCGTTGGGGTTGGCCGGATTATCCAAGTATACCGCGGTGACCCTCGCCATCGGTGTGGCGTGGTTTCTGTTCGTCCATGCGGGCTGGCGCAGCCTGCTTAATCCGCGCCTGTGGCTCGCTGCCCTTGCCGCCGTGGTGATGGTGCTGCCGGTGTTTTACTGGAACAGCCAGCACGACTGGATATCCTTCGCCTATCAACTGGGTCACGGCCTGCCGGAGCGTGCCTGGTCGTTGCGCCGTTTTGCCCTGGCCCTCGCCGGACAACTTCTTACCTACGGTCCGGCGGTGGTGATCTTTGGCGTCGCTGCGCTGATCGCTTATCTGCGACGTGGTGAAGCAGCGGCGCAGTTGCTGATCGCCATGATCGTGCCGCTGTTTTTACTGCTGCTGTGGGGGGCGGGCAGGGAAGAGACGCTGCCCCACTGGAGTCTGCTGGGCTGGGCCCTGTCGACACCGTTAGCCGCGCTCTGGATCGGAGAACGACTGAATCGTCGCTGGTTGCGGAACACCGCGGCGGTTTCTGCGGTCTACTCGCTGCTGTTTATCCTGCTGGCACATCTGATGTTATTTGCGCCACAGTGGGTTCCGTTTAAGCCTCTCAAGCATCCCCTGGGTGATATGCTCGGTTGGCGTGAGGCCGCACAACATGCGCTGCTGTTACAAAGCCAGCATCCACAGAGCGTTATCTATCTGGGCAACTGGGCCAGCGCCAGCCGCATTGCCTGGTATGCGCGTCCGGCCACGGTAAAGGTGGCGGATCAGCGTTACGATCAGTTCGATATCTGGTACGGTTCACCTGATGCCGCCGATATTGCACTGTTAATTGTTCCTGATTATCTGCATGGACGTGATCAGTTGAATGGCGTGGGGCATTTTGCCCATTGCGCCGCTCAGGATGAGTATGAGTTTCAGCTGACCGGTACACCTGTGCACCGGTTTAATTATTATCTTTGCCGCGGATACCATGGATAACCAACAACAAAATTTTGCCGAAATCGTGCGCTCGCCATGGAACTGGGGTGTGCTGCTGGTTCTGTCACTGACAGCCCTGCTGGTCTATCTCTTTGATGCCAATCTCTCGCTGTTTCATCTCTTCAACGGCCTGAGTCGCTACAGCGGAAGCTGGCTGTGGGCGAATATCACCACCTTCGGTGATTCGCTGGTGATCTTCTCCCTGGCTCTGCTGTTGGTGGAACGGCGTCCCATGCTGATCTGGGTACTGATGTTTTCAGGTATCGTCAGTATGTTGCTGGTACATGGCCTGAAGGAGTGGGCACTGGTGATGCGTCCCCCCGGCACACTACAGCCGGATGAGTTGATTGTGATCGGCAGGGCATTACGTGCGGTCTCTTTTCCCTCCGGCCATACCACGGCTGCCTTCAGTATGGTGGCGTTGCTGGTAATGCAGCGTTCCACGGCGATGCACTGGAAAATATTGTTGCTGCTTGCGGCAACGCTGGTAGGGATCTCACGTATGGCGGTGGGCGTACATTGGCCCTTCGACGTGCTTGGTGGCGCATTGATCGGCTGGACTTCCGTGCTCTTTGCCTACTATGTCGCGCCGCGTTTTGAATGGGGTGTCTCCGATTCCGGGCAGCGTTTCTTCACCGTGTTGCTACTGTTCGCGGCGATTACCCTGTTGTTCTTTCACCAAAGTGGTTACACCCAGGCGCGCTGGCTGGAGATGGGCATTGGCCTGGCCTGCATAGTGGCCTCCTTTCGTAACGTACGTACACTGTTTGCGCGAAAAAGCGCCGTGGAAGTGGCACAGGAGTCGGAAAGTGGTGAGGAAATAGCAAAAGGTTCGCCGCTGGGTGTCCTGGTGCGTATTGTGGTGACGCTGCTTATCCTGGGTCTGATCTTCCGTTCGGTGGAGCTGGACAGGGTTCTGGACCACGTTAAGGATATCGTGCCGCGTCTATTAGTGCTGGGGATTATCTTCCAGCTGTTGAGCACGACGCTGGCCGCCTACCGGTGGTTTCTGGTGATGAAACCGCTCGGGTATGGTCACGAATTTGGTTTCTATCTGCGCAGCTATTTCAAAGGCGCTTTTTTCAATCAGGGATTACCCACCAGCATTGGCGGAGATGCTATTCGTGTGATTGATGTGGCGCGTAT
>JBNKBG010000092.1:0-8658 GCA_050287105.1 Thiohalomonadaceae bacterium
CAAAGGGAAACGACAATACGTTGGTCGCTTTATCCTTGTTACGGTAGGTACGATTGAGTTCTGTGATCTCTGCCTCATCTACCACGCGCACGGTTAGCTCCGCACCGTCGTGATCGACCAGCGCCGCACTCACCCAACGCTGGAAATCTTCCGCAGCGGGGATATCTTCGGCTTCCGTGGCAATTTGCAGATCGAGATCGATCATCAGCTTACTGTTTGTTGTCACGTTCGAACTTGTCGTAGGCGCCGACGATACGCTGCACCAATGGATGACGCACCACATCCTTGGCGAGGAAGAAGGTGAAACTGATGCCCTCCACATCCTTGACCACATCCACCACCTGGCGCAGACCGGAGGTGACACCACGTGGCAGGTCGATTTGCGTGACATCACCGGTGATCACCGCGGTGGAACCGAAACCGATACGGGTGAGGAACATCTTCATCTGTTCCGGGGTGGTGTTCTGCGCTTCGTCGAGAATGATAAAGGCTTCGTTCAACGTGCGACCGCGCATGTAGGCCAGCGGTGCAACTTCGATCACGTTGCGTTCGATCAGTTTTGCCACCTTCTCAAAACCGAGCATTTCATACAGAGCGTCATACAGTGGGCGCAGATAGGGATCGACCTTTTGCGCCAGATCGCCAGGGAGAAAGCCAAGACGCTCACCCGCCTCGACTGCCGGTCGGGTCAACACCACCTTGCGCACCTGATCCTTTTCCAGCGCCTCAACCGCACAGGCCACTGCCAGGTAGGTCTTACCGGTACCGGCTGGGCCAATACCGAAGTTGATATCGTTGGTGACGATGTTGTGCAGATATTTTATCTGGTTGGGACCGCGACCTCGGACCACACCGCGCTTGGTGCGAATTACCACCTCGGCGACATCAACGGTTTCGTCCAGTAACGCCTCGATGCCTGACTCCTGTAGATAGAGATGCACACGATTTGGACTCAGGGTTTCCGTGGCGGAGACTTTGTAGAGATCCTGTAACACGCTGGCACTGGCACGCACCGACTCGGTATCGCCGATGATGCGAAAGCTGTTACCGCGATTATTGATCTCAACACCCAGACGGCGCTCGATCTGGCGCAGGTGCTCGTCGAACTGACCGCAGAGATTCGCCAACCGAATGTTATCGGCCGGTTCGAGGGAGATATCGAGGCTGTCAGCGGTTTCGTTCATAGGAGGTAACAGGTTACAGGTCTCAGGTTGCAGGGTAAGTAATTATGGCAGTTTTCCTGCGGCCTGTTACCTGTCACCTGCAACCTCTATTAATTCACCACGCAAAGAGTTGGGATAGGCCTCGGTAATGCGTACATCGACAAACTGGCCGATCAATTCTTTTCCACCGGGGAAATTGACCACTCGACTGTTCTCGGTACGACCGGATATCTCCGCCTCGTTTTTACGCGAGGTACCTTCCACCAGAATCTTCTGCACCGTACCGACCATGCCCTCGCTGATGGCACGCGCCTGTTTGTTGATCTGATCCTGCAGACGCGCCAGACGCGCTTTTTTTACCTCGGCTGGCACATCGTCGGGGAGGTCCGCTGCCGGGGTGCCGGGACGTGGACTGTAGATAAAGCTGAAGCTCTGATCGAAATTAACCTCTTCGATCAGCTGCTTGGTTGCCTCAAAGTCGGCGTCGGTTTCACCGGGGAAGCCGACGATAAAATCGGAAGAGATGGATATATCGGGCCGCGCCTCGCGCAGACGACGAATCTTGCTCTTGTACTCTAGCGCGGTGTGACCGCGCTTCATCAGCGCCAGGATACGATCCGAACCGGACTGCACCGGCAGATGGAGGAAACTGACCAGTTGCGGCACCTCGGCAAAGGCCTGGATCAGGCTGTCGCTCATCTCCTGCGGATGGGAAGTGGTGAAGCGGATGCGATCGATGCCGTCGATAGCGGCGACGTAATGGATTAGCAGTGCCAGATCGGCAATGCCGCCATCATGCATCGCACCGCGATAGGCGTTGACGTTCTGCCCCAGCAGATTGACCTCGCGTACACCCTGCGCCGCCAGCCCGGCGATCTCCGCCAGCAGGTCGTCGAAGGGACGACTCACCTCTTCGCCACGGGTATAGGGCACAATGCAGAAGGTACAGTATTTGGAGCAGCCCTCCATGATCGAGACATAGGCGCTCGGCCCTTCGGCCTTCTGCTCGGGCAGGGAATCGAACTTCTCGATCTCGGGGAAACTGACATCGACCACCGCACGACGGTGAGCGATCACTTCGCCCAGCATCTGGGGCAGACGGTGCAGGGTCTGCGGGCCGAAGACGATATCAACGAAAGGCGCGCGCTCACGGATCGCCGCTCCCTCCTGGCTGGCGACGCAACCGCCGACGCCGATGATCACTCCGGGATTTTTCTCTTTCAGCGGCTTCCACATGCCGAGCTGGGAGAAGACCTTCTCCTGTGCCTTCTCGCGCACGCTACAGGTGTTGAGCAGCAGCACGTCGGCCTGCTCTGGCGCATCCACCTCCTCCAGGCCGCAGGCGACACCGAGCGCATCGGCCAGGCGGGCCGAGTCGTATTCGTTCATCTGACAACCGAAGGTTTTGATATAAACCGTGCGCATCTTTCTGTATGGGTGCGAAAAGGGCGCCTAGTGTACGTCACCGGCCGACCAGGCGCCAATAGCGACACCGCCCCAAAACGAACAATGCCGGCCACAGGGCCGGCATTGTCGCAGGCAGAAAACGGTCTGTTAACGATCGTAGGTCGGCTCGGAGGCGATTTTGTGGATCGCCAGGTCGGCACCCTCGTACTCCTCCTCCTCGGAGAGTCGCAGGCCAACCACTGCCTTGAGAACACCGTAGACAGCAAAGCCGCCAGCCAGGGCGATCAACAGTCCCATAACCGTACCGGCCAACTGACCCATAAAGGTCACGCCGCCTACGCCACCCAGTGCCTCCAGACCGAAGATCCCGGCTGCGATACCACCCCAGGCACCACAGAGGCCGTGCAGCGGCCAGACACCCAGCACATCGTCGATGCGCCACTTGTTCTGTACCAGGGTAAAGGTCCAGACAAACAGGCCGCCTGCTATACCACCGGTAACCAGCGCGCCCATCGGGTGCATCAGGTCGGAACCGGCACAGACGGCTACCAGACCGGCCAGCGGACCGTTGTGCACAAAACCGGGGTCATTCTTGCCCACGACCATCGCCACCAGAATGCCACCGACCATCGCCATCAGTGAGTTGACCGCGACCAGGCCGGAGATGCCACCAATGGATTGGGCCGACATGACATTAAAACCGAACCAGCCAACACTGAGGATCCACGCACCAAGGGCGAGGAAGGGGATGCTTGAGGGTGGATGGGTGAAGACCTCACCGTTCTTGCCGTAACGACCCTTGCGGTGCCCCAGCAGAATCACTGCGGCCAGAGCAATCCAGCCACCCATGGCGTGTACCACTACGGAACCGGCGAAGTCGTGGAACTGCGCCCCAAAGGTCGCGCCGATCCACTCCTGAATGCCGAAGTTACCGTTCCAGATGATCCCCTCAAAGAAGGGGTAGACCAGCGCCACCAGCAGGAAGGTGGCCATCAACTGCGGGTAGAAGCGGGCGCGCTCGGCAATACCGCCGGAGATGATGGCGGGGATCGCGGCAGCAAAGGTGAGGAGGAAGAAGAATTTCACCAGGGCGAATCCATTGTTCACGTTCAGTGCCTTGGCATCATCGAAAAAGCCGATACCATAGGCCACCAGGTACCCGATGAAGAAGTAGGCAATGGTGGAGGTGGCGAAGTCGGCGATGATCTTTACCAGGGCGTTAACCTGATTCTTCTTACGCACAGTGCCCACCTCAAGAAAGGCGAAGCCTGCGTGCATTGCCAGCACCATAATGGCGCCAAGCAATACGAACAGTGTATCGATACCGCTGGTCTGTTCCATGGATGTTCCCCGTAGTTATGCAAAAAATGACCGGAAAGCGTGCAAAAAACGCACCAATATCGTGCCTCGAGGGAAATCAGTGAGTTGCGCGGGCAACGGCGGTGCGAAGGAGATAATTTTGCACGTTTTTCGTGCAACCAACAGAGGCGTTGCCTCATATAGGGGCAACAGAGTGCCTATGCTTCCTTATGACGGAGACGCTTCATGTACTGCCCCAGGTGCTCACCCAACAGCAACATGCAGGGAGTCAGCACCAGGGTCAGGATGGTGGCAAAGGCGAGACCGCCCGCCACACCAGTAGCCAGTTGGACCCACCACTGCGTGGAGGGGGCACCGAAGGTCACATCACGATTGACCAGATCAAGGTTGAGCTTGAGCACCATCGGCATCAAACCGAGGATGGTGGTGATGGTGGTAAGCAACACCGGACGCAGACGCTGTGCTGCGGTACGCAGGATTGCCTCGACCACTTCCATTCCCTGCTGACGCAGGATGTTGTAGGTGTCGATCAAGACGATGTTGTTGTTGACCACAATGCCGGCCAGGGCGATTACCCCAACCCCGCTCATGACGATACCGAAGGGTTGCCCGGTGGTCAGTAAACCGAGCAGCACACCGACGGTGGAGAAGATCACTGCGGTAAGAATAAGGAAGGCCTGGTAGAAGCTGTTGAACTGGGTCACCAGGATGATCGCCATAATAAACAGCGCGACCATGAAGGCATTACCAAGAAATTCCTGCGCCTCACGCTGATCCTCATCCTCACCCTTGAACTTCAGATCCAGACGCGAATCGAGCTGGACGTTCTTGTCCAACCACTGCTGGATCTCGATCACCTTGTTGGCTGGCAGAATACCCTGAGGTACATCGGCCTTCACCGTCATTACCCGCTGGCCATCGACACGGCTGATGTTGCCGCGCTTGGGTGCAGGCTGGCTGGTGACGAAGTTGCTGATCGGTACCAGACCGTAGCGGGTCTGCACCCGCAGGCGATCCAGCGAATCCAGATCGCGCTGATCCTCAGGCAGACGGACGATGATATCGACCTCGTCATCCGCATCGTCAGGACGGTAAGAACTCACCTTGATACCGTTGGTCACCATCTGTACCGCATTGCCGACGATAGTAATGTCGGCGCCGAAGCGGGCCGCCTTGGTGCGGTCAACGTTGATCTGCCACTCGATACCGGGCAGCGGACGATCATCCTCCACATCGACGAACCCGCCCACCTCATCGATCAGTTCGCGTATCTTCACTACCGCCGGTTCCAGCATCTGCGGATAGCGTGAACCGATCTGCAGTTGTACCGGCTTGCCCCCGGGCGGGCCGCCCTCCTGCTTGCGTGTCTCGATGTGGATACCGGCAATGTCGGCAGTACGGCGACGGATCTCGGCCAGAATGTCATCGGCCGGGGCACGTTTGTCCCAGTCACCAAACTCCATCTGGATCACGCCGATAGTATCGGGCGGGACATCCTGCCCCCCACTGGCGAGACCAAGGCCGCTATGGCTATAGAGGGTCTTGATCCCGTTCAGACCAAGGATGCGATCCTCCACCTGCTTGACCAGTGCATCCTGCTCGTAGACCGAGAGGTTACCGCGAGCCAGCACATTCACCGCCGCCTGCTGCGGCTCCACCTTGGGGAAGAACTCCACCCCTTTGCCGAAGACGCCGTAGATCACATAGACAAACAGCAGAAAAGCGAAGCACGCCCCAAGGATCTTGCCCGGATGGACCAGGAGCTTCTCCAGCGTACGCACATAGAGCCCGGTAAGACCACCGATCTCATGCAGCTCTCCGGTCTCCGCTGCGGCCAGACTGTGCAACGCCTCTTCACTCAGGGGGCTGCGTTTACCCACCAGTTCCCCCAGCGTGGGAACAAAGATCAATGCCATAAAGAGCGAGGCGGAGAGCGTCGCCAACAGGGTGATCGGCAGGTATTTCATAAACTCCCCCACCACCCCGGGCCAGAACAGCAGCGGCATAAAGGCGGCCAGGGTGGTGGCGGTGGATGCGGTGATCGGCCAGCTCATGCGCCGTGCGGCAAAGGCGTAGGCCTCTTCGCGGGGCATCCCCTCGATCATCTTGCGGTCGGCCATTTCGGTCACCACGATGGCGCCGTCGATCAACATCCCCACCGCCATGATCAGGGCGAACAGCACCACGATGTTAATCGTTAGCCCCATGGAATCGATGATCAGGATCCCGGCGAGGAAAGAGCCCGGAATCGCCACCCCTACCAGACCGGCGGTCCGCACACCGAGTGCCGCGACAATAACTACCATAACCAGTAGCACTGCGCTCAGGACGTTGTTCTGCAGATCCGAAAGCATATCCTTCACATCTTTGGATTTGTCCTGGGAGAAGCTGATCTCTACCCCTTCCGGCCAGGTAGCCTGCTCCGCGGCAACAATGGCGCGCACCTTGTCGATGGTTTCGATGACGTTTTGGCCAACCCGCTTGGATATCTCCAGGCTGATCGCCGGATTACCATTGACCCGGGCGAAACTGGTCGGGTCCTTGAAGGTGCGGCGAACCATGGCAACATCGCCGAAGGTCACTACTCGATCCTCGACCACCTTAACCGGCAGGGAGAAGACATCCTCCGCCCCCTCCAGCAGGCCCGGCACCTTGACCGAGAAGCGGCCCTTGCCCGTATCCAGCGCACCGGCGGCCACCAGTTTATTGTTGCGCCAGATGAAGTTGATCAACTCCTCATAGGAGATGCCGTAGCTATCCAGCACCCGCGGCTCGACCACGATATCCACCACCTCTTCGCGATCGCCGGCAATTTTCGCCTCCAGTACTTCACGCAGGCCTTCGATCTTGTCTTTCAGATCTCTTGCCAGAGTGAGCAGGGTACGCTCGGGAACGTTACCGGCCAGGGTGACCACCAGTACCGGGAAAAGGGCGACGTTAACCTCGTTGACTGTCGGCTCGTCGGTATCAGCAGGCAGCTTGCTCTTCGCCAGATCGACCTTCTCACGCACATCCTGTAGCGCCTGATCACTATCGAAACCGGCGTCGAATTCCAGCAGCACCGAGGCGTGTCCCTCCTCGGCATTGGAGCGCATCTCTTTCACCCCCTCAATGCTCTGCAACTCCTTTTCCATGGGGCGAATCAGCAGGCGCTCGGCATCCTCCGGCGAAATCCCCTCGTGACTCATGGAGACATAGATGATCGGGATCGCCACATCCGGGTCCGACTCCTTGGGTATGGTGACGTAGGAGACGCTGCCGCTGATCAGGATCAGCACCAGCAGGGCAAGGACCGTACGGGAACGATCGAAAGCAGCGTTAATGAGGTTTTTCATATCAAAGGACGTCCTGCTCGCGAGCGATCTCCACCTTGTCGCCATCGCGCACAAAACCCTGGCCGACGGTGATCAGATCCATACTCTCCGGCAGACCGCCGAGCCACAGGCCGTCACGTTCCGATTTCAGAATATCCACCGGATAGAAACGCACGATACTGTCGCGATCGACAATCTTCAGTCCGAGAACTCCGGCATCATTCAGTGACAGCAGTGCGGGGGAGATTTTGTGTGCGGGGGTGAGATCCAGTGGCACACGGATGGTGGCGCTCATCCCACCACGTTGCTGCGGTTGCGGATTGGCCACCTCTACCTCCATGGCATAAGTGCGGGTATTGCTATCGGCTACCGGGGCAACAAAGGTCAGCTTACCGCTCATCTTTACGCCGTTACTCAACTCCACATTGGCGTCCAGCCCCATCTTTAGCTTATCCACTTCGTTTTCGGAAACATCGCCACGAAACACCAGCGGATCAAGATTGACGATGGTATAGGCCGGGTCGCCCACCTTGAGATAATCACCCACGCCGGCATGGCGCGCCTGAATCGTCCCATCAAAGGGGGCGGCGAGGTTCTGCCTTTGCATGTTCAGTTCAGCATTTTTGAGCAGGGTTTTGGCGCTGTTAAGCAGGGTCAGCGCCTCGGCCAGTTGACGCTCGGCCTGTAAGCCCTGGCTCTTGAGTCGTTTGGCACCGTCATACTCCAGCTTGCGCTGCTCAACCAGGGCACGCGCCTCTTCGAGTTGCCGTGGACGCATATCTGCCTCCAGGCGCAATACCGTGTCACCACGCTTTACCGCGCTACCCCTGTCGGCAACGACCTTTTCCACCTGCCCGGCGGTCTGTGCCATGACCAGCGCTTCACTCTTCGCCTGGCTCTGTCCCTGCACCATCACCTCGCGTTGCATCGGTTTGGCCTGGTAACGGACTACCTGTACCCGGGTCAATTTATGTACGGGTGCCGCTGTCGCTTCAGCTTCTACGCTGCCACTACTGAAGACCCCACTCAGCATCCATAGGGTAACGACAACGACGATTCCTGCCGCAATGATATAGGAGCGTTTCACGATGTCTGTTCCTGTTGTTCCTGTAGCTTCTGGATAAGTTCTGCGCGGTGCTGCTGAATGTATTCCCTGCCTGCCTGCAATACGGCGAGGCCAAACCCTCCGGTAAAGCGCACACCGGGCATCATCGTACACTCGCATGATTCGTCATTAATGCAGGATCCGATCTCGGCAATCTGACGCTCAATGTCAGCCAGGCGGGCATCAAAAACCTTGCCAAGCTGCTCCGGCGATAACAGATGCGCAAAGACCATTAGCACCAGAAAATCTGAACGAACCCGATGGTTGGGATAGGTCTCCGCCAGTGCCGCTGTAAAGGCTTCACGGCCGCTTTCTGTCAGACCATAGACCTTCTTCGCCGGGCGCTTTT
>JBNKBG010000093.1:0-8594 GCA_050287105.1 Thiohalomonadaceae bacterium
CTTTGCGCGAAACACTCTGCTCCTTGTCGTCGACCAGTGCCTTGAACGGTGTCCAGAAACGCTGCATCAACGGCACCCACTCCTCTTCACCACGGGAGACCGCATCGAGTTCATCTTCCAGTTTTGCGGTGAAGTCGTAGTCGACGTACTGGGTAAAGTGATTGGTGAGGAATTTGTTGACCACGCGTCCTACGTCGGTGGGGAAGAAGCGGCGCTTGTCCATCTCCACATATTCACGTGCCTGCAGGGTGGAGATGATGCTGGCGTAGGTGGAGGGACGGCCGATACCAAACTCTTCCAGCGTCTTAACCAGACTCGCTTCCGAGAAACGCGGCGGTGGCTCGGTAAAGTGCTGCTCGGGACGAATGGCGATCAACTCGACCTTTTCACCCTCCAGCAGTTTGGGTAGTAACTTGTTGTCGTCATCCTTCTCCTTGGCGTCGTCCACACTCTCCTGATAGACCGCCATGAAACCGGGATGGACGATGGTGGAACCGTTGGCACGAAACAGATTCCCTTCACCCGCAGCCAGATCGACAGCGACCGTATCAAGGGTGGCATGCGCCATCTGGCAGGCAATGGTGCGCTTCCAGATCAACTCATAGAGACGAAACTGATCTTTGGAGAGGTGTCCCTGGATCGATTCCGGTACCCGCTCTGCGGAGGTGGGACGGATCGCTTCGTGCGCCTCCTGGGCGTTCTTCGACTTGGTCTTGAAGAGGCGTGCCTCCGGCGGCACGTTATCACGGCCATAACGCTTGGCGATAAACTCTCGAATCTCTTCAATCGCATCGGCAGCCAGATTGACTGAGTCGGTACGCATATAGGTGATCAGACCGACGGTCTCGCCACCGATATCGATACCTTCATATAGCTGCTGCGCTGTACGCATGGTGCGTTGCGCGGTAAAACCCAGTTTACGCGAGGCTTCCTGTTGCAGGGTCGAGGTCGTAAACGGTGCGGCCGGATTGCGCTTGCGCTGTTTCTTCACCACTTTGGTGACGGTCAGCTTACCTTCCGCTTCGCTCAGCAGAGTCGACTCCACCTGATCGGCACGCTCGCTGTTGTCGATGGTGAATTGCTCGACCTTCTCTCCTTCGAACTGAATCAGCTTGGCACCAAAGTTCTGTCCCTTGCTGCTGACGTCGGCCTCGACGCTCCAGTATTCGCGGGCGACAAAGCGTTCGATCTCTTCCTCACGCTCGACGATCAAACGCAACGCCGGACTCTGCACCCGGCCGGCAGAGAGACCGCGGCGGATCTTCTTCCACAGCAACGGTGAGAGATTGAAACCGACCAGATAGTCGAGGGCGCGGCGCGCCTGCTGCGCGTTGACCAGCTCCATGGAAATATCACGGGGATGATCTACCGCATCGCGGATCGCACGCTTGGTGATCTCATGGAACACCACGCGGCCGATAGTTTTATCCTTGAGGAGTTTTTTACCCTTCAGGATCTCCAGCAGATGCCAGGAGATCGCTTCACCTTCGCGGTCCGGGTCAGTTGCGAGATAGAGGGCATCAGCCTTTTTGATCGCCTTGGTAATCGCGTCGACATGTTTGCTGTTTTTGTCGATCACCTGATACTTCATGGCGAAGTCGTTGGCGGTATCGACCGCGCCCTCTTTGGGCAGCAGATCGCGTACATGGCCGTAGGAGGCCAGTACCTCAAAATCCTTGCCGAGATATTTTTTGATGGTCTTCGCCTTGGCCGGCGATTCCACAATAACGAGGTTTTTGCTCATAACACTCTATTTACCAGAAAAAATGCCCGCGTGCGCGGGCATGGACAGCCGAATCCGCTCAATGGCTTAGTGGATCTGGGCGACCACTTCGTCCATTACCAGGTCTTCCATCCAGGCTACAGCGGCCTCCTGACCAGGCTGATTGAACAGCACCATCAGGATTACCCACTTGAGCTGATCCAGCTCCACTTCTTCGCTGTTTTCCAGCGCCATTACCCGATCAATGACCATTTCACGGGTCGCCTGATCAAGTACACCCATCTGCTCCAGAAATAACAGAAAACCGCGGCACTCGCTGTCGAGTTTCACCATCTCTTCATCGGAGTAGATGCGGAAAGATTGCGTGCCACCGCGCTTCGCTTCACCGTCATAGTCGATAGCACCGAGGCCTTCCAGCCAGTCGAACGCCTTACCGATCTCATGCTTGCGAAAGCCGGCATCCTGCAGCTCTATTTGCAGAGAATCGCGATCATGCTCCAGCTCGTTCTCTTCGTACATATAGTTTTCGAAAAGGTAGAGCAGGATGTCGAATACGTCTTGTTTCATGTCACCTTCTCTTACCGGCCAGGGCGTATCCACCGGCTGTGGATACCACGTATCCCTGAAGCTCGAGCAATAACAGCATGGAGGAAACCGCATCCGCCGTCAATCCACTGCGTTCCACCAGCTGATCCACACTGCTGGTGCCGTCACCCAGGCAGGCCAACAACATCTTGTGTTCCTCATCCGGCCCACTCGGCGAACGGGTTGGCGTCGGCTCCGCCAAAATGGCGCGCAACTGGGGCGCCAACTCTTCCAGAATGTCCTGGGCACTCTCCACCAGCTTGGCCCCCTGACGGATCAACTGGTGGCAGCCACGCGCCAGCGGATTGTGGATAGAACCAGGAATAGCGAAGACCTCACGCCCCTGCTCGACCGCAGTACGCGCGGTGATCAGGGAACCGCTACGCAGCGCCGCCTCCACCACCAGGGTTCCGAGGGAGAGGCCACTGATGATGCGATTCCGCCGGGGAAAGTTACCCGGCAATGGCTCGGTACCGGGCGGATACTCGGAGAGCAGCACCCCGCCACCCTCAACGATGGCATGAGCCAGCGCCCGGTTCTTCGCCGGATAGACCCGGTCCAGCCCGGTGCCGAATACCGCCACGGTCTCTCCACCACCATCCAGTGCCCCCTGATGGCTGGCCGCATCGATTCCCAATGCCAGGCCGCTGGTGATGGTCATCCCCGCGGTGGCCAGGGTACGGGCAAACTCCTGCGCCGTCTCCCGTCCGATCACACTGGGATTGCGGCTCCCCACCATCGCCAGTTGCGGATTCTGCAACAGTGCCACATTGCCACGGGCAAAGAGCAGGGGTGGCGCGTCGTGGGTTTGGCGTAACAGCTCGGGGTAACGGGGATCGTCCAGCGAGAGAATCAGGCAACCATCCTGCTCTGCCCACTGCAGGCAGCTATCCACTGAGGCCCAGTCGGGAGCACGCAGATAGGTCTTAAGTTTACCCGCGGGTGGGGAGGAAAATAGAAGAGGAATGTCGCCACTCTGTTCCAGCAGCTCGCGAAACTGTACCGGACCGACACCGGGAGCCAGTGAGAGTGCCAGCCAGTAACGTAGCTTTTCCGTCTGTTCCATCATCGTAAAACAGGGCGGCCGCTTCCTGCGGCCGCCATGGATCTCTAGGGGTTGGTTACCACATCAAGGGTATGAATCGGTTTTACCGCGTTCACGATCAGTCCGTAACTAACGCGCTCAAACACACGGAACACCATCAACGTACCCGCCTGGGTATCCGGTAACTGCACATCACCACCTTCGACTGTATCGTCAACCTCAGCACCTGCCTGCATCACCGCCAGCACATGTCCCGGTTCAACATCCTCCTGCCGACCCAGATTCAGTACTACCACCTGATATTGACCGATGTTGGCGACGCCATCCATTACCGAAATGATCCTCCCTCTGATCGGTTTCATCGGCGGACGAGGCATGTAGCGAAACGGCAGCGCATTCTCTTCCCTGGGCGCAAGACGGTCGCCGCGCATGATCTCCCGGTTCGACATGGTGATCTCCAGGGTAGAGGGATCGCCGAATTTTTTCAGTCGGGCATCACCCAGATAGACCCCCTCGTAGCCAAGCGTCTCATCGGTTTCCGGGTCGACATACTCCTGCCCGGCGCGGAGCAAAACATACTGACCAGACTGTTTACCGGCCTCGATGCCACGGGCGTAGAAACTGTTTCCACCACCACCCAGAAGACGCTCATCGGTATAGGAAACCAGATAGGGCAGGGATTCCAGTTCATCCTCGGTGACCACTCGTGGACTTGAAAGATATTGGCGGATCTTGTCCAGCGGAATCGTCGATACGGCACCCTCCCGCGATGCATCACGCACCTGTGGACTGAGCTTCACCACCGGGAATCCGCTGCGTGGCAGGTCCTGCTTAGGTTGCGGTTGCGCTTGCTGCTGAGTCTGCTGACGCTCAACCTTCATCATCGGTTTGCCGTCGACAAAATAGAGGGTTAACACATCACCCGGATAGATCAGGTGGGGGTTGCTAACCTGTGGGTTGACTTGCCACAACTCCGGCCACATCCAGGGATCCTTGAGGAAACGGGAAGAGATATCCCACAGGGTATCGCCGCGCACAACCGTATAACTTTGCGGGTAGTCGGGACGCAGAACCACGACGGGCGCTGGCTGAGCGGGTTGTTTCACCTCCATCGGCGGTGCGGGCTGCGGCGCCACCTCCGGTTCAGAGGCGCATCCGGCAAGCAGAGCGAGCATCAATACCGCTAAAATAGCGGTAACATTGCGGGCGGGATGAAGCGGTGTCATTGCCATGGGCTTCCCTTTATCTCAGCGAGTTCTGGCGAGTTTAGCGAAATATTTGCTCCCCTCAAAGGGGTGCGATCTTGTGAGAGTTTCCAGTATGATCATTACTTTAGCAACAAAAGCTGTGTTTCTACTATAGCTTTTTACGGAATTACCATGGCCCTACTGACAATTTTGCATTTTCCAGACGAGCGCCTGCGCACCGTTGCCAAGCCGGTTGCGCAGGTGGATGACGCGCTACGTGCCCTGATCGACGATATGTTCGAGACCATGTATGAGGCGCCGGGGATCGGCCTCGCCGCTACCCAGGTCGACTTTCACCAGCGTCTGGTAGTGATCGATGTCTCCGAGGAGAGGAACCAGCCCCTGGTACTGATCAACCCGGAAATCCTGGAAAAACAGGGCGTTGAGCAGAGCGATGAGGGCTGCCTTTCGGTCCCCGGGATCTACGAGCCGGTGGAGCGTGCGGAGTGGATCAAGGTTCGCGCCCTGGACCGCAACGGCGAACCCTTCGAACTGGAGACCGACGGCCTGCTGGCGGTCTGCATTCAACATGAACTGGATCACCTGGAGGGTAAACTCTTCGTTGACTACCTCTCCATCCTCAAGCGGCAACGTATCCGTAAAAAGCTGGAAAAACAGCTACGGCAGACGATGTAACTGCCCACTCACCGATATCACAGAGCCCATGCCCACACCTTTGAACATCGTTTACGCGGGAACCCCCGAGTTCGCCGCCACTGCCCTTGCCGCCCTGCTAGAGAGTCGGCATAAGGTCATCGCCGTCTACACCCAACCGGACCGACCCGCCGGGCGCGGGCGTAAACTTACCGCCAGCCCGGTCAAGGCACTGGCATTGGCGCACGGCATAGAGGTCTACCAACCGGAAAGCCTGAAAGATCCGGCCGAACAGGAAAAACTGGCGGCACTGAAACCGGATCTGATGGTGGTCGCCGCCTATGGCCTGCTGCTACCGAAAGCAGTACTCGAAACACCGCGCCTCGGCTGCCTCAATATCCATGCCTCACTGCTACCACGCTGGCGCGGTGCCGCGCCGATCCAGCGCGCCATCCTCGCCGGCGACAGCGAAACCGGTATCACCATCATGCAGATGGACGTGGGGCTGGATACCGGTGACATGCTCTACAAACTGGCCACACCGATTGAGCCCAATGACACCGCCGAAACCCTGCACGACCGCCTTGCCGCGCTGGGCGCCCAGGCCATTGTCGAGGCGCTGGACAAACTGGATACACTGACCGCCGAAAAACAGGACGACAGTCAGGCCAACTACGCGAAGAAGCTCTATAAGGAGGAAGCGAAGATCGACTGGCACAAACCGGCCATCGAGATCGCCCGCCAGATCGCCGCCTTCAATCCCTGGCCGGTGGCGCAGAGCCAACACGGCGAGGAGGTGCTGCGCATCTGGAATGGTATCGCGCTCGACGAACAGAGCGGGCAACCACCTGGCAGTGTGCTGCGTGCTGACAAATCGGGTATCGATGTCGCCTGCGGGACAGGCACATTACGCATCACCCGACTGCAACGCCCAGGCGGCAAGCCCCAGGCCGCTACCGACTTCCTTAACGCGCACAATCTCGATGGAGTCATTCTGGGTGGCTAAGGGCAAGGCAACCAATCCCCGCGCCATCGCTGTCACCATCCTGACCCGCGTCGCCCACGACGGCCAGTCGTTATCCAGCCTGATACCCCACGCCCTCGAACCGCTGCCACCGGAGCGTCGGCCACTGGCCCAGGAGCTCTGCTACGGCACCCTGCGCTGGTGGCCCCGACTGGAGTGGCTGCTGGCCCGCCTGCTCGACAAGCCGCTCAAGGCAAAAGAAACCGATGTCCATGCCCTGCTGCTGCTCGGCCTCTATCAACTCAGCTACATGGATATCCCACCCCATGCGGCGGTCTCTGAGACGGTAGCCGTTACGGCGCTGCTGAAAAAAGAGTGGGCGCGAGGACTGGTCAATGCGGTACTGCGCCGCTTCCAGCGCGAGCGCGATGAACTGGAGCAGGCACTGGCCGCCGATGAGGCTGCCAGCAACGCCCACCCGGCATGGCTGCTCAGTGAATTGCAGCAGAGCTGGCCGAAACAGTGGCAGGCGATCGTCGCCGCCAACAACGCCCGCCCACCGATGACCCTGCGGGTGAATCGCGCCCGCCAGAGCCGCGACGACTACCTGACGATGCTCACCGAGGTGGCCATCGACGCCCATCCCTCCGCCCATGCCCCGGACGCCCTGACCCTGGAGCGACCCGTCACGGTCGATCAGTTGCCCGGCTTCGCCGACGGCCTGGTTTCGGTACAGGACGCAGCGGCTCAACTGGCGGCGCCCCTGCTCGATGCCAAATCGGGGATGCGTGTGCTCGACGCCTGCGCTGCCCCCGGCGGCAAGACTGGCCATCTGCTGGAGCTCTGTCCTGACCTCGACCTCTATGCCCTGGATATCGAGGAGCGCCGACTGGAACGGGTGGCTGAGAACCTCGCCCGTCTCGGCGTCAGTGCCAAACTGCTTGCTGCGGACGCCGCCGAACCCGCCGCCTGGTGGGACGGACAACCCTTCGATCGCATCCTGCTCGACGCCCCCTGCTCCGCCAGCGGGGTGATCCGCCGCCACCCGGACATCAAGCTGCTACGCCGCGTCGAGGACATCGATCAACTGGTGCAGTTACAGGGAAGTATCCTTGATGCCCTGTGGCCGTTGCTGCGTCCGGGCGGTATTCTTGTCTACGCCACCTGCTCGGTACTGCCCCGGGAGAACGGCGAACAGCTTGCAAACTTCCTGGCCAGACAGGAAGATGCAGTGAATCTCCCTCTCGATCAGACATGGGGCCAGTCAACGGCTATCGGGCGCCAGATTCTGCCCGGTCAGGATGGAATGGATGGGTTCTACTACGCGTGTATCGGTAAGCAGCGTTAAAACAGTCTCCGGCCGCTGGGCCAGTGGGCTGACGCTGCTTGTCGCGCTGCTGATCGCCCCCACCAGCTGGGCCGACGGTTTCCGCATCGATACCATCAACACCCGCCTGAAAGAGAACGTCTACCTGCTCAGCGCCCATCTGGAATTTAAACCCACGGACGAGGTACTCGATGCGCTGAGGAACGGCGTGCCGATCCCGGTGCTGGTGGAGATCGAAATCCAGCGCAAGCGCAAGTGGTGGCTGAACGCGGACATGGCAGCGCTGGAGCAGCGCTACCGGCTGCAGTACCACGCCCTCTCCCACCAGTACCTGCTGCAGAATATCAACAGCGGTGCCTTCTACTCCTTTCATACCCTCGACGGTGTGCTCTACGCCCTGGGGCGACTGCAGGACCTGCCGCTGCTGGACAAGCAGCTGATCCAGCCCAATGAAGAGTATGAGGTTCTGATCCGGGCGGAACTGGAGATCGAGGCACTACCCTCGCCCCTACGCCCACTCGCCTACATCACCCCCGCCTGGCGGCTCGACAGTGACTGGTACACATGGTCACTGAAGCCCTGAGGCGTCTGACATCCGGGCGCAAACCGGTTGCCCTGCTGTTCGTGCTGCTGCTCACCTCGCTGTCGCTGATGAGCTCGGCGACGCAGAACTCGGCCATGTTCGGCCAGCTCTACTCACTGCTGCTGGGAATCAATGTGCTGGCGCTGCTACTGCTGCTGGCACTCATCGGTCGTCATCTAATCTCGCTGATCCGCCGTTATCGCAATCGTGAACCGGGCTCACGCCTTACCGTCCGGCTGGTGATCATGTTCGTGGTGCTGTCGGTGGCACCGATCTCGATACTCTATTACTTCTCGCTGCAGTTCCTTAACCGCGGTATCGATAGCTGGTTTGATCTGCGCGTGGAACATGCGCTGGAAGATGCGCTGGAACTAAGCCGCACCGCCCTCGATAGCCGCCTGCGCGAACTTCTGCGCCAGACCCGACTCCAGGTGGATATCCTGGCGCAGGAACCGGACGCCATCGCCGCGCTGAAGATCCACGAAATGCGCCAGCAGGCCGAGGCACTGGAGATGACCCTGCTCAC
>JBNKBG010000094.1:0-7583 GCA_050287105.1 Thiohalomonadaceae bacterium
GGCTGATCGTTCGCCTGGAGGATCGTCTGAATATTCTCAAAGACGAAGCACCGGCACCAGTTCCCAGCGCAAAACCCACCGTGGTAACCGCGACAAAACAGCCTACGCCAATAGTACAAAACAGACGCTCCTCCTCGGTGATCGAGGCCACCGAGCTTCCACGACGCATCATGACCCGTCGAGTCTGTATCGTGCACGGGCAGAACGATGCGCTAAAGAATGCTGTGGTCGAATTTCTGGAGAAGCAGGGTCTGGAAGCGGTGATCCTGCACAAGCAGAGAAACAGCGATCGCAACATCGTTGAAAAAATCGAGAGCCTGCCGGAAGTTGATTATGCGATTGTCCTGTTGAGCCAGGATGACTTTCCCCAGCCAGGTAAACCGATTAAGGCTGGCAAACCGCAACGAAATGTATTGCTGGAACTTGGTTACTACATCGGACGCCTCGGCAAGTCACGGGTATGCGCCCTGTATAAAGGCCAGGGAAAACTACCGCCGGACTATAACGGCATTGAATGCCTCTCAATTAATGACTCCCAGGTATGGCGACGACTGTTAACCCTGGAGTTGCAGGGTGCCGGATTCGAACTTAAGGACAGCGCGGAAGGCTAAACCTTACGACGGTCACTGGCAGTAACAACAGGCGCCCTGTCTGCCACAAAATTCACACCACCCGGCTATGCGGGAAAACCGCGGCCGGCGTAATTCAACTACAATAATAAAAAAGTGAACCAGTCCTAATTCCCGTGGAAAAGCCGTTGGTATGGAATTATTGCTGGGGCAAACTTGCACACTGTCCTATCTCAGCAGCGATTCTCTTTTCGCTAACTTTCACAGGGCATACCACTATTCAATGGAGGTGATTCAATATGACAACTATAAAATATAGCGTTTCCGCTGTTCTTCTTTCTCTGGTCTTCACTACAGGCGCTTATGCGGCAGGCCCCATGGGGGGCGCGGGGAATACTCATGGGCCGATGTCATTTTCTGATTTCGATAAAAACGGCGATGGCATGATTAGCCGTGAGGAATTCACTGCGACTAATCGCAACCGTGTGCAGACACAAACGCAAACTGAAACCCGGACTGAAACACGGACCCAAAGCGGCGCAATGGGCGCGATGCCGGGTACCCCGCCAGCCACCGCCCCGGGTATGGGTATGCAGCAGCAGACACAGGAACAGACGCAGGAGCAGGCCCAGGTCGAGCAGCAAACCCAACAACGCATGCGCCCCGACAATGTACCGACATTCAGCTCGTTTGATCTGGATAGTGACGGCAGCGTCACCCAGAAAGAGTTCTACGCCGCGCGTAACAATCGTATCCGTGAGCGTGTTCTCCAGGGTAAACCGATGCGTAATATGTCCAATGCCCCGTCTTTCTCAAGCATTGACAGCAACGGTGACAACCAGTTGAGCGAAGAAGAGTTTAACGCCCATCAGGATCAGCATATGAAGATGTGGGAAGAGTAGGAAGGAGTATTTCTAAAGCAAAAAAAGCGGGCCAAGGCCCGCTTTTTTTGTAGTGCTATTTTTTGGTGCTAACACCGATCAGCGGGTAAAGCGGGCAGAAACCCACCAGGCCGGTAACCAGTGGAATCACACCGATATAGCCCCATACCGGCAGCATACCCATGACAGTGGCACCTACCAGGGCGGCGCCGACGACGATACGAAGAATACGATCAATACCACCAACGTTCAGTTTCATTTGCTGCTCCTTTATGGATGGTTTTACTACTTCTAACGCGGCTTACTCTACAACTGCTCACTACACCTTTCAGTGACTAACTCACATTGTTTGCTGCAACCAGACCGTCGCGGTCTGTCAGCACAATCCGACCTCGCCCCAGCTGTACCAGTCCGCGTCGCTCAAACTCCTTGAGCATACGACTCACCACTTCGCGCGCCGTACCCAATTCCCGGGCCAGCTCCTGGTGGGTCAGGGCTAATGATCCGCCACTATCCGCATGTTCCAGTAAATATCCTGCCAGACGCTGATCGACTCGACCGAAAGAGATGGCATCAATCAACAGCAGCAGTTCGGTCACCCGCTCCGCATAGACGTCGAAGACAAACTCGCGGAAACCTCGCGAGCCGTGTAGCGCCAGTTGAAAAGCATGCTGGGGCAGAGCCACCGCATGGACCTTGCTCTCCGTAAAACCCTCTGCACTGTACTGTTTTCCACCCAACATGCAGGCGGTGGTGAGAATACAGGACTGCCCCTCCTCGACCCGATAGAGAACAATTTCCCGACCGCTCTCAGAAAGCTTCTGTACCCGTACCGCGCCATCGATGACCAGCAGAAAATTGCTGCAATGATCGCCCTCGCGAAACACCGCCATCCCTTCCGGCAGGGTCAGGGTCTGCGCCTCGGCCAGCGCCGCTGACCAGTCCGGGTCATCGATCGCCGCCAGGGCAGGAAAGTGTTCCAGCCAGAGTGGCTTGTTCATTGTTGCATGGCCTCGATCTCCTCTTCTTCCAGCGGACGCCACTCTCCCGGTCCCAGTGCCGGGTCGAGTTGCAGTGCGCCGATACGCTCACGATGCAGTGCGGTTACCCGGTTTCCCACCGCGGCGAACATCCGCTTCACCTGATGGTACTTGCCTTCATTGATGGTCAGGCGTACCTCATGGGGACCCAGTATCTCCAGTTGAGCGGGCAGGGTTTTCTTCGTTTCATTGCGTAGCAGCACGCCCTCGGCAAATAGCGCTGGCAGTGACGCCTCCACCGCTTCGGCCAGGGTCACCCGATAGGTCTTGCCGCAACCACGCTTTGGTGAGGTTACCCGATGTGACCACTCACCGTCATCCGTCAGCAGCACTATCCCAGTGGTATCGATATCCAGGCGGCCCGCTACATGCAGCCCCTTTCTTTCCGTTTCATCCAACAGCTCCAGCACGGTCTTATGCTGGTTGTCGGTCGTGGCACAGACCACACCAACCGGCTTGTGCAACATATAGTAGCGTTTACCGCTGAGGCCAACCGCCTGCTCGCGCCACGCCACCGTGGCATCGGCTGGCAGTTTGAAATCGGGACGTTTTACCCGCTCGCCGTTGACCGTCACCTGGCCACCGCGGATCACCCCCTGGGCGCGGGAACGGGTCAGGCCAGTGGCATGGCAGAGGTATTTATCGAGTCGCATGCCGGGCCAGCACGCGCTGAACAAAACGATCGTAACGCTGCGGATCGCCCAGTTCCTCCTCCTCGGCCAACGGCAGCTCGACAAATCTGGCAGCGATCACAGCGGCAAAGGCGCCGCTTGCAGTACCAATCACCTTGCCCATCTGATCGTGTAAGGGGGTCGAATTGAGGCCGCAACTGGGGGAACGACACTTGAAGATTACACCGCTAACATCCAGTAGTTGCTCGCTCATCTGCTGCGCATAGCCGGAGAGGGCGTCGGTCACATCCAGCGCCGGGTTGTTGACCCCCAAAACGCGCACCGAATCCTCCCCCTGAACCAGTTGCAGCGTGGGCCGGGGCACCGACAGACCAATAGCCACCTCGGGACAGAAGGGCAGCAGATCCATCTGCTCGGCCAACGGACCGACGATGGTTGGGTTGCGCCTGTCGCCACCATCGTAACGTACCTTCTCACCCAGCAGACAGGCACTGACCGCAACCACGGGACGGGCAGTGTTCACGCCTCCTCCCGCTTGCGCAGTAATTTATCAATGGCGCGGGAGACCGCAGCGAAGGCAAAAGTGGCGGTGACAAAGGTGGCGGATCCGTAGCCGAAATTACAATCGAGGGTGACCCCTTTGACCCCGGGTTTCTGCTGGCAGACCGTGCCGTCTTCCTTCGGGTAGCGGTGTTGCTCATCGGAAAAGACACAATCGATACCGAAGCGGCTTTTCGGATTGCGTGAGTAGCCATACGTGGCGCGCAAACGGGCGCGAACCTTGGCCGCCAGCGGGTCGTTGTGGGTACGACTCAGATCGGTGATCTGAATGCGGGTCGGATCGGTGATACCGCCGGCACCACCGGTGGTGATGATCGGGATCCTGTTTCGCTTGCAGTAATAGATCAGTGCCGCCTTGTGGCGAATGGAGTCGATGGCATCGACGACGTAAGAGAACTCCTTACGAATGTACTTTTCGATGTTCGCCTCGACCAGCAGATCGTCGATGGCAGTAACTTCGCAGGCGGGATTGATCTCGCGCACCCGCTCGGCCATCACTTCGACCTTGGAGCGATTAAGGGTGGAGCTCAGGGTGTGAAGCTGGCGATTACTGTTACTAACGGCAATGTCGTCGTGGTCAATCAGGGTGATGGCACCCACGCCGCTGCGCGCCAATGCCTCAACCGCCCAGGAACCGACGCCGCCGATACCGACCACACAAAAGTGGCTCTGGCGAATCGTCTCAGCCTCGGCAATGCCGTAGAGACGACGGATACCGCCGAAACGTTCGTTAAAATCTTCCTGGCTCATTAAGGGTTAGGCTGCCACATGGGAAAGTGTGGCGACTCTATCACGATTCGGGGACACCCAGAACGACAGAGTAGACGGTAACTGGCACATGGTTCTGCTCCAACGAGATCCCCATGGGGCGACTCAGGGGCAGTGGACGCTGCAAACGCTGCACGGTATCGCTGGAAAGCAGGATCTCGCCCATCCCGGCGTTATCACTCAATCCCCTGGTGGTATTGACGGCCTCCCCCAGCAGGTCATAACCCTTGTAATCGGTGGAACCCAGAATACCCTCGACCACTGTCCCGGTATGGACAGCGATACCTGCGGAAAGACCGAATTCACCCAGCGCATCGCCAACCTTCTCATGCATCTCGAGGGCGGCAGCAACCGCCGTGGTGGCATCACCAAACACCAGCATAATCTCGTCCGCATCAAGCTTGACCCGCAGTGCATGGAAGCGCTGCCAGGTCGCCTCCGCCGCCTCATAGAAGGCGTTCACCGCAGCAACGATTTGTGGTGGCTCCTGTTTCTCACTCCAGGGATTAAAGCCACGAATCTCCATCACCACAATGGTTCGTTCCTGGCGTTGCTGGGAGATAGAACGGGGATCGGTATTGGCCCTGGCCAGTAATTGCTTTCCCAACACCCACTGGGTGTAGCTCTTCATCTGACTGGCAATGCCGCGCAGTACACTTTCGTTCCGCTCCGCATCCATCAGGGCAACACCGAGCAGCAAACCGGAGAACGGCACCACGACGGCTATAAATATGTGGGTTGGGTCACTGGAAAACTCGCTTAGCGATTTCATATCACCCAACTCAAAATGGAGGATGATATACATGGCCAACAGGATACTGGTACGCAAGGTGCTTTCTACCAGAATAAACAGGGGACCGATATTCGGTGGCAAATGTACCTGCATCTGCCGACTGAAGCCGATCGCAAAGGCAAAAACCCAGTAGGCGATATGGTTGTAGCCCTCGACAAAACTGCCACTGCCCAACAGCATCTCGTAAACCGTGTAGACCAGTGGACCGATCAGGTTACCGAGCATCGGCACCGAACGTCCCATATAGGTACGATCACTGATGAACCTGGCCTGCAACAACGCCGCCAGGATCAGTACATAGGGATCGGGGTGAGTCGAGTAATCCTTCGGATTATTGAGTAGTTCAAGGAAGATATTGGCCAACGGGAAATAGGCGCTATTGGTAAAGAACTCACGGATAAAGTGGCTGAGCCGACTACCGTGGATGCGCTCGTCAATAACGCCAATGTCTGCTGAGGTATTTGAGGCCATACGGGTCACTCTATCCGGTTTTCATTATTCATCTGGCGGTAGAGGCTACGTGCCATCAGAGCGACAATCAATACACCAATCGATAGTGTCGCCCACAACAACCACTGCTGCCACGGCAACGGTGGCGGTTGCCCCTGTAGCCGGTAGCGACCACCCAACTCATATCGCGGACCGGGGGAAGCCGGCTTGATGAAGCCTTCCCCCTGATTGCTCTGTTGCAGAGTAGTCAGCAGCGATGAGATGTCGCTATGAGACCGGTCGATGTTGGCAGCGGCAAACGCCAGGGTAAATGGCCCCTCCCCCCGCGCAACAAAGTAGACGCGCTGCGGCACCCAGCCCAGCTCCAACTGTGGCTCACCCTGACCCAGACCGCCACCGTCAGTGTCGATCTCCAGTCTCCAGTTCGGTTCATCCACCGCCGCCAGCGACACGGCATCGTTGGAGAGTTCACGGCCATCGCGTAGCAAGTTGTAGAGCAGACCGTGGAACTGCTCCCGCCACTGACTCTGTGGCGCGGCACTGCGGGTAAACAGTTTGGCCCTGACCACGGTGTTGCCCTGGGGCAGTTTCACCCGGGCACGGTCGAAGGGGAAATGACCCTCGACATGGAATTCATATTGGCCGGGACGTACCGCCTCACCCGTCGGAGAATAACGTTGCCAACGATGGGGTTTTTCTCCCCCCTGGCGCAGTGGCACGGCTCGCAGTGCGGTCAGCTGGATGCCTTTTGCCCCCAGCGGCCAGGCGAGACGGTAGTACTTCGCCTGTTCCTGTGGCGGCAAATCGATATCTCCCTGGCGCAGGTGATAGGCACCCTGACTGAGTGAGGCCAGCGAGGCGTTGGTGATTACTGGGGTCCAATTGGCCAGGTCATTACTCGCTTCCAGAGAAACCGCTTCGAGGAATCCCTCCGCGCTCTCATCCCAGTCGAGCTGTAATTTATCCAGTGGTTGCTGCAATGCCGAGGCATCGATCAGGTAGCGCCCGACCACGCTGCCCTGCAAACCCTCACCACGCTGCCAGAAATTGACCACCGCCCCCTTCTCGTCAGTGGCGATATTGATCTGCAACTGTGCCGGATCGCCATCGTCCGCTTCCATGATTGGGAAAAAAGGCAACTCCAGCGCTTCAGGTGCCTGCGCTTCCGGCTCAAGGCCGGGGCGCAGCAGGTGTGGCACCACTTCGCCGTAACCATTAAAGATGCGCATATCGCCCAGATCGCGACGGGTACTGTAGAGGCAAATATCCGTTGGCAGATCAAAGCTGTAGAGTGCACCGTCGCCATCCACCTCTAGCGGCATACCGTAGGCAAAGTCATTGGGCCGGGGTGGTCTGTCCAACTGCTGAGCAAGCACTGATACCGGCAGCAGCAGGGCGATCGTCAACGCTCGAATCATGCCGCTTCTTCCTTCTGCCTGGGTGGCAGAGGTGAAAAATAACCGATCATCAGCATTAATAAACCGACCACTATGAAGGAGATAATGCGCTCCATCGTATCGGAACGGGAGAGATCGATCAGGAACAGCTTCACAACCGTTGCAGCGAGCAATCCGGCGCCACTGAACCAAAGTACCCGCAGCCTGCGACGGGTCGCCAGCACGGTGACCGTCAATGCCGCCAGGGTCCAGACCACCGAGATAGCGGACTGGAATCGCATGGAGCCGAACAGGCTATGGCTGTGGTAAGGCACCCCGCCCCAGTGGTGCACCGTATGCGCCACCACCTCGTTGAGCAGGAGAAAACCGGCGATACCGAGGGCGATCCAGGCCATGCGCAGGTTGAGGCCGTAAGCCTGCATCAGCGCATCGCCACGGTTGTGCCAGGCCCAGCGCAGCAGTACCAGCAGCACGAACAACTGGCTCAACTCC
>JBNKBG010000095.1:0-7314 GCA_050287105.1 Thiohalomonadaceae bacterium
CGAGGAAACAGGCGTGCGGCACTTTGCAGGATTCGCTCACGGCTGCGGTCTTTGTGCTCTTTGGTGTAAGGCATGGAATTCCCTGCAGGGTAAATATGTTCTTGAACATATATACCACCAATCTACCATCGCAGGCGAGCCACTACAGGAAATACCCATGGAAAAGACGCTGATTCTCTACCCGATGTTCGCCCTGGTACTTTGGACCTTTTTCGTCGGGGCATTGCAGGCGAGATATACCAAACGTGCCGTACTGGAAGGGCTGAATCCCAACTACTTTCGCCACAAGCTGGGTTACGAGCCACCGCATTACCTGCTCTTCCGATCACCCAGCACTTCAACAATCTGTTTGAAATGCCGGTGCTGTTCTATGGCGGAGTATTGACCGTTTACATTACTGGAACGAACAACATCGCACTGCTGGCACTGGCCTGGGCGTATGTGGTCACCCGCCTGCTACATAGCCGCCAGCATATTACCGACAAACACCTGCTCAAACGTCGCGACACCTTCTTCGCCAGCTACTTCGTGCTGTTGGCGTTCTGGCTGGTCAGCCTGTTCTCCGTAGCTTTTAGCTAAGTCGCCTGACAATCCCTTTGAAGCCGTCCACCTCCAGCCGGTCGCCATCCTGCAGTTGTTGCAGGATGCCCGGCAGATTAACCACGGCAGGAATACCAAACTCGCGGGCGACGATGGCACCATGGGAGAGGTAGCCGCCAGTCTCCATCACCAGACCGCCCGCTTTGAGGAACAGCGGTGTCCAGGCAGGATCCGTCGACGGGACAACGAGAATTTCACCGCGGACCAGCCGCGCGCCCTGCTCAGGGCTGTGCAACAGGCTAGCTGTGCCAGTAACGCGTCCCACGGCCACGGAGATACCATTGAAGCTATCGCCATCTGCAGAGAGTGCGCTTTCATCTTCAACCTGCTCGGCTAATGCACCGTCGGCCTGTTCCAGGATCACATCTGGCGCCTCTTCATTTGACCAGGCGACAAACTGCTCGCAGCGATCATCAACACGCGATCCCAGGCCACTACCTGACAACACCCCATCAAGGACAGCGTTTATCTCCGGCAAAAGCAGAAAGAAGATCTCATCGGCCGCTTTCAACCAACCTGCCTCGACCCAACGCTGCCCCAGTGCCAGCAACGCTCGACGGACCGATTCCAGCAAGGCGATGATCGCGCTGCGCGCTGCTTCACGCTCATTGCTACCCGCCTTTGCTTCACGAATCATGCCGTTCAGGAGCGACCGCTTCCACCATGGCAGTGCCGCCACTACGCGTCTACGGGCTCTGACCGCAGACTCATTCCGCACCGATTCCAGCGCGGCCAGATCCGTCGCCGCAAGCTCCAACAGACTGTCGAGCAGGTAACCCGGCTGCTCGCGCCAGCGCGGGTTACGCGTGTAGGTTTCGTAGACACCACGATGACCATAGCGCTCAAGAAAATCGGCAAAGGCATGCCGGAACAGATTCGACTCAGGCAGTTCGAGCCAATCGCTATCGCTGCCCGGCCTGCGCTGCTCCAGCCACTGCCGGGTGAACGGATCGGCCATCGCTTCACGGGCAATGGCGATCAGGTCATAGGTCTGTTGTGCCGTCACGCTGGGCGGACCCACCGCCATCAGCGCCGCGGCAAGGGCGTGTCCCTCACCCGGCAGATGGGCCTCAATGGTATCGACCAGAAAACTTAGGGCACCACTGGCCGACCCCTGGAGAAAGTGGAGGTCGTGGGCACCGCGGCTATAACGGCTATATGAACGTAGCGTAGCGACAAATTCGGCATCGCTTTGGGGTAACGGTTTGCGCCGCCACGCCACCGCGGTGTCCATCACTTCCACTACTGCACGTCGCCCTGCACGCCGCTGACCGAACGCCCTGAGTATGTAGCGCACCAGATTGACGCCGTGTACCATGCGTTGTCGAAATGTCGGTGGCGAGGTGCGAATCTCGGGTTGATGTCCACCGACCAGGCGATTCATTGCCGCCGGTGGCATACCTAACGATGCATAGGCCTCCCACTGCATTAGCGAGAGATTGAGGTAGAGTCTGCCGTGAAACAGCCCGGCCCGTTGCACCCCGGGATGAAGCTCAAACCCTATCAACTGAAAACTTTGCTTCAGCAGTGCGTTGACCAGACGGCGCGAGGCGCTCCAGTCGATGGGTGAGAGGGGATCGGGCACCACATCCCGGGTGTTACCGCGGGTCCAGATATCAGGCTGCGACTGCAACTCGGGATAGGTACAGCGATTGGTGGCGGTGATCGGCCGTGCCTGCAACAGCCAGAACTGCTCACCGTCCCAGGCCCACTCCAGATCGAAATCGGGGCGGGCGTAATCGAGGGCGACGGCGGCGAGGCGGAGTTGCTCACCCAGTTGCAGAGCCTCTTCCTCATTCAGTACCCATCCGGGATCGGTTTCCAGACGGCTAACCTCGGTACCGCCGCCAGGCACGGCATCAACACGTACCGATTTATCGCCGGGCGTCATGCGTAACACAGAAAGCGTGTCATCGAGTATATCTTCGGCGAGAATGATTTCGTCACCCGAGGTCAGACCACTCACCAGACTCTCCCCCAGCCCGTGGGTAGCGTGGATCACCATGCGATCATCACGCCCGCTGAGTGGGTCGCGAGTAAAAGCGATACCGCTCGCCTTCGCCGCGATCAGCGGCATCAACAACACCGCCATCGATGCCTCTTCGTGGGCCAGGCCGATATGCTCACGATAGACCACCGCCGCAGGCGACCAGAGCGAGAGCCAGACGGTACGAATTGCCTGTTCCAGCGCATCCTGGCCCTGCACGTTAAGCAATGAAGTGTGGATACCGGCGAAAGAGGCGTTGACAGAATCCTCCTGTGGCGCCGAGGAACGGACCGCCAACGGGCTCTCTGCTAACCCGACAAGGTCAAGGCCGGTAGGGATCGCCGCCAGCCTGGTCGTCACCGCTGCCAGCGCGGTGGCACGTTCACTTTCCGCCTGTCGCGCCGCCGCCAATAATTCCGTTTCGAGACCGGAACCGGCCAGCCATTGCCGGTAGGCGGCCACGCTGATCGCCTGTCCCAATGGAACGTTCATGCCATAGCGGGCCAGCCGCGCCAGATTCCATGCCTTACCACCGACCTGCTGCGAGCCGGCCAGGCGTATCGCCTCCCAGTCGCGCAGAATCATGACCGCAGTCCACGCAGGCCGAAATCGAGCATGGTGTGGAATTCGGCATGGAGATCGGATGTCATGCCATTGAGCCAGCGCATCAGGGCCGCCAGGTAGAGAAACTCCAGGTAGTGGGTCGCCGTCGCGATATCCACGTCACGACGAAATTCACCGCGTTCCTGCCCCTGGACGATAAAGCGAGCAAACACCTTATCGATGCCACTACGATTCGGCGAATTCACATCGTAGGGAACACTAGCCTCGCTCATTCGCAGATGCAGATAGGGCCCCAGATGCTGGCGATTCCTGATCGACCACTCGGCACTCAGTTCAAGAAAGCTGCGCAACTGTTCTGCAGCAGTAGGTAACCTGTCCAGTTGTGCGATCACCTCCGGCATGCCCACAGCCAGTTCGCGGTGGAAGTGGTGGCGCAGTAACGCCTCCTTCAGCGGAAAGTATTTGTAGAGCGTCCCCTTGGCCACATCTGCCGCCTCCGCGATCGCCTCCATGGTGACCGTCTCGTAACCCTGGGTATCAAACATCTCCCAGGCCGTATCGGCCAGATGGTCCATCGTCAGCTGCCGCTTGCGTTCGCGGCGACCTGTCGGTTCGCTCATCATACCCGCCTATAAAACTAAACGATGAATAAATATATACGTCGTTCACTTTTATAGGCAAGTTTTAATTTTGAGGACCCTGCCAGAACGCTGTCAGGAGGTGGGGAGATATACTGGACGAACAGATCATAAAGAGGTGCACATGGACAATCCCACCGATCAGTTCATCGAAATTGCCCCCGACAGCACACTGAAGAGCGCCGTGGTACCACAGGAACGAAACGGCAAACCCACTGTCGCCAGCATCGAGTACCAACTGCTGGCACAGAAGCCCTACCATTACACCCTGGGCGAACTGAAATTCGCCACCTGGATGATCCACAAACAGATCCCGGCCACAGAGCTCAAAGCCAACCGCCAGGCACTGCGCGACACCTTCTTCGCCAAATCCTACGCCTGCATGCGCGCCTCACCGTTGACCCGGCAATACGGCTGGGGTGCCCACTACGACGAACAGGGACGCATCGCCATCTACGCCGTGGAAAGTCCGGAGTACAAAAACTTTGTGCGGGATAAAAACATGAAAAAATATTCCGCCATGCGCAGCAAACGGGCATGAACCTCAGCGACCTCCCCAACTTCGGCCCCAGGTCTCAGCAGATGCTGGCACAGACTGGGATCCATACCGTCGAACAGTTACGTGAACTCGGCTCGGTGCCCGCTTACCTAAAGGTGAAACAGGCTGCAAACAACACCAGCTTGAACATGCTCTGGGCGATTGAAGGCCTGTTAAGCAACAGAGATTGGCGTGTGGTGGCTCGAGAAGATCGCCTGCGCCTGTTGCTGGAACTGGAAGACATGGAAAACGATGGCAATCGCTGAAGAGATCGCCCGACTGCGGTTGCAGAGCCAGCAAATTGCCATGAGCCACTGCCGCACACCTCACGAAGTGGTACGCACATTGGGGGCAATACAGGCGCAGGATTACAACGCAGCGCTGTGGGCCATCGGTCTGCGCCTGCCTGGCAGTACACAAACGCAGATCGAACAGGCCATCGCCGATCACACCATCGTACGCAGCTGGCCGATGCGCGGCACACTGCACATAACGGCTGCGGAAGATCTGCGCTGGATGCTGCAACTGCTGACGCCACGGGTGATCAGCAATACCGAGCGCCGCGACAGGCAACTGGGCCTGAATCAGGCGACTTACAAGCGCTGCGGTAAACTGCTGCAGCGCAAGCTACGAGGTAAACAGCTCGCCCGCGATGCCGTGTACCAATTACTGGAGAAAGAGGGGATATCTACCACGGGCCAACGCGGTTACCACATCCTCTGGCATCTGGCGCAGCATGAGGTGATCTGCTTTGGCTCGCAGGAAGGCAAACAGCCGACCTTCGCCCTGCTGGACGACCGGATAGCGAAAACCAGGCCGCTTGGTCGCGACAAGGCCCTGGCGAAACTGGCCCGTCGCTATTTCACCGGCCACGGACCGGCCACCGCGGAAGATTTTGTGGCATGGAGCAAACTCACCCTCAGCGATGCACGCCGGGGAATTGAGATGGTAAGTGAGTATTTACAGCCACTGCGCCAGGGTAAAACCGAGTACTGGCTGTCACAGCAACTGGACGACAGCAGTACTACACCCCACGCCCTGTTGTTGCCCGCCTTCGATGAGTACCTGCTCGGCTATCGGGAGCGTAGTGCAGTACTGGATGCGAAACATGCAAACAGGATCGTTCCCGGTAGCAACGGCATATTCCGGCCACTGATGGTGTTGCACGGACAAGTGGTCGGGACCTGGAAGAAAACCGTGAAGAAAAAAGCAGTCCATCTCGACTGGGAGTCGTTCGGTAAATTGAAGAGGTCCGATCTGGACGCCTTCAATAACGCTGCCGAGCACTATGCAGCATTCCTTGGTCTATCACTGGAATAAACCGTTCGATCGCTTACCCCCTCGTTATTCATGGCCTTTGGCGACAAAACTGCGCCTTATCTGCCATAATTGCCGCAACTCGTCCCCATATAGCTGATATGAACCTCTACGACAGCTTTAACAGAGAAATCACCTACCTGCGCCTGTCGGTCACCGACCGCTGCGATCTGCGTTGCCACTACTGCATGCCGCAGGGTTTCAGCGATTTTGGGGCGCCGGAAGAGTGGCTCACCTTCGACGAAATCGAGCGGGTGGTCGCCGCCTTTGGCCGCCTCGGCGTACACCGCCTGCGTATCACCGGCGGTGAACCACTGGTACGCAAGGATCTACCACAACTGGCAGCACGCCTCTCCGCCCTGCCGGGTATCGACGATCTCTCCCTCAGCAGCAATGCGGTACAGCTGGCCCGCCATGCCGACGCCCTCTATCGTGGCGGGGTACGACGACTGAACATCAGTCTCGACACCCTGCGCCCGGAACGCTTCAGCGCCATCACCCAGGGCAAACTGGAGAAGGTGCTGGAGGGACTGATGGCCGCCAAGGCCGCCGGCTTCGCGCCGATCAAGATCAACATGGTGGTGATGAAGGGGGTTAACGACGACGAGGTGGAAGAGATGGTGCGCTTCTGTCTTGAGCACGGCTTCACCCTGCGGTTTATCGAAACCATGCCCATGGGCGACACCGGCCGCAACGCCGCCGATCACTATCTACCCCTCGACGAGGTCAAACAGCGCCTGATGCAGAGCTTTGAGTTGGTGCCCGGCGTGATGCCCGGCGGCGGCCCGGCGCGTTACATGCAGGTGGCCGGGACCGAACTGAAAATCGGCTTCATCACACCGATATCGCAGCACTTCTGCGAGACATGTAACCGGGTACGCCTCGCTGTGGATGGCACTTTGCTGCTCTGTCTGGGACAGGAACATAGTCTGGCGCTACGACCGCTACTCCGTGGCGGGATCAGCGATGCGGAGCTGGAGCAGGCCATCGTCGCGGCCATCGCACGCAAACCGGAACGACATGAATTCCGCGACAAACCGGAACAGACTGTCCGCTTCATGTCGATGACCGGCGGCTGAACCAATAGAGCGGGGGATTGAAGCGCGCATGACAGAACAGGAAGAAACCATCCTCCACGCCCTCGAAGAGGCCATCGCTGCCAACCGTATTATCCTTCCTTCCCTGCCCGAGGTGGCACTGCGGGTACGTGAGTTGAGCTCCCGGGAAGATTGCAGCTATATCGAACTGGAAAAGGAGATCGCCAAGGATGCGGCGATCAGCGCCCGCCTGCTCAAGGTCGCCAACAGCTCGGCCCTCTACACCGGAGGCAATGGCCTGACCTCCATACGTCAGGCGATCACCCGACTGGGGCTGGGCCTGGTTCGCTCACTGGTAACCCAGCTCTGCATTTTGCAAACCATGCAGGATGGCATGGACAAGGAACAGCTACGCGGCTTTGTCGCCAGTGGCTTACGCATCAGTGCCCTCTGCCACACCCTTGCCCTGAAGCAATCGCACCTCGATGCGGAACAGGCCGCGCTGGCCGGACTGCTGCACGACATCGGCAAGCTGATCCTGCGTCAGTATCTTGGCCAACACCCGGAGTACCAACTCGACGAGCAGCAGGCGCGACAGGTGGAACTGCAACTCCACCCCGCCGTTGGCGGCAT
>JBNKBG010000096.1:0-7123 GCA_050287105.1 Thiohalomonadaceae bacterium
TGGCGGCCGCTGTATTCGAGGATCATCGCCTCGTGGATCATGGTCAGTTCGAGGTGGGTGGCCGGGTTGTCCACCGGGATGCGGCCGGTCTCCGCCATCGCCACCAGCAGCAGTGCGCCGAGGGCAAACATAAACGAGGGGCGCAGCACCAGTTCGTTACCGGCGACATAGTCGATGACGCTGGCGAGGTTGGTGGTGTGGGCGCTCATCGCCAGGGTGAAGATCGCTAGCAACATCGCCGGTTCGGCCAGACCGGAGATCAGCATCTCCCGTGATGAACCCATACCGCCGAAGGCGGTGCCCACATCCATGCCCGCCAGGGCGAGGAAGAAGCGCGCCAGCGCCAGCAGGGCGACCAGTACGATCACATCGGCGACGGCGGCGGTGGGCAGTTGCGCGGTGACCAGCGGGATCAGCGCCGCTGCCAGCCAGGTGGCGGCAAAGACGATGTAGGGCGCGGCGCGGAACAGGGGCGAGGCGCTATGGGCGACGATGGTCTCCTTGCCGAACAGCTTCCAC
Source organism: Thiohalomonadaceae bacterium (assembly GCA_050287105.1). GTDB lineage: Bacteria > Pseudomonadota > Gammaproteobacteria > Thiohalomonadales > Thiohalomonadaceae > JAPHTQ01. The sequence continues at coordinate 520 of JBNKBG010000096.1, forward strand.
AGGTCGCGGTAGGGTTGCAGCAGCGGTGGGCCGTAGCGATTTTGCAGCCGCGCCTTGACCTTCTTTACCCAGGCGGCGAGCAGCGGCGCGGCGGCGATGAATAGCAGCGCCTGCAGCAGGGCCAGTTCCCAGTAGACCCACTCGTTCATGAGATCACCCACAGGAGGAACAGCAGGGTTGCCAGTGACCAGCCGAGGTAGATACGAATACTGCCGGACTGAAGCCGGGTGACGTAGCGTGAAGCGCGGGTCACGCCCTGCACCACTGGCAGGTAGAGCAGGTTCCAGGAGCGATCGCTCACTATCAGCCGATGGCGCTGATTGCCCGCTTCGCCCTCCACCTGCTCCTCGATGCGGAACAGCGGCGCGAAGACCCGTCGGAATGGTTGGGCGAAGGCGGTGCCGGTGTACTGCATACGCGCATCCGGCGGCGAGAAACCGCAATCCCAGGGATCGCTACGGCGGGTCTCGCCACGGGCGAGACGGCGCACCACCAGGGCGGTGATCAAGCCGACCACCACCAGAGCCAACAGCACCAGCGGCGGTGAATAGCTGGCCGTGGTTTGCGCCACCGGGGTGAGCCAGAGCCAGCCGTTGGCGGTGGCCTCTTTCAGGCCGGTGCCGAGCAGCTGATTCGGTACCGCGTTGATGAGTTCGATTAGCGGTGTCGGCAGGACACCGAGGAGCAGGCAGAGCAGCGCCAGCCACGCCTGCCCGGCACGCATACCGAAGGTGACCTCGCGGGCGCGGCGTACATGGCGAGAACGGGCCTGCCCGAGGAAGGCGACGCCAAAGGCCTTGACGAAACCGGCGGCTGCCAGCGCCGCAGTAAGCGCTAACATCGCTGCGGCGATCGGTACCATGCTGCGCAGTACGCCGCTATCCAGATGCCACGCCTGCAACGCCACCTGGAAGGTGAGCCACTCGGAGACGAAACCGTTGAACGGCGGCAGGCCGGAGATACTGATGCAACCGGCAAGGAAGAAGAGGCCGGTCCAGGGCATGCGCTTGAGCAGGCCGCCCATCTGTTCCATATCGCGCTCGTGGCTGGCGTGCAACACCGCGCCAGCGCCGAGGAACAGCAGGCTTTTGAACAGGGCATGGTTGAGGGAGTGATAGAGCGCCGCGACCAGGGCGATGACGCCGAGCAGTTGGTGGCCGGTGCTGAGGAAGACCAGCGCCAGGCCGAGGCCGATGAAGATGATGCCGATGTTCTCCACCGAGCTGTAGGCGAGTAGTCGTTTGAGGTCGTTTTGTTGCAGGGCGTAGAGCGCCCCGAGGACCGCCGAGATACAGCCGACGATCACAACCACCACACCCCAGCTCCACTGCAACGCACCGAGCAGATCGAAGGTGAAACGGATGAAACCGTAGACCGCCACCTTGAGCATCACCCCCGACATCAGTGCCGAGATGTGCGACGGTGCCGCCGGGTGTGCCTCCGGCAGCCAGGCGTGCATCGGCACCAGTCCCGCTTTCATGCCGAAACCGAAGAAGGCGAGGCCGAAGGCGACCGATGACCAGAGGGGCGGGATCCCTGTGGTGATACGCAGGGCGTCGAAGTCGAAGCCCTGACCGAAGCTGGTCAGTACCCCGTAGCCGAGCAGGATCGACAGCCCGCCGATATGTGCCATCAATAGATACAGGAACGCAGCGCGTCGATTGGCCGCCTGTTCATGCTGGAAGGAGACCAGGAAATAGGAACTGACCGACATCAGCTCCCACGCCACCATGAAGAGGAAGGCGTCGTCGGCCAGGATCACCAGTGTCATCCCGCTGATGAACAGGCCGGTAAAGCCGCCCAGCACGGCCATGGGATCGCCACCGTGGGCGAACTCGCGCGTGTAGCCGGGGCCGTAAATGGCCACGGCGATGTTGACCAGGCCAAGTGGCAGGAGGAAAAAGCCGGAGAGGGCATCGAGGCGCACACGCCAGTGGAGCCAGGGCAGACCAAACGGCAGTTCAGTGGTGGCTGGTGTGGTGCTGTTCAGGGCGGCGATACCCGCGACGATGGCCAGTGCACCGGCCGCGCCGAGCAGGAGAAAGTAGAGATGGCTGAGGCGGGGGGTATGGCGTCCAGCGGTTACGCACAGGGCACTGGCCAATAGTGTCAGCAGGATCGCAGCAAGTGCGGTCTGGAGCTGGAACGGCATGGTGGCAAGAGCCGGAATGTTCATTTCAGGCGCACGCCCCGACCGCCCCCTGCACTGTTATCGCCTTCGGCGAGCAGGCTAACCCCGGCGCGGTCCATCGCCTCGATCACCTTGACCAGTGAATCGACGTTACCGCGCACGTTGCCCTCACTGGTCTCCATGCGGCGGATAGTCGGCAGGGAGACGCCGGATTCTTCAGCGAGGCGACGCTGATCCCAGCCAAGCAGGGCACGGGCGGCACGCATCTGCGCGGGTGTGATCATGTGACTAAGTCCTGAGCGGTGACTATGTACTGCTAGAGTGTTAACAATTATCTATTAAAGATCAATAGTGCGCTTTATAAACCTACACGGTCCCTTCGCGGCTGCGCTCGCTCCTGCTGGAATGCGCAGGGCGCCTTGCCTGGCCCGCTGTGGGATCGCACACTAGCGCTTCCCTGTTTATCGAGCGAGACCGATGCGCACCCTCTATCCTGAAATTCAGCCCTATGTCAGCCACAGCCTGGATGTGGCGGCGCCGCACATCCTGCACGTGGAGGAGTGTGGCAACCCGCGGGGGATTCCGGTGTTGTTTGTCCATGGTGGGCCGGGTGCAGGCTGTGAGAATTATCACCGCCGTTTTTTCGATCCGCAGCGTTATCGCATCATCCTCTTTGACCAGCGCGGCTGTGGTCGCTCCGCGCCCCATGCGGAACTGGCTGGCAATACTACACAGGCACTGGTGGCGGACATGGAGGCGATACGTGAGCACTTATCTATAGATAGATGGTTGTTGTTTGGTGGCTCATGGGGCTCGACCCTGAGTCTGGTCTATGCGGAGGCCCATCCTGAGCGGGTGTTGGGTTTGGTGCTGCGCGGCATCTTCCTCTGCCGTCGCCACGAGATCGACTGGTTCTATCAGCAGGGGACCAGCCGCCTCTTCCCTGACTACTGGCAGGATTACCTGGCACCGATCCCCGAAGCAGAACGCGACGATCTGTTGCACGCCTATTACCGGCGCCTCACCGGCGATAACGAAATAGAGCGGATGGCGGCAGCCAAGGCGTGGTCGCTGTGGGAAGGGCGCACCGCCACCCTCGCGCCGAGTAATTCGGTGGTGGAGCATTTCGGTAATCCCTTTACCGCGCTTTCGCTGGCGCGTATTGAGTGTCACTACTTCGTTAACGACAGCTTCCTCGAGCCGGATCAGATCCTGCGCGATGCGGGAAAACTGGCCGGGATCCCCGGCGTGATCGTACATGGCCGTTACGATGTGATCTGTCCGCTGGAGAATGCCTGGCAGTTACATCAGGCGTGGCCCGATTCCGAGTTGCGTATCATTCCTGCCGCGGGTCACTCCGCTTCCGAACCGGCGACGGTGGATGCGTTGATTACCGCCACCGATGAGTTTGCGGAGCGTTTGTCATGATCGGCCTGTTGCAGCGTGTCTCTGAAGCGAGCGTGACGGTGGACGGTGAAGTGATCGCTTCCATCCACCAGGGATTGATGGTGCTGGTTGGTGTTGAGCGCGGCGATAGCGAAGCACAGGCGGACCGCTTGCTGGAACGCCTGCTGGGTTACCGCGTTTTCGCTGACGACGATGGCAAGATGAATCTCAGTTTGCGCGATATCAACGGCGGATTGCTGCTGGTGCCGCAGTTCACGTTGCCCGCCGACACCCGCAAAGGCACCCGCCCCGGTTTTTCCACCGCGGCCTCCCCCGCGGAGGGCGATCAGATGTTTCGTTATCTGCTGCATCAGGCCAGAGCAGCGCATAGTCATGTTTGTGCTGGTCGTTTCGGTGCCGATATGCAGGTGGCATTGGTTAATGATGGACCTGTGACATTCTGGTTACAGGTCGCTCCGCCTGGTTGACTCTACAGGTACCCTCCCAGATAATTGCCGCTCTTTTTGTATGGAATAGTTCGAGGCCAGGATGGCGAGTCAGACAATAAGATCAAATCTCCACACCACACGCTACACCTCTCTAGTTGTTAACAGCACATGTTGTGACCCGTTGGGATTCGCAGGCACTTGCGCCTTCGAAGGGTTGCGTTCGTGTGTTCGTTTTGAAAATCCGATGGTGTTCCATCTTTATCGTGCAAGGAGATTTAAATGAGGAATAAGCAATGGTTGCGGGCAATTTTGCTCGGTGTGTGTGGTCTGCTGGCGCTGCCGGCCTGGGCCGCTGTGACGTCGACAGTTACCGGGCAGGTTGTGGATGTGGATGGTATGCCTCTTGCGGGCGTCGCTGTTAGTGCCACGGGTGTATCGGCGACTACCGATGCGGGTGGAATGTATTCCCTTGCCGGGGTCACTCCGGCGGAACGTGTGCTGGTTAACTTCAGCCTGGATGGCTATGCGCCTAATCAGGGCGTTGTCGCGTTGCTGCGTGAGGTTCCCGCCGCAGCGGATGATGATGAGTGTGATGAAGATAAGAAGCATCACAAGCACAAGGATAAACACGATAAGAAGCATAAAAAGGCGAAGCACTGTCGTAAGCACGAGCGCCATCACGGGCGCAAGGATAAGGATGCGACGACGACAACTCAGGAAGTCATTGCTGAGGCCAGCCTGATCAAGACCCTGCTGCAGCAAGGTGCCGTACATACGATCAACAGCACCAATGGTGGTTCGGTTGTTGAAGCGGGTTTCAAGGTCACCTTCCCCGCTGACAGCCTGAACGTCACCGGTGATGTCGATGTGTCGATTACCCCGATGGATGTTTCTACCAATCAGATCAGCGGTGCCCCCGGGGATTTCTCTGCGCTGACCGCTGTCGGCGATATGGTTACTTTGGAATCATTCAGCATGGCGGATTTTACCCTGACCCAGAACGGTCAGAAGGTGAACCTGAAAGCAGGCGCTACGGCTGAGATCGAATTGCTGCTGCCGGAAAATACCCCACTAGTGGCTGGCGATGTAAAACCACTCTGGTACTACGACATGGCCACAGCCATGTGGATGGAAGAGGGTACCGGCCTGGTTGCTGAATCTACAGTGATGACTGGCCGCCTGGCGGTCTTTGCGACAGTGCAGCATTTTACCTATTGGAATAGTGATCAGCCTGCCAACCAGACAGCAGTCAGTGGTCGGGTTGTTGATATCACTGGAAATCCCATAGCTGGTGTGATGGTGGAAGGCTTTGGTGTTGACTACGCGGGGCATAGTTACGCGGTACCGACGGATGCTTCCGGGAATTACTGCATTCAGATAAAGACCAGTGCTACGACCGAGCTTACAGCCAGTTTGGTTATGGGCAATATTTTGGCTAGTACTGCAACGATGCAGGTTACGGCCAATGCTACTTCGTCGACCTGTGCTAGTGGTGCTACCCAGACAGTCCCGGATTTTGTCTTGAGCTCAGGACTGTCGTGTGCAAGTGGTACTGTTATGGACAGTGCCAATCAACCCGTTGCTGGGGTTAGTGTCTTTACTACGGCAGGTAGTTATTCAATTACTGCTGCTGATGGCACGTATCAGGTGCCTGTGCCTGCAGAGAGCGTGATTAGCGTCTTCACATCGGGTTACCCCGCAGTCGAAGCGACTACCCCGGCTGTTGGTGATCCATGCGTCGAAGTGAATCTTGTACCTGGAAGCTCGACAGGTGGCACAACCTGCCTGAGCGGTGTTGTTTATCAGTGTGACCCGACTAACTGGCGTGATGGGGTGACTGTTAATGTGCATGACTTCAACGACAACCTGATCGGGTCCGCCGTCAGTGGCTTAAATGGCGAGTACTGCATTGATGGCTTACCGGCTAACAACATTATTCTGCTTGGTCAGGGTGCGGCGACATATGGTTCAGTTCTTGTAAACACTGGATCTGGTGGTGGTACCTGCGCCTCCAATACCTGCAATGCGGCACCCCCACTTGATGTGTGGTGTTACTAAGTAAGTTAGTACGGCGGACGGTTTGAGCCGCTCGGAGTGACAAGGGGCGCCCAACTGGGCGCCCCTTTTTCATGTATGTGTCGATTAGTGTCTAATTTTGTTGAGTAGAGTGCTTGGGTAATACCCACAAAATATATATGACAATTATGCTCGGGTATATAGGATTTTCTGAATATTCTGATATTTAACCGTTGCTTGTGTTTTTCTATGAAGCCTGTCACATTCCGTGCACAAGTTGTTTTTATGCCACAGCGGCCTACCATTCCGTGGTGGTTTTTTCGTTAGAAGCAAGAGTGAAATAGAAGAGGGAGGGGTACATGAAAATCCTTAATAAAGCAGTAACTACCTTAGCAGGTGTTGCGGCGGTCTCCGCTGCAATGATCACCGACGCACAGGCGATTCCCGCCTTTGCTCGTCAAACCGGTATGGCTTGCGTCAGCTGTCACTCCGGTAGTTTTCCTTCACTGAACGCTTTTGGTCGGGCCTTCCTGAGCTCAAGCTACACCATGCGTGGCGCTGCTCCGTTGGTGGAAGGTGAAGATCTTTCCATTCCGGCTGACCTGAAGATGTCTCTGGTTAC
>JBNKBG010000097.1:0-6869 GCA_050287105.1 Thiohalomonadaceae bacterium
ATCTCGACGCTACCTTCCTCAGCGAAGCCAAGGCAGCCAATCTGGTTACCCTGAAAGGCCACCGCTCTGTCGGCGGCATGCGTGCATCGATCTACAATGCGATGCCGGAAGAGGGTGTTGATGCGCTGGTTGCCTTCATGGCCGACTTCGAGAAGCGTAACGGATAAGTACTCACCGCAAAGACGCAGAGCTCGCAAAGAAAGGCAAGTCATATCAGGTTCGCTGCTTTGCACTGTTGCCGACAGAGGAAGGTTTGGTTATTAATTTTCTCGAAACACCTTTGCGCCTTTGCGGTTAATTAAGGGGATGTTTAGATGTACAAGATTCTGACACTGAACAATATCTCATCGGTAGGGCTGGATCGTCTGCCACGTGAAACGTATGAAGTGGCTTCGGAGTTCCAGCACCCTGACGGGATTCTGCTGCGCTCTTTCAAAATGCACGATATGGAAATACCCGCGTCACTACGAGCGGTAGGTCGTGCCGGTGCCGGCGTGAACAATATTCCTGTCGATAAGATGAGCGAGAAGGGCGTGGTGGTTTTCAATGCCCCCGGCGCCAACTCCAATGCGGTGAAAGAGCTGGTGATCGCCGGGATGTTGATGGCCTGTCGCAACATCGCCCAGGCATGGGACTTTGCCCGCAACCTGGAAGGGAGCGACGAAGAGATCAATAAACAGACCGAGGCGGGTAAGAAAAATTTCGGTGGTTTCGAACTGCCGGGACGCACCCTCGGTGTGGTCGGTCTTGGTGCCATCGGTGTGCGCATTGCCAACGCGGCAGTCTCTCTTGGTATGAAGGTGATCGGTTTTGACCCGAACATTACCGTGCGTGGTGCCTGGGCACTGGATGCCTCGGTGCAGCAGGCGAGTAGTGTCGATGAACTGCTGAGCAAATCTGATTTTGTTACCTTCCATGTGCCCCTGGTCGATTCCACCCGTGGTCTGATTAACGCCGATCGTTTGAAGACCATGAAGAGTAATGTGGTGGTACTCAACTTCGCTCGTGGCGGTATCGTCGATGATGAGGCGATGGTGCAGGCACTGGATAGCGGCAAGGCCTATGCTTATGTTTGCGACTTCCCTTCAAATCTGCTGAAAAATCACCCACGGGTGATTACCCTGCCGCATCTTGGCGCCTCTACTCGTGAAGCGGAGGAGAACTGTGCCATTATGGTGGCGGAGCAGGTTAAGGACTATCTGGAAAACGGCAACGTGATCAATTCGGTGAATTTCCCCGAGGTGGTGATGCCGCGGACTGAAGGTGCCTTCCGTCTGTCGGTGGTCAACTCCAATGTGCCGAATATGCTGGGCCAGATATCTTCCAGCCTGGCCAAGGCGGGTTTGAATATTATCGACATGTTGAACAAGTCACGCGGCGAACTGGCCTACACCCTGGTCGACGTGGACAAGGCGGTACCGCAATCCAGCATCGATGAGATCGCCGCCATCGAAGGTGTGTTGGCGGTTCGGGCGATCGGTCAATAGACGATACGAGCAGATGAGCAACGACAAGCAACTGGCATCCATACGCAAGCGCATCGACCAGCTCGATGAGCAGCTACAGCAGCTGATCAACGAGCGTGCCGCACTGGCACAGGAGGTGGCGCAGGTAAAACTCGCCGCTGGTGACGCGGCAGTGTTCTATCGCCCGGAGCGCGAGGCGCAGGTATTACGTCAGGTGCGTGAGCGTAATCAGGGGCCGCTGTCGGCCGAGGAGATGGCGCGCCTGTTCCGTGAGGTGATGTCGGCCTGTCTGGCGCTGGAGCGTCCGACCACCGTGGCCTTTCTCGGCCCCGAAGGCACCTTCACTCACGAGGCCGCGCTAAAACATTTCGGCCACTCCATGGTCGGTTCGCCGCTGGCGGCAATCGACGAGGTGTTTCGCGAAGTGGAGGCCGGTGGTGCCGACTATGCGGTGGTACCGGTGGAGAACTCCACCGAGGGCGCGGTCAACTACACCCTCGATCTGTTGCTCAAAACCCCGTTGCTGATTGCCGGTGAGGTGGAGCTACGTATCCACGATCACCTGCTGACCAATGAAACCGATCTTACGGCGATTAAGAAAGTCTATTCTCACGCTCAATCTCTGGCTCAGTGCCGTGAGTGGCTCGATGCCAATCTGCCGATGGTAGAACGCATCGCGGTGAGCAGTAATGCCGAGGCGGCACGCCTGGCTGCCGAGGAAAAAGGCGCGGCAGCGATTGCCGGTCGTGCAGCAGCGGAGCGTTACGTATTGCCACTGTTGGCTGAGAATATCGAAGACGAGCCGAACAACACTACCCGTTTCCTGATCCTCGGCCGTGAAGGGGTGCCACCCAGCGGTGACGACAAGACTGCGCTACTGGTCACCACCCGTAACAAGCCCGGTGCCCTGTTTCACCTGCTTGAGCCGCTGGCACGTAACGGTATCTCCATGACCCGCATTGAGTCACGGCCATCACGCCAGGGTACCTGGGATTATGTTTTCTTCATCGAGATCTTTGGACATGCTGCCGAACCCAGGGTGGCCTCTGCACTGGCGGAACTGGCGAACGAGGCGGCACTGTACAAGCTCCTCGGTTCCTACCCCGTTGCTGTGCTGTAAGGGTGTTGCATGAGCGATTTTTCCCGTAACGCCAATCCCGGCGTACTCGGTCTGCATCCTTATCAGCCAGGCAAACCGATTGAAGAGCTGGAACGCGAGCTGGGTATCAGCAATATCATCAAGCTAGCCTCTAACGAAAACCCACTCGGCCCGTCACCGAAGGCGTTTGCGGCGATGCGTGATGCGTTGGAGGATGTCTGGCTCTATCCGGATGGCAATGGTTTCGAACTGAAGCAGAAGCTGGCGGCGAAGCATGGTGTAGAGATTAGCCAGATCACCTTGGGTAACGGCTCCAGCGATGTACTGGAGTTCGCGATTCGAGTCTTTGTTGCACCCGGTGACGAGGTGCTCTTTTCCGAGCACTCCTTTGCACTCTATCCGATCCTGACCCAGGCAGTGGGTGGCAAGGGGGTTGTTGCCCCGGCGACAAACTGGGGCCACGACCTGACGGCGATGCACGGTCTGATCAGCGAGCGCACCAAAGTCATCTTCATTGCCAACCCCAACAATCCGACCGGAACCTGGCTCGGTGCTGAGGCGTTGGAAGCCTTCATCCGTAAGGTGCCTGAACAGGTATTGGTGGTGATCGATGAGGCCTATTTCGATTACGCTGCCGAACCGAGCACCGGCGCTGGGGATTATCCCGATTGCAGTGCCTGGATTGGGCGGTATCCCAATCTGATGGTGGCACGTACTTTCTCCAAGTCTTACGGTTTGGCCGGTTTACGGGTAGGCTATGCGGTCTCCCATTCGCAGGTTGCGGATCTGATGAACCGGGTACGGCCACCGTTTAACGTGAATAGTGTCGCCCTGGCCGCTGCTGCTGCCGCACTGGATGATGCGCAACACCTGTCACGCTCGGTCGCCCTGAATGCTGCCGGATTGCAGCAGTTAACGGCCGGTTTTGCTGCGATGGGGCTGGAGTACATTCCCTCGGTGGGCAATTTTATCAGTGTGGATTTGCGCCGTCCCGGTGCGCCGCTGTATGAAAAATTGCTGCGTGAAGGGGTGATTGTTCGCCCGGTCGCCAATTATGGAATGCCCAACCACCTGCGGGTTACGGTGGGGACGGCGGATGAAAACGAACGTTTCCTCGGTGCCCTGAAAAAGGTGCTGGCGGATTGATGTCCTGAACAGGTCGCTGCTGTAGTGGCCGCCAATAGAGGTAGAGAGAGTTAAGCGATGATTATCATCATGAACAGCGGTACCACCAACGAACAGATCGAAATGGTGGTCAACAAGCTGAAAGATTTCGGTCTCGATAGTAATGTCTCACGCGGTGTCGAGCGCACCGTAATTGGCGCCATTGGCGACGAGACCAAGGCCGATAAGGAATTGTTACAGGCCCTGCCTGGCGTGGAAAAAGTTATCCGCGTGATGAAGCCCTATAAAATCGTCGCTCGTTCCTATCACCAGGAAGACACGGTTATCGACTGTGGTAACGGGATCAAAATCGGTGGTAATCAGATCCAGGTGATCGCCGGTCCCTGCTCGGTAGAGACTCAGGAGCAGATGGACGCCGCCGCCGATGGCGTGGCCGCTGCCGGTTGTCGCCTGATGCGCGGCGGCGCCTTCAAACCGCGCACCTCGCCCTATGCATTTCAGGGAAAAGGGGTGGAAGGACTGGAGATTTTCCAGAAGGCCGCCAAACGACACAATATGCCCATCGTTACCGAACTGATGGACGTGCGTGCGATAGATGCCTTCATGGAACACGACGTGGATGTTATTCAGATCGGCACCCGCAATATGCAGAACTTTGATCTGCTGAAAGAGGTTGGCCGTATTCACAAGCCGGTCATCCTCAAGCGTGGCATGTCCGCCACAATCAAAGAGTGGTTGATGTCGGCGGAATACATCGCCGCAGGCGGTAACCACAACATCATCTTCTGCGAACGCGGCGTGCGCACCTTCGAGACCATGTACCGCAACATGCTCGACGTCACCGCCATTCCGGTGCTGAAAAAAGAGACACACCTGCCGGTGATCGTCGATCCGAGCCACGCCGGTGGTAAGGCATCGCTGGTGGCATCGCTCTCATTGGCGGCGGTGGCTGCCGGTGCCGATGGTCTGCTGGTGGAGATGCATCCCACTCCCTGTGAGGCATGGTGCGACGCAGATCAGGCCCTCGATGCCGCCGAACTGATGGCGTTGATGCCGCAACTGCGGGCTGTTGCCCAGGCCATCGGTCGCGATCTCTAACGATGATGATCAGGCGTCTCACAGTTGTTGGCGTCGGCCTGATTGGCGGTTCGCTGGCGCGGGCGTTAAAGAAGGCCAATGCCTGCGATGAAATCGTCGGCTGGGCACGTAACGCCGAACAACTGGAGAAGGCGAAAACGCTGGGCGTGATCGACCGCGGTGAGATCGATCTTGCTGCGGCGGTGAAAGATGCCGATGTGATCGTGATTGGTGTACCGGTAGGGGCAGTGGAAGAGATTCTTTCCGCATTGAAACCTCACCTTGGTGCGCAGACCATTGTTACCGACGTGGGGAGTACCAAGGCGTCTGTGGTTGAAGCGGCGCGTAAGGTGTTTGGCATTGTGCCACCCCGGTTTATTCCGGGGCATCCGATCGCCGGAACCGAGCAGAGTGGGGTGGAAGCCTCCCTGGCGGATCTGTTCCAGCAACGTCGGGTGATCCTCACCCCGGACGATGACAGCGATCCCGAAGCACTCCAACTGGTGCGCGAGATGTGGCAACAGACCGGTGCCGAAGTTACCGAAATGAGTGTCGCCCACCACGACGAAGTACTGGCCGCCACCAGCCATTTACCCCATATGCTGGCTTTTACCCTGGTCGATACCCTGGCGCGACTTGAGGATCACGACGACATCTTCCGTTATGCTGCCGGTGGTTTTCGCGACTTCACCCGTATCGCCTCCAGCAGTCCACAGATGTGGCACGACATCTGCCTCAATAATCGTGAAGCCCTGCTGAAGATGCTGCGACGCTATAGCAGCGATTTGCAGCTTCTGGCCAGCGCCATTGAGAAGGGTGACGGCAAGGCACTACTGGATACCTTTGAGCGTGCCCGGGCGGCACGCGACGACTACTGCGAAAAGAACTGTTAATACATCCATGAGCAAGAATCTTATCTATACCGTGCAACCCGGTGGATGCCTTCACGGCAGCATCAGGGTCCCCGGCGACAAATCGATCTCCCACCGTTCCATCATGCTCGGATCCCTGGCAGAAGGGGTGACGGAGGTAAGCGGTTTCCTTGAAGGTGAAGACAGCCTCGCCACCCTGCAGGCATTCCGCGATATGGGGGTGCAGATCGAGGGGCCGCTACTGGGCCAGGTGGTGATTCACGGCGTCGGTCTGCATGGCCTGAAGCCGCCGCCAAAACCGCTCGACCTGGGCAACTCCGGCACCTCCATGCGTCTGCTCTCTGGTTTGATGGCGGGGCAGGCCTTCGATGTGGAGATGCATGGTGATGCCTCCCTCTCCAAACGGCCGATGAAGCGGGTCACGGAACCGCTGGCGCTGATGGGAGCGAAAGTAGAAACCACAGAAACAGGGACACCACCACTCAAGGTCCGTGGTGGACAGCCCCTGCACGGCATCGACTACCCGATGCCGATGGCCTCGGCGCAGGTGAAGTCGTGTCTGCTACTGGCAGGACTCTATGCCGACTCTCCCACCTGCGTGACCGAACCGGCGCCGACCCGTGATCACACTGAGCGGATGCTGAAAGGCTTCGGTTACCCGGTGAAGGTAAATGGCGCGACGGCCTGTGTTGAGCCGGGCGGCAAGCTGACCGCGACCAACATCGATGTCCCCGCCGATATCTCCTCCGCCACCTTCTTTATGGTCGGTGCGGCGATTGCCGAAGGTTCTGATGTAACCCTGCAACACGTGGGCATCAACCCGACCCGTATTGGCGTGATCAACATCCTGCGTCTGATGGGTGCCGATCTCACCGTGTCCAACGAGGGAGAGGTCGGTGGCGAACCGGTGGCTGATATCCGTATTCGTGCCAGCAAGCTGAAAGGTATCCGTATCCCTGAGGAGCAGGTACCTCTGGCCATCGACGAGTTTCCGGCGCTGTTCGTTGCCGCCGCCTGCGCCGAGGGCAAAACCGTCCTGACCGGTGCAGAGGAGCTGCGAGTTAAGGAATCCGACCGCATCCAGGTCATGGCCGACGGCCTGATCGCCCTGGGTGTCGATGCCAGGCCTACACCGGACGGCATCGTTATTCAGGGTGGGGCTATCGGCGGCGGCCGTGTCGACAGTCACGGCGACCATCGCATCGCCATGTCCTTTGCCATGGCGGCCCT
>JBNKBG010000098.1:0-6713 GCA_050287105.1 Thiohalomonadaceae bacterium
AACCACTGCGACAACCCTCCCTGCCTCACGGTCTGCCCCACCGGCGCGACCTATCAACTGGAGAGCGGCATCGTCAAAGTGGACGAGGATCTCTGCATGGGCTGCCGCGCCTGCGCCATGGCCTGTCCCTACGATGCCCGCATCGAGGTCACATGGGATGACGTGCGTGAAGGAGAGTCGTTCTACGGTAACGACTACCGCCGTAAACGTCCGAGCATGGACAAGTGCACCTTCTGCGATCACCGCGTCGCCGAAGGACGCAAACCGGCCTGCGTCGAAACCTGCGTTGGCTCGGCACGGATGTTCGGCGACCTGAACGACCCCAGCGATCCGGTGGCGCAGATGGTCGCCTCCGGTGTAGCCAGGCCGCTGCTGCCATACCTCGGAACGAGACCAAACATCTACTACATCGGCGATATGAAGAGGAAAGGGTGATGGATATTACGACGACATTTGCCACACAAGAGATCTGGACCTGGTGGATCGCCGTATACCTTTACCTCGGCGGCCTCGGTGCGGCGACCCTGGTGGTCACCTTCCTCACCGACATGTATCTGAAGAAGCATCGTGATCTGGTGTTGTGGGGCGCCTTCTCCGGCGTCGCCATGCTCGGCCTCGGTTCACTGATGCTGTTTTCGCATCTGCTGGATCACATGGCGGTGATCCACATCCTCAATCCATTGGTGCTGATCCAGCATCCCACTGCCTGGATCGCCTGGGGCACTCAGTTCATCATCTGGATGATGTGGTGGGGGGTATTTTATGCCCTGCCCTATATGGTCGAATCGCCACTCATCAACCAGATTCCGTTAGTGCGCAGCCTGCTGCAACTGAAACTGATCAAGTCACTGTCGAAACGCTGCTGTGAACGTTTCCACAAGGGTATCGGCTGGATGGCGACCATTAACGGTATCGGCGTGGCGGTCTACACCGGCCTGCTGCTGCAATCCTTCCCCGCCGTGGCGCTGTGGCACAACCCCGGGGTACCGCTGCTGTTCACCGTCTCTGCCTTCTCCACCGCAATGGCGTTCCTGCTGTTATTGCTCAACACCGTGATCAAACGCGAAGAGGACCGACCGATTCGGGTCTTCTATGAGCGTACCGATGTGATGTTAATTGCAGCAGAGCTGGTGATCCTCTTCTCCTTCTTCTTCTATATGTCGGCCGGTTCCGAGTCGGCAATGGAGTCGGCGAAACTGCTGTGGAACGACATGGGCTGGCTGATCGGCTTTATCGGTTTTGGCCTCATCGTGCCCTTCTTTCTCGAACTGCGCTGCGTACTCTGCGGTTCCAGAAGCCACGCCCCGGTAATGCTTGCCGCGGTGCTGGTCTTATTCGGCGGATATTTGCTGCGGCACTATTTCCTCTCCGCCGGTGTTTATGCTTACCCCTGGTAGGAGTAACGAATGACGATAACTGCTGAACAACTGCAACTCTTCGCCACGCTGCTCGGCACACCCGAAGCAGATTCGCTGGAGCTGCTGCACTCCCTGAACGCGCAGCATCCCTGGCTCGACGGAGCGTTGCGTGAACTGGATGAAATTCCCCTGCAACAGTGGCAGGGGGAACACACCGCCCTGTTTATCAACGGCTATCCGCACACCGTCGCACCGCCATTTTTATCGGCGCTACGTTCCGGTCAGATGGGCGGTGCCGATGAAGAGGCGATGCGCGACTTTTACTACCGTCTGGGACTGGAAGCGGACGAAATGCCCGCCGACTACCTGGGCACCCTGTTTGAATGTGCCGCCTGGCTACTCCAGCAAGAAGAAAAGCAGAGCGAAGACTTTGCCGAACTGTGGGACAACTATCTTTATCCCGTTCTTCCCGACTTTGCCAACCGCCTGATCGAGCATCATGGGCTGCGCCTGTACCAGGAGATGGGGCGACAACTGTCGAACCTCTACTGGCACAACGCACCACAGTTGGCCCTTGCCTAGTAGAGGTACACCGTTATGTACAACTCAGACTGGATCCCCGGACCGCAGATACTGCATAAGGACGAGATGCTGAAAACACTGGTCACCAGCGTTTTTAGCGACATTTATCTACGCAGTTTTGCTGACGACCCATTGATCAACCACCGCCTCTCGATCGAGATCCGCGCCCTGCGCGACATCGACGATTGGCGCGTCTTCCTGCTGCTGACACCATGGATGCTGTCACGTATTTATCTGCGCAGTGAGGAGGCTTCGATTAATGTCCCCCCCGCCTGGCAGGTGGAAAACCGGATTAATGAACCCTATCTTGTGGTCGGGCCACAGGTCGGCTTCTGTCTGCTGGAGCACGAGCAACTGGCCCACCTCAATTACCATCCGGAACTGGGACACTACCTGGTACAACCGCTGATCCTGCGCATGGAGCAGTACAACTCGGCAGGAGAGGTCTATCGTGACTGGAACACGGTAATCGAAACGCGCAACGAAAACATGAAGAAGCGTCAGGCGGAGTGTCGTTGTCAGGAGGAGATCTCGCGCCGCGAGTTCTTCACCCGTATGGTGCAACCGAATGATGCGAGTGGCGCAATGCGCGTGTAGACGCTGCTTCTCATGGACTCTACAGTCTCTCAGGCCCGGCTTGTTGTAGATTGTCCGAACCGGTAAGGCCGGACCTACTCCCGCGGGAGTAGGTCCGGCCATATCATTTCCCCCGCATAAAGATCATCCTGAAACCATTATCATAGTTTCAGGCTATCATCTCACCTTATGATCCCAACACCGGAAGTTACCGCTCCAGTAATAACCACAACATATGGGCATGATTTTTTTCTGCGGTTATGGTGTAACATTCCCTGGCAGGCTACCACTTTGGTATTGCCGCTTGGTGTTGCGTATTGGCGCAGAGAGTCGTTTTCCGTATAAATAGCAGGTGTTCAATGGATAAGAACAATAAGACCATGGCCGATAATCTCAATATTCTCGCCATTGACGATCATCCCCTGTTCGTTGATGGGCTCAAGATGCTTTTAAATCAGCATGGCCATATGTCCTCCGTGCGCGTGACCAATAATGCGGCTGACGCCCTGGCGCTGCTGGACCAGGGCTATGAACCGGATCTGGTTCTGCTGGATCTCAATCTGCCCGGTATGGGGGGATTCTCCCTGCTACGGCTGCTACAGCAGCGCGACCTCATGTCACCCTTTCTGGTTGTCTCCGCCTCGCAATCCATTCACGATGCCCGCTCGTCACTGGAAAACGGCGCCATGGGCTTTGTCTCCAAGGCCAGTCATAGCGACGTTCTTCTGGAGGCCATCGACACGGTATTGGCTGGTGATCCCTACTTGCCTCCAGAGTGGCGCGACACACTGGAGAATGGTGCCGATCAGGCGACGACAAGCATTGCTCGCCGTGCCGGAATTACCGGAAGACAGCTGGAGATCCTGCACCTGCTGGCGCAGGGCTACGCCAACAAGATGATCGCCTATGAGCTGGGTCTCTCCGAGGCAACGGTCAAGGTCCATCTGAGGGAGGTCTTCAAAACCCTGAAGGTGACCAATCGTACCGCCTGTGTCAAAGCGGCTAATGATATGGGGTTGATACAGTCATAGTTCTCAATTAGGAACCACCTGCTTTTTCTCGGTCTTTCAGACACTTCTACTTAATGCGGAACTTCAACCTCTCGGGGCGACAACACCTTACCCAGGGCATTGCGCAGGAAGGCAGGCTTGACCGGCTTATGCAACAGGGGATAACCACTCTCCCTGGCCTCCTTGAGTCGCTCAGGGGAGGTATCGCCGGTCACCAATATTACCGGTATCGGTAGTCCCGCCTCGGCCAGGATGGTCTTGACCACCTCCACCCCGGTTATGTTATTAGGCAAGCGATAGTCGGACACGATTACATCGAAGTGGTACTCCGCCTCACGTGCCCGTTGCAACGCCTCATCACCATTTGCGGCGGGTATCGTCACACAACCCCATCGGTCCAGGAGGGCAAGCATCCCCTGGCGCACTGTATCGTCATCATCCAGCACCAGTATCCGTTTGCCGTACAGGTCCCAGTGAGAATAGGTGGTTCGCGGTTTTTCCGCCGTAGTACAACTGCCCGTATAAATCGGCAGATCTATCGTGAATACGGAGCCCTTCCCCGGTCTTGAATAGACACGCAGATCATGTCCCAACAAGTAGGCCATGCGTCGGCAAATCGCCAAACCCAACCCCAGGCCTTTATTGCGATCCCTCTCCTGATTATGTAGCTGGATGAACTCCTGGAAGATATTCTCCTGCTCTCTCTCATCGATACCGATCCCCGTATCCCAGATCTGGATCCACAAACGCTCTCCACGGCGACGACAGGCCACCAGCACCCCCCCTTTGTCGGTATAACGAATAGCGTTGGTAACCAGATTACGCAAAATATTTCCCAACAGATTGGGATCGGATATGACGTTATAATTGCACCTGCGTTGGCGTAATTTCAGTCCCTTATCCCAGGCCAGTGGACGTGTCTCATTCAGCAGCGCATCCAGCATGGGTTTCAACGGCATCGGTTCACTCTTGTTCTCCACCACCCCGGCATCCAGTTTGGAAATATCCAGCAAGGACCCTAACAATTGATCCAACGCATCCAGTGAATTGCCCATAAGACCCAGCAGTTCCTTGCGTCGCGCTGCATCCTTTTCATGATCCATGGCCTCACGCAGCAATGATAGAGAGTGCACGGGTTGGCGCAGGTCATGACTGGCGGATGCCAGAAAACGGGTCTTGGAACGGGAGGCTGCCTCAGCCAGATCTTTCTCCAGACGGAGTTCACCTACCAGTGCCTCATTTTTTAGCCGCAACATCAGGTTGTCTCGATAGGAGCGGTTCATTTTGTATGCCAGAGAACCCAGCATGAGGAGATAAACGAAAGTGAGAAACGCCAGTATAATTTCCGTATCGCCACCACGAAACAGGTAGTACAAACCAAAAATACTGAGCGATGGGACAGCGAAGGCAAAGAAGTGGGGTAACCAGTAATTGAATGCCACCGCTGAACCTGCGGCCAGACCCACAACAACGATCATAATAACAATAATCGAATTGCCGGACGCGTGATGAAAAAATAGCGGCGCTGCACTACCCCATACCACCCCTGTAACCAGTGACAGGGCAAAAGCCGCAATCAACCATCCACGCCCATTGGTAGTGTAGTCAGCAACTTTATAACGCCTG
This sequence comes from Thiohalomonadaceae bacterium, assembly GCA_050287105.1. Lineage (GTDB taxonomy): Bacteria > Pseudomonadota > Gammaproteobacteria > Thiohalomonadales > Thiohalomonadaceae > JAPHTQ01. The sequence goes on from JBNKBG010000098.1 coordinate 5,153, forward strand.
GAATATAGCCACCAGCGCAGTAGCGCTACGATGATGGTCGCAGCAAACCATATGAACAACGTATCATGTACGGCCTCTCGCCAAAGGCTGTACATAATGAGAATTGGAAAGAGTGTAAGTGCTGTCGCAGAGAGTCCCATGTTGTCATAGAGCGTAGCGATCGCACTTCGCTCTACAACCTCATCGAACTCTCTTACCGTACCTTTGGTCGTCTGCATTGTGTAGTCCGTTCCCCGCACCCGTTCTCTTCGCTACTTACCAGTAGATAATATCTACCGTATCACCATACAAACGCCGTTAACCTCCTGGCGACCCACCGGTATAGCTTATGCTACCGAGAATAACAGAGTGTCATCCCCATACATACGACCTGTTGCGGGCAGGAAGAAACTGCCGGTATCTTTTTTGCGTCGGTTATCTCATCACAGACTAAACGCTGCCAGGTAGTAGCGGAGGGATCGGACAGTCAAGACGTGCGCCAATGGCACGCAGCAACTCAGCCTCGGTGATCGTCACTTTACCATCGGCAGAAATAGCGGAGGTACAGGCCTCGATTAGACCTGCCTTGAAGCGATATTTCAGGCTGTTGAGTCGCGTCAGGGCCTCGCTGAAACGCGTCAGCGAAATCGCCTGGCGCGAGACCAGCTGACCATCTACCTGCTGTTCAAGTGCTTGCCATGCTAGAGAAAAGGCCTTTGCTGTGATTTCTTCGTTATCGTGTCCCGCATAGGCCAATACTGAAAGGACCAACGCACAATCGCTGTTTATCTGTTGCAGGCTGGCGTGATGCGGTGCTTTGGTGACACTCCCCAGTGCATGTTCCAGCAGTGACAGTACCGCAAACTCAAATACCGTCACCCGCGCATCGGCATCGATAATCGCCCGGCAGTTGCGCAGAAACTGTGCCGCATCCTTGCCATCAATTTCACGGATCGCCGGGATGGCCATTTCGAGTAGCGGTAGACGTGCCGCCTTGTCCACACCACTCAAGTCGTAAGCGACGCTCTGTGCGAGCACCGCAGGCTCTTCGCCCTGGAGCAATTGCGGTAACTGTTTCGAGGGATGTGGTAGTGAGGTAGCCAACATCGCATAGACCAATGCACTGGCACGCTGCAGATCATGGACATCCGCCAGAATCGCTGCTGGCACTGCGGCCAACAGCTGATGTGCGTAACCGAGATGTCGCGCATCGTAATTACCGACACTATGGCGCACCTCTTGCGGTGTTACCGCCATGGATTCTCCTGCCGACAGACCACTGTAGAGATTGTCCGCCGCAACACTCTCTGCGGCACTCTGCTGTGCCTTGCCGCGAAACATCGGTTCGAGGCGACGAATACGCTCTTCCAACGGTGGATGAGTGGCCAGTAGATCGAGATGCAGCACCACACCGGTATCGAAAAACATGTGGCTGGCCTGCTCCGCATTGGGATGCATTATCCGATTCTCGCTAAAACCACCGATACGTTTCAGGGCTCCGGCCAGTCCAGCCGGATTACGGGTAAACTGCACTGCCGCCGCGTCAGCGAGAAATTCACGCTGTCTCGATACCGCAGCCTTA
>JBNKBG010000099.1:0-6431 GCA_050287105.1 Thiohalomonadaceae bacterium
CGGACTATCACGGCCCGGAGAATCCCTGGGTGGAGCTGGGCCGTCTGGAAAAACTGCCCGATGGCTGCAACGCCATCTGGAGTACCTGGACCGCTGCCGCAACGCCGCAATGCGCCGCCTGCTAATGACTTCTGAACAGATAGCCCTCACACCATGAGCCAATTTTTCCAGATTCATCCGGATAATCCGCAAAAGCGCCTGATCGACCAGGTGGTCGATTTGCTGCGTCAGGGAGCGGTCATCGTCTATCCCACCGATTCCGGTTACGCCCTCGGCTGCCAGATCGAAAACAAGCAGGCACTGGATCGGATTCGAACCATCCGCCGCATCGATGACCGGCATAACTTCACCCTGGTCTGTCGCGATCTCTCCGAGATCAGCACCTATGCCAAGGTGGACAACACGATCTACCGCCTGCTCAAGTCCTCAACCCCCGGTGCCTACACCTTTATCCTTGAGGCTACCCGTGAGGTGCCGCGACGCCTGCAGAGCCGCCGCAAGACCATCGGCATACGCGTGCCGGATAACGCGATTGTGCAGGCGCTACTGGAAGGACTGGGCGAGCCATTGATGAGTACCACCCTGATCCTGCCGGGGGAGACCATTCCGGAATCGGATCCCTACGAGATCAGGCAGAGCCTGGAGCATGCCGTAGACCTGATCATCGACGGTGGCTACGGCAGCTTTGAGACCACCACCGTGATCGACCTCACCGGCGATGTGCCAGAGGTGGTGCGTCGTGGTCTCGGCGATCCGTCGCCGTTTGAGGCGTGAGAGGCCGGGACGATACAGGTATACTTCGGGGATGTATGAATTGACTTCGGTTCAGTTGGTGGTTGTTTCGATATTACCGGTGCTTTTTGCCATAACGGTACATGAGGTTGCTCATGGCTGGGTTGCCTTGCGCTTTGGTGATCCGACAGCAAAAATGCTGGGTCGACTGACGCTGAACCCCCTGAAACATATTGATCCCATTGGCACAGTAGTGCTGCCAATATTGCTTATCCTGACACTGGGTTTCGCCATTGGCTACGCAAAGCCGGTACCCATTACAGCTGCAAATCTACGTAATCCAAAACGCGATATGATTTGGGTGGCACTTGCAGGACCTGGTGCAAATTTGCTCATGGCCGTTGGGTGGGTCGTAATTGGCAGTATTAGCCTTAAGATAGCCAATGCGAGCATGGAGTGGATCAATTTTGTACTGTATTCATGTGCAATTGGTGGGTTTGTAAATGTTGCACTTATGGTATTGAATTTGCTACCAATTCCTCCTCTTGATGGTGGCCGTGTTGTGAGTGGCTTGCTTCCTGGGCGTTGGGATTGGTACTTCAGTAAGCTAGAACCATATGGCTTGCTGATAGTACTGGCGCTTATTGCCACTGGTGTATGGCGCTATGCCTTTTTACCGTTGATCGACACTATCTATACGAATCTGGCTTTTTTCATTGGATTTACATATTAATCGAAGGGATAAGAATTGAACCTGCCCGCACAAAACCAGCGCGTGCTCTCCGGCATGCGCCCCACCGGCAAACTGCACCTTGGTCACTACCATGGTGTGCTGAAGAACTGGCTTAAGCTGCAACACGAATACGAGTGTTTCTTCTTTGTCGCCGACTGGCACGCCCTGACCACGGAATACGACAACAGCAGCATCATCGCCAGCAACGTCTGGGAGATGGTGATCGACTGGCTGGCGGCCGGGGTTAATCCGGGTTCGGCGCGGCTCTTTATCCAGTCCCAGGTGCCGGAGCATGCGGAGTTGCACCTGCTACTCTCCATGATGACCCCGCTGGGCTGGTTGGAGCGGGTGCCGACCTACAAGGATCAGCAGGAGAAGCTGAAAGAGAAAGACCTGGCCACCTACGGTTTCCTTGGTTATCCGCTGCTGCAGAGCGCCGATATCCTGATGTACCGCGCCACCCAGGTACCGGTGGGCGAGGATCAGGTGGTCCATGTGGAGCTGACCCGTGAGGTAGCGCGTCGCTTTAACCATCTCTATGGCCGCGAGCCGGGTTTCGAAGAGAAGGCCGAGGCGGCGATCAAGAAGATGGGCAAGAAGAACGCCAAGCTCTACGCCAACCTGCGCAAGGCCTATCAGGAGCAGGGCGACCACGAGGCGCTGGAGACGGCACGGGCGCTACTGGAGAGCCAGGCCAATATCACCCTGGGTGACCGCGAGCGGCTGTTCGGTTACCTGGAAGGGGGCGGCAAGATCATCCTGCCAGAGCCGCAGGCGCTGCTGACCCCTGCCTCGAAGATGCCGGGCCTGGACGGGCAGAAGATGTCCAAATCCTACGGTAACACCATCGCCCTGCGCGAAGAGCCGCAGGAGGTAGAGAAGAAACTGCGTACCATGCCCACCGACCCTGCGCGGGTGCGTCTCACCGACCCGGGCGAGCCGGAGAAGTGTCCGGTGTGGCAACTGCATCAGGTCTATACCAGTGAAGAGGTCCGCTCCTGGGTACAGGAAGGATGCCGTAGCGCCGGTATTGGCTGCCTCGACTGCAAACAGCCGGTAATTGAGGCGGTGCAGGCTGAACTGGCACCGATCCACGAGCGGGCCAACGAGTTTATCGCGCAGCCGCAGCTGGTTCGTAATATCATTACCGAGGGCACCGAAGAGGCCCGCGATGCGGCCCGTGAAACCCTCAAGGAAGTACGTGCCGCTATCGGCCTTGCCTACAGTTGAGCGCAACAGGAACCCAATGAGCGAAATTATCGAACACCCGGTCACGCAGCAGCAGGAAGAGATGCCCTTCGCCGTGGTGCTGGGCGAGCCGATGACCGAGCTGCCGAAGGATCTCTACATCCCGCCGCAGGCGCTGGAGGTGTTCCTGGAGGCCTTCGAGGGTCCGCTGGACCTGCTGCTCTATCTGATCAAGCGGCAGAACCTGGATATCCTCAATATCCCCATCGCCGAGATCACCCGCCAGTACATGGCGTATGTAGAGATTATGAAGGACCTGCAACTGGAACTGGCCGGAGAGTATCTGGTGATGGCGGCGATGCTGGCGGAGATTAAATCGCGTATGCTGCTGCCGCGTCCGGTTGAGGAAGATGCGGATGAGAACGACCCGCGGGCCGAGTTGATCCGTCGCCTGCAGGAGTATGAGCGTTACAAACAGGCTGCCGAAGAGATCGACGAGCTGCCGCGTGAAGGGCGTGACACCTTTACCGCCTCCATCGCCACCCCGGACAAAAAGAGCGAGCGGCCACTGCCCCAGGTGGAGTTGCGCGAACTGTTGCTGGCGCTCACCGATGTGGTACGACGGGCCGAGATGTTTGCCCACCACCAGATATCACGTGAGCCGCTCTCCATTCGCGAGCGGATGTCGCAGATTCTGGAGAAGATCAAACCCGACAGCTTTATCGAATTCACCGCGCTGTTCACGGTGGAAGAGGGAAGGCGTGGTGTGGTGGTTAGTCTGATGGCGGTACTGGAGCTGCTCAAGCAGTCGATGATTGAGTTGATTCAAACCGAAGTATTCGGCGTTATTCATGTTAAAGCGGTCGGTAGTGAAACCGAGTAAGGATTAGAGTGATGGCTTTTTCCGATACACAGAATCTGAAAAATATTATTGAGGCGGCGCTTTTTGCCTCGGGCGAGCCGCTCAACATGGATCGCCTGTTGCAGTTGTTCGATGAAGAGGAACGTCCGGAGAAGAGTGAAGTGCTGGAGGTGCTCAACACCCTGCAACAGGAGTGCGAAGGACGTGGTATCGAACTGAAAGAGGTGAGCAAGGGGTACCGCTTCCAGGCACGCAAAGAGGTTTCCCACTGGGTCTCGCGCCTGTGGGAAGAGCGCACACCGCGCTACTCCCGCGCCCTGCTGGAGACTCTGGCGCTGGTTGCCTATCGTCAACCGATCACCCGCGCCGACATCGAAGACATTCGTGGTGTTGCGGTCAGCTCCAGCATCATGAAAACCCTGCTGGAGCGTGGCTGGGTACGCATCGTCGGTCACCGCGATGTCCCTGGCAAACCGGCAATGTACGCCTCGACCCGCGAATTCCTCGACTACTTTAATCTGAAGAGCCTGGATGAACTGCCGACCCTGGCAGAGCTGCGCGACATCGACAAGATCAACGCCGAACTCGATCTGCGTTTCCCCGGTGAGGGAGAGCGGAAGGCACAGAACGATGAGCAAACACCGCGGCTTACCGCCGTGGGTGCCGACTTCGAGCCGTTTGAGTACTAAAGAGTTCTCACCGCAAAGGCGCAAAGGGCGCAAAGAAAGAATACCCGTCATTCCGGCGTAGGCCGGAATCCAGTGGCTCATCTGATTCCACTGGCCTCCGGTTACGTCAGGATAACTAGCGCAGAAAGTCATGTGGTTTCTCTGCGCCCTTTGCGCCTTTGCGGTGAATAATTATTTTATGGAACATAAATGAGCGAAAAACTGCAAAAAGTACTGGCCCGTGCCGGGTACGGTTCGCGCCGCGAGATCGAGGGCTGGATCACTGCTGGCCGTATCTCGGTCAATGGCAGCATCGTGCAGTTGGGCGAACGAGTCGTGGAAGGCGACGTGATCCGCATCGACGGTAAGGTGGTGAGCAAGATCCGTCTGCAGAGTCGCCGCACTCGTGTACTGATGTATCACAAACCGGTGGGTGAGGTGACCAGTCGTAGCGACGACGAAGATCGCGTTACGGTTTTCGAAAATCTGCCGCATATCGCTAACGGTCGCTGGATCGTCGTCGGCCGACTTGACCTCAATACCTCCGGCCTGTTGCTCTTCACCAACGATGGTGAACTGGCCAACCGCCTGATGCATCCCTCACACACCGTTGAGCGTGAATACGCGGTGCGCATACTGGGTGACGTGGCACCAGAGGTGATTAAGAAGCTGACGACCGGGGTCGAGCTGGAAGATGGTGAGGCACACTTCACCTCGATTCGTGACGGCGGCGGTGAAGGTGCTAACCACTGGTATCACGTGATCCTGGAGGAGGGCCGCAACCGCGAGGTGCGCCGTCTGTGGGAATCGCAGGGGGTGAAGGTCAGTCGCCTGCTGCGCGTGCGTTACGGACCGATCGTCATGCCGCGCTGGCTCAAGCCGGGGCGTTGGGAATATCTCTCCGATGAAGATGTATCGCAACTGCGGCAGTCGGTCGGACTGGAAAAATTGAGCGAGAAGAAAACACATCCCGACGCCAACAAAAAGCCGCCGGCACGTAAGACTCGCCATGGCACCAGTCAGAGCAGACGAGCTCGTAATCAGCCACACTAGTTATGTCCGCCAATCTGGACTGGCTCTATCAAAAATTATTCGATCACTTCGGTTCGCAACACTGGTGGCCCGCCGACTCTCCCTTCGAGGTGATGGTCGGCGCCATCCTCACCCAGAACACCACCTGGACCAATGTGGAAAAGGCCATCGCCAATCTGCGTGAGGCCGATGCACTCTCTATCAACGCCATCATCTCAGCCAAACCGGCACAACTGGCCGAATGGTTGCGCCCCTCCGGTTACTTCAACATCAAGGCAAAGCGGCTGCAGAACTTCTGTCGCTGGTACGTGGAGCAGGGCGGTTATGACGCACTGCAGGCGCGTGACACCAACGCCCTGCGCCATACATTGCTCTCCGTGAACGGTGTCGGTGCAGAGACTGCCGACGACATGCTGCTCTACGCCTTCGAGCGCCCGGTCTTCGTTGTCGATGCCTACACCCGTCGACTTTTCTCGCGTTTAGGTCTGATTGATGGCAAAGAGGGCTATGAACAGCTGCGTCAGTTGGTGGAAGAGTATTTTGGTCGTGGCAAACGAGCGACTAAACTGTTCAATGAACTGCATGCGTTGATTGTCATCCATGCCAAAGCATTTTGTTTGAAACGCCCATGTTGCAAAGGTTGTCCGTTGGGCCGACGTTGTCCAGGGAGAGAATGATGAAAGACGAGGATTTTCTGCGCCAGGCGATCCATCTGGCAGAAGCATCGGTGCGCAGCGGTGGTGGCCCTTTTGGTGCCGTGATCGTGAAAGACGGTGAGATCGTCGGTCGTGGCCACAACCGCGTCACTCTGGACAACGATCCTACTGCCCATGCTGAAGTGCAGGCAATCCGTGATGCCTGCCAGCATCTCGGTACCTTTTCGCTGAAAGGCTGCAAACTCTATGTCAATTGTGAGCCTTGCCCTATGTGTCTGGCAGCGTGTTACTGGGCACATCTGGATGAGATTGTCTACGCCGCTGATGCGGCGGATGCCGCTAAGGTTGGTTTTGATGATGTGTTGATTCATAGCGAATTAAAGCAGGAGAAAATAGATCGGCAAATGCCGATGCGTCAGTGCTTGCGGGATGAGGCGATGGAAGTGTTTCAGCTCTGGCAATCTATAGAAGATAAAACCCAGTATTAAAGGGCTCTGACCCTGAGTGATCCCCACGAAATCACCAGCCCTCACCATGTTTCCGTATCGTCTCATGCAATA
>JBNKBG010000100.1:0-292 GCA_050287105.1 Thiohalomonadaceae bacterium
TGGCGATACCCAGCTTCTCGGCACCACCCTTGTCCTTGGGCGCAACGGCGATGGAGATTACCGGTTCCGGGAAGACCATCGGCTCAAGGGTGGCCGGGTTCTTCACGTCGCACAGGGTGTGACCGGTCTGGGTGTTCTTCAGACCGATGAAGGCGACGATATCACCTGCCTGGGCGCTGTCCAGTTCGATACGGTCGTTGGCGTGCATCTCCACGATACGGCCGATACGCTCGGTTTTGCAGGTGAAGGTATTGAGCACGGTGTCACCCTTGGCGATCTTGCCAGAGTAGAT
>JBNKBG010000100.1:302-6110 GCA_050287105.1 Thiohalomonadaceae bacterium
ATGATCTTGAACGCCAGGGCGCGCAGCGGTTTATTTGGATCAACGATAGCGAAGTTACCGGTTTCGTTGCCTTCCAGGTCCACTTCCGGTTGTGGGTCAACTTCGGTCGGGCTGGGTAGGTAATCAACCACAGCGTCGAGCACCAGCTGAATACCCTTGTTCTTGAACGCGGAACCGCAGTAGGTGGGGAAGAAGTCCAGCGCGATGGTGCCCTTACGGATACAGCGCTTGATGTCTTCGATGGAGGGCTCTTCGCCTTCCAGGTATTTCTCCATCAGGTCGTCATCCTGCTCAACGGCAGTTTCGATCATGGCCTCACGGTACTCGGCGGCCTTCTCTACCAGATCGGCAGGGATGTCGGTGATTTCGTAGTTCTCGGGTTGTCCGGAGTCATCCCAAATGTAGGCTTTCTGGGTCAGTACATCGACGACACCCTTGAAGTTCTCTTCGATACCGATAGGCAGGGTCATTACCAGTGGACGGGCAGCCAGTACGTCTTCCACCTGCTTGACCACGCGGTAGAAGTCGGCACCCATACGGTCGAGTTTATTGACGAAGATGACACGGGCAACTTCGGATTCGTTGGCATAGCGCCAGTTGGTTTCGGACTGGGGTTCAACGCCGCCGGAACCACAGAATACGCCAACACCGCCGTCGAGTACCTTCAGGGAACGGTACACCTCGATGGTGAAGTCCACGTGTCCGGGGGTGTCGATGATATTGAAGCGGTGATCCTTCCAGAAACAGGAAGTGGCAGCGGACTGGATGGTAATGCCGCGCTCGCGCTCCTGGTCCATGAAGTCGGTGGTTGCTTCACCGTCGTGTACCTCACCGGTCTTATGCACCTTGCCGGTCAGTTTAAGAATACGCTCAGTGGTGGTGGTTTTGCCCGCATCCACGTGAGCGAAGATGCCGATATTTCGGTAATGTGTCAGGTCAGTCATAACGGTACTCTGGTTACAAAGTGGTAAAAGGAATTCTTTGGCGACCAACCCACTGTATCCCTCTTAAATGGAAGGACAGACCACACGGGCTATTTCGCGAGGCGCACATCTTACAGGAAATGACCGGCTGCCGAATAGGGCTAGTTGAGTTATTTGTGCGGAATATCTGTCCTGAGGGGCGAAAAAGGCCTCCTCTTAAGGTAATTTGAAGCTAAATTGGTCATTCTGGCGTCTCAGATGTGAGAAGCAGGGCTTCCTCAGGGCTTTGTGGAGAGCGTCTGATATTGGAGAATGTGTTATAAATCGTGCGGGTATAGTGCGGTATACTGCACCAAAAATGGCCGCGGCCAGTGATTCGGGGCATCGCCAGCATTTGGCATATTCTGTTCTGACAGGTGAGGATGGTAGTGAATGAAGAGTTTCGATATCAGTCGGTTTTTCCAGCGTAACCCGGTGCGGGCCAGGGAAGAGATACCCTCCAGCAATAATGAGGTTGAACCGCCTCAGACTGTCGTCGAAGAGCGCATTCGCCCCAATCCTGGCACCACCATTCTGGTGGTCGATGATTCCAAGACCATTCAAATTGTATTGAGTCGTATGCTTACCCAATACGGCTACGCAACGCTCTCGGCTTACGATGGCGATCAGGCGCTGGATATCACCCGTAAACACAGACCGGCTCTTATCCTGATGGATGTGGTGATGCCGGGAATGAATGGTTTCCAGGCCACCCGTGAGATCCGTAAGGACCTTGACCCGGCGATCGCAGCGACTCCTGTAATAATAATGAGTGGTAATGCCCAGCCCACCGAGGAGTTCTGGAGCATCAAGATCAAGGCCAACGGCTTTATTCCCAAGCCCTTCAGCGATGATGAAATCCTCGCGCTGATCGAGGGGCAACTGTTCAAGGTTAGCGAATAGCTTCCATCCTGTAGCGACAAGCCATTCCCCAACAGCCACCTTTCGTGTATCACCACCGTTGGGGTAGGATTACCCCTCCATCAACTCGCACAGGGGAATCGAAACATGAAACTTGGCAATATTTTTCTTGGTGTCTGGCTGGTACTACAGGGTCTTATCGGGCTGTTTAATCTCAGTTTTCGCTACGATGACCTGGTTGTCGGTGTAGTGGCGTTGGTTGCCGGGGTGCTGGTATTGGCGCGAAAGTAGCCAGCATTACTCGATTCAGGTCACCTATCTCACCCATGTCTTTACCAATACTCTTTGCCGATGAGGCCATCATCCTGGTCGACAAGCCCACCTTGTTGCTTAGTGTGCCGGGCCGCGGTGAGGAGAAGCAGGATAGTGTGGTTACCCGCCTGAGTGCGGATTATCCGGGAATCCGTGAAGTGCATCGGCTCGACTGGGAAACCTCGGGGTTGATGCTACTAGCCAAGAGCAAAGAGGCACATAGCGAACTGAGTCGTCAGTTTCGTGAACGGGAGGTCGCTAAACGCTATACCGCGGTGATCTACGGTGTTCCTGAGCAGCGACAGGGGGAGGTGAACTTGCCACTACGTTGTGACTGGCCAAACCGGCCACGACAGATAGTCGATATGCAGCAGGGCAAACCATCTCAGACCCATTGGCGCCTGCAACAGGAAAATAAGGGAAGTAGTCGGGTTGAGCTGGTACCGGTAACCGGGCGTTCCCACCAGTTGCGAGTGCATATGCAGGCACTGGGGCATCCCATTCTGGGTGATGGCCTCTATGCCCATGATGACGCATTCGGGATGGCGTCACGTCTGTTGTTGCACGCGACGCAACTGGAGTTTTGTCACCCGACTACGGGTATCCCCATGAGTTTCTCGGCCCCGGTCCCTTTTTAGGTCGGTTCCTGTCTCTCAAACAGATCGATCTGGCAACTACTTGTTTTTGATTCTGCCCAGGACGAAGTTATTTCCGTTGCGCCGGACGAGGCGGGCCTCTTTGACCAGTGCATCAAGCAGCTTGTTGAGGTTGGTGGCGGGTTTGAATTTTGCGACCTGTAGTTTCTCTCTCAACAGGCTCTCACTGATGTAGGAGCGGCCTTTCATGAAAGTGATCATGTGTTCCATTAACAGGTCCAACTCCTCTTCCATGCTCATCACGCCCTGACCAGGCTTTTTCGTGGTGGTCTCAGGCGGTGATTCCCTGGGTTTCTCCGCAGCTATGGCAGCAGCCTTCTCAGCTTCTGCGGCTTCAGCGGCCTTTGCAGCTTCAGCAGCCTTCTCAGCCTCGGCGGCTTTAGCCGCCGCATCCTGTTCTTCTCTGAGTGCCGCTTCCTTTTCCGCTGAGGAGGCTTCGGCCAGTGCTACCTGGCTCTCTTCCACCTCCTGGATGAGTTGCTCCAGTTCCTGGTTGAGTTGCTCCAACTCCTGTTTGTGGTCGGCAACGACCGCCTGGCGCTGTTTACCCAGTTCGTCGAGTTTGTCGTCGATATCCTTGAGGACTTCTTTGTAGGTGATCTTGACCTGTTCGCGAGTGGTCTTGATCTCGTTGATCCGCCCGAGCAGTTGCTCTTGCAGGGCCTCTTCCTGCTCTTTCTTCTTGGCCAGTTCGTACAGTTCTTTGGCCGATAGTCCTTCAAGATTAACCATTTGCTTCGTTTCCTTTCATCTCGCTCGTTCGGGTCGAAGTACGAATAAAAGGACCGTTTGATGCCGAGATGTAAACACCTGAAAGTACTGAGAGTCATAACGCCATAATATGGCTGGCGATTTTACGTTAAAAAGTGTAACAGAATTGTTAAATCCTTATATTTAATTGTATCGGCAAAATGGACCTAAGTCCCGGATAAAAGACGCGAAATAGCCGAATTGGGTACATCTCGTGTAGCGAGTAATAGGGAAAGCCGTCGGCGCATGATATGGTTGCGCTTTTCGCCCACACAGGTAATTACCATGTCCACTGTAGCCCTCAACGTACTCTCCGAGGACGAACTCGCCGAACTGGATGTCTTTCTGAATTCATCCGCCTGTGATGAAGATACCCTTGGGGTGGATGAGGCCCATGGCTACCTGACAGCGCTGTGCCTCTCCTCCGAGGATGGAGAGCTCGCATCGGGTTGGCAGGAGGAGATTTGGGGACAACCCCGCTTTGCCGATGAAGCAGAGCGCGCGCAGATGAGTGAGCTATTGCAGCGCCTGCCGCTGGATATTGTCGACAGCCTCACCCAACGAGAGCCGTTTGAACCGCTGGTGATTGAAAGTGAGGAGGATGGGGTGATCATCGAGAGTTACGAAGGGTGGTGCTTTGGCTTCATGCTCGGCATGGAGCAGCAGTGGGAGGCCTGGGAAGGACAGCCCGATGAGGTTCAGGATCTTATTATCCCCATCGCCCAGCTCGCTCTGTTGCTGGATGAAGAGGGTGAGGAGATGAGCGAGGAGGAGTACCAGCAGTGGGTCGAACTGATCCCCGGCGCCGTGGCAGGGCTATTCAGTCTGCGGCAGCACTGAGGGCATTAGCTACGGACGGTGCCTTGAAAGGGGTACCGCAAACCTGATTTCTCCCCCCCTCCTTGGCCTGATATACCGCCTGGTCGGCACAGGCAACCAGGCTCTGGGCGTAGCCATCGGCCTCAATCTCCATCGGGATATGCTCCAGACAGGCAAGGCCGATGGAGATCGTCAGGCTGAGCGGCGCACCACTTTCGACGTCGAAGGGGTGTCTCTCAACCCCCATGCGGATACGTTCGGCGATCTCCTTGCTGACTTCAAGCGGTGTGTTCGGTAGCAGAACCACGAACTCTTCACCCCCATAGCGACTGAGAACGTCACTGTGGCGGAGTTGTTGCCCGATCAATCTGGCCACCTGCTGCAGTACCTGGTCACCAGCCTGGTGTCCCTGGGTATCGTTAATTCGCTTGAAGAAATCCACGTCGAGGAACATGCAACTGAGTGGTTGCTGATGACGCTGTACCCTGGTTGCCTCTTCACCGAGACGTTGATCGAAGTAGCGGCGGTTATTGACCTGGGTCAGGGGGTCGGTGAGGCCGAGTTGTTTGACGCGTTGGTGGTTGGCGCAGTTGTCGAGACAGATGGCGACGATGGCGGCCAGCCGTTCCAGAAACTCGGTACCGCTGCCTGGAACAAACCGTTGTGGGTCGTAGCTGCCGAGGTTGAGAATGCCAACCAGTTGTCCACCACGCAGCATGGGGAGACAGGCGTGGGAGCGTACCGCTTGCGGCTGGGGTGGAAAGAGGTGAAACTCCCCCTCGCTGCCATTGTCGGGGCCAACCCGGGGCAGCAGGTTGGTCGGGAAATAGGCATGCAATACCGACGCTTCGGTCTCTACCAGTAGGTTGGGTAACTCCTCCAGCATGGTACCGCCGGACTCCAGCATCCTGACCAGTTCATATTCCGGGTCGAGCAGGATCAGGCTGATGCAGTCGAGATGAAAGGTTTCGGCGTAGACTTTAAGTACCAGATGAAGCAGCTCGGCAATGGAGGTGGCACTGATCAGCGCCAGTTCGTACTCCTTGAAGCGCTGGAGCTTGGTCTCATTCTCCCGTGCCTGGGCGACGAAGGCCTTTAGCTGGCGACGTAGCTGCTTGTTTTCGGTTTCCAGATCGTTTTCCATGCTGGTGGAACCTTTGACTAGACCAGAATGGCCGATTTGTCGATCACTCTACATAACTATGGTGAAAACAGTAATAGATGGGCATCGCATTTTCTGCTGAAATTGATGCGGTGGCATTAATTTGTTACATATAGCCGTCGCGATGCTCAGCCCGGGCTATCGTCCACAATGACGTTTTTACGAATTAACAGGTTGAACTCATGACTACACCAGTAAGCAAAGTGGCCGGAATCGGTCCTAAAACCGCAGAATACCTTCAGGGTATTGGAATTGAGACCGCTGAAGATCTGCTCAAGGCAGGTAA
>JBNKBG010000101.1:0-6052 GCA_050287105.1 Thiohalomonadaceae bacterium
GAAACTGGGCAGCGGCCGCCCTGGCAGCAGGTAGGAGGCTACTGGGGAGTTCAAGCAGGGCCAGCAATTCGGCCGGATCACGTACGGCGTTGCTCAGGGCGTTTTTCCAATCGGCAGTTCGCGGTATCATAGGCGGTCTTTTTTGCAATCAATCCTTCAACAGGAACAGTTATGGCCAGTTACAGCACCAACGAATTCAAGCGCGGACTCAAGATTATGCTCGATGGCGATCCCTACAACATCGTCGAGAATGAGTTCGTCAAGCCGGGTAAGGGGCAGGCATTCAACCGGGTGAAGGTGCGTAACCTGAAAACCGGTCGTACGATCGAGCGTACCTTCAAATCGGGCGAAAGTGTAGAGGCTGCCGATGTCATGGACACCGACATGCAGTATCTCTACAACGACGGCGAAGCCTGGCACTTCATGCACCCGGAGAGCTTTGAGCAGATCGCTGCCGATGAGTCTGCCATTGGCGAAGAGGGCAAGTGGCTCAAGGAACAGGATATGTGCGTGGTTACCCTGTGGAATGGCGTGCCGATCAGCATCACCCCGCCTAACCACGTGATCCTCACTGTGGTTGAAACCGATCCCGGTGTGCGTGGTGACACCGCCACCGGCGGCACCAAGCCTGCCAAGTGCGATACCGGTGCGGTGGTTCAGGTACCGCTGTTCATCGATGTGGGCGATCAGCTTAAAGTGGATACCCGTTCTGGTGAGTACATTTCCCGTTCAAGGGATTAGGATTTGAGCAACGATTGGCGGCCTGTCGCCACGCTGTCGAATCTGCAACAGAGGGCCCGTATCCTGCAGAGGGTACGGGCCTTTTTTGCCGAGCGTGAAGTATTGGAGGTGGAGACACCGATCCTCTCCAGTGCCGCGATCACCGATCCCCATCTGCACAGTTTCTCCACCCGCTATCACGGTCCCGGCTACGCTGATGGCCTGCCGCTCTATCTGCACACCTCCCCCGAATTTCCGATGAAGCGGTTGCTGGCTGCAGGGTGTGGGGCGATTTACCAGATCTGCCGGGTGTTCCGGCAGGGTGAGGCGGGTCGTCGTCATAACCCCGAGTTCACCATGCTGGAGTGGTATCGTCCTGGCTTCGATCACCATGCGCTGATGGATGAGGTGGAGGAGCTGGTCGGACCGCTGCTCGGCCTTCACGGGGCAGCGGAACGCCTGAGCTATAGCGAGGCATTCCAGCGTCACCTGCAGCTCGATCCCCTGGAGGCTACCGTGGATGAATTACGTCAGGCTGCCTCCGCCTGCGGTCTGAGCGGCTTTGAAGATGAGAGTAACCGGGACCTGCTGCTGGAGTTGTTACTCAGCCATCGGATTGAAGCGGAGTTGGGCAGAGAGCGGCTCTGTTTTCTCTATGATTATCCCGCCTCACAGGCAGCACTGGCACGGTTCAATCCCGAGGACCCGCGGGTGGCCGAACGTTTTGAGCTCTACTACCACGGGGTGGAGTTAGCCAACGGCTTTCATGAACTGGCCGACGTGGGGGAGCAGCGACATCGCTTTGAAGCGGAGCTTGAAACAAGGAGGGCACAGGGACTGGAAGAGGTTCCCATGGATGAGCAGTTACTGGCAGCGTTGGAGGCAGGTCTGCCGCCCTGTGCAGGGGTGGCTCTCGGTATCGATCGACTGGTGATGCTGGCGGTCGGTGCCGAGAGTCTCGATCAGGTGATGGCCTTTACCATCGACCGCAACTGACAGCGGGTTATTTGCGTGTTGCCAGGGCCTGCCCGAGTCTAACCGTTACCCTGGGTTGGATATTGCCTGCCCAGTCGATAGCTTCAGGGCCGAACAGGACAATAACCGTCGAGCCCATATTGAAACGGCCCATCTCTTCGCCTTTTTTCAGAGTGATCGCATCATCCCCTTCGTAGCGGCGTGCGCGCACCACCCGTCCCGCCGGAGGAGTGACCTCACCGGCCCATACCGTTTCGATACTGCCCACATTGACCGCGCCGACCTTGACCATGGCCATGGGACCTGCCGCGGTGTCAAAAATGGAGACCACGCGTTCGTTGCGCGCAAACAGACCCGGGATTACCCGGGTGGTGGCGGGACTGACGCTGAACAACCTTCCCGGTACGTGAACCATCTCCTGCAAACGGCCATCGATGGGCATATGGATACGGTGGTAGTCACGCGGTGAGAGGTAGATGGTGACAAAGCTGCCGCCCATGAAGGGGGCGGCGCGTTTGGCCGAGCCGCCGAGCAGCTGTTGCAGCGAATAGTCGTGTCCCTTGGCCTGAAAGATCCGGCCATCAACGATCTCGCCCGCCTGACTCACGGTGCCGTCCACCGGGCAGGCCAATTGATCCGCACCGCTGACAATGGGGCGTGCCCCCTTTTTCAATTCACGGGTGAAGAAGGCGTTGAAGTGTTCGTAGGCGAGCGGATCGCTTTCCGCTGCCTCATCCATGTTGACCTTGAACTGTTTAACGAACCACGCGGTGAAGCGGTTCTTGATCCCGGGATGACGGATGCGGGTGAAGGCGTGTATCAGCCGTGAGACCAGGTGCCCGGGCATCAGGTATTGGGGGATCGCCTTGAGATAGTCGAGATCCCTGGCGCCATCGTTTTGTTGCGGCATGGAGTGGTCCTGCGCTGATTATTGCTGTTGGAAATAGTCGCGGATGCGGCGAAACTGCTCTGCGATCTCTGCTGCTTTATGCGGAGGGTTAAAGCGTGCCACCCAGCGACCTTCGGGGTCAAGCAGTACCACCGTGGCACTGTGATTGACGATGTAGTCATCACTGTTGGTGTCACCCTCGAACATGTAGATCGCGCCAAGCTGCCTGGCCAGATTATCGATCTCGCTCTTCTCACCGGTCGCGGTGAGAAAATCGGGGTGGAAATAGGAGACGAACGACTTCAGTTGTTGGGGTTTGTCGCGCTTCGGGTCGACAGAGATAAAGGCGAACTGGCTGTCCTGATAATAGGCCGGGGTCTGCTGCAGATTCTTCGCCACCATGCGCAGCATCGCCAGGCTGGTGGGACAGATATCGGGGCAATGGGTGTAGCCGAAGAAGAGGAAACTCCACTTGCCTTCGAAGCGTGACCGATTGAATGCCTGACCGTCACCATCGGTGAGGTTGAACGGGGTCACCGCGCGATACTCTGGCAGCAGGACCTCAGCCAGGGCCTCTGGCGGCGGCGCCATCGGCGTTTCCCGGTTTAGCTGGGTGTAGCTAACAACGCCAAGCGCAACGACGGCGATCAGGCCAAGAATGATGAGAAAGCGTGAACGTTCCATGGGGGCGGATTATTGCACGCTCCGAAATGGTTAGGTAGTGCGGCATATGACACAAGTTTGATTTATTTCTTATGTAATAGTAAGTTAAGCGGAAATGATAAAGAGGATTCTGTGATGTCAGCCGTAAGCTACCTGATCCCGAAGAAAGACCGCCCCATCCATATTCCCGGTACCGAAGAAGTTGAACTGGCTCCGGCGGCGATGACCGAGATCCCGTTGCTGGGCTGGATCAGCGCGGGCCAGCCGGTCGACCTCAGCGAGGATAACGAACGAGTCTCAGTTCCTGCCAATATGGTGCGTCGCAACTCCTATGCACTGAAGGTACGTGGCCACTCCATGATCGACGACAACATTCAGGATGGCGATATCGTTATTATCGAGAAGCGTGAGAGCGCCGAGAATGGCCAGTCGGTGGTGGCGATGATCAACGGCGAACAGGTCACCCTGAAAAAATTCTACGTCGAACGCGATGGCATCCGTCTGCAACCGGCCAATCCTGAAATGGAGCCGATCTACCTGAAGAACGAAGAGGTGCAGATCCTCGGCATCGTCACCGGGGTGATTCGCCAGCCTGAATAGAAAATTTCACAGAATTAAGGATGTAAAACCTCGCAGGGATGAACGAGATGTAAAGCCGGAACACCTGTAAAGGGTTCCGGTTTTTTTGTGTCATAAACCAGAAAATCTTTATTCCGGATATCTGGTTGAAGTAAAAACTGATTTTTCTAAATAACAATAAACAGGAAATGCACCATGAAGGTATGTAGTTATTGGCTATTGATACTGGTTTTTACACTTGCTGTGCCGGTTCAGGCAGAAGAAAGTGGCGTTAAAGTGTGGGCAGCAAGTGTTGGTAGCAACGGTTTATTACTGAGAAGAAATTTGTCGGATGACAGTGCTTTACTTTTCGGTATCTATTATTCAGGGAGTGACTGGAGTTCAGAGATTGCTTCTTCCAAGGATTCTTATTTGAGTGTTGAGGCAGGTTATCGAAAGTATTTGGGTGCCGATGAACTGAGAGATTTCATTGATGGTTCTGTGATGTATGCTCATCCTTCAAGTACTCAAAGCGGTAATATCAGTAATCTCGGAGGAGATCCTGTATATACTGGTTTGATGGTGACATATGGTTTGGAAAAGAATTTGTCGGAGTCTTTCACTATTGAGGGTTCTGTTGGGGTGCGTGTCACACATAGCGAGGACAGTTTTTCAAAACAGACGAATGTTTCTTTTCCAATCTCTCGCGTAGCTGTGAATTATTATTTCTGACGCAACCTTAACGTTTAAAGAGAAGGGGGGCTAACTCCCCCCTTTCTTGTTTGCTCATTGACTATTCAATTATGAAACATCACCCCAATCCCAAAATGAAAACGGGTTTCACTCTTGCCGTTCTTTGACCAGAGATGAATCTTTTCGTCGCGTACCAGCGGATAGGTGTACTCGCTCTCATCCAGTTTGCCCTTGCGAATGCCCTCGAGTGTACCGGAGGCGGTGATCAGCCGTCCTGGGGCGTAGTCCATGGTCTCTAAATACCCCTGGTGCAGTAACAGGAAACGTCCATAGGCGGGTTTGTCCGTTTGCGGATAGTGGTCACTATCAAGCGGGTAGGCGAGGATCTCGAGCCGGGTTTCGTTTTTCAGGTTACTGCTGGCGATAATGGCTCCGCCCCAGACTACCTGCTCTCCTTTTAGCGACTCCGCTTTTTCAATCGCCTCTGCGGGTGTCGGCATGGCCCGGGTATTCTGGGTGTCGAACTCCGGTGCCGAGGCACAGGCAGTGAGCAGGAGTATGGCCAATATGAGGCTGGTAGATTTCATTGCATCACCTTAGTAGTAGTAGGGGTAGCGACGATAGGGGCCCAACGGATACCAGGGGTCGTAGTACCAGGGGGCACAGGTCTCACAGGGTTCCGGCGGCAGCGGCCAGAGGTAGTAGCTATCTGCTTTGACCAGTGGATAGGTGTAGTTCATCTCTCCCAGTTTTCCCTGCAGGGTGCCAGCCAGGGGGCCGACCACGGTGAAGTTGCGCCCGACCGCGTAGATGGCCGGGTCGAGGAAGCCTTTGATCTCCGCCATGAAGCGCCCCAGACTCTGGTCGCTCTTTTTCGGCTCTCCGTCATCGAACAGTTCACGGGCGACGACTTCGACACGGGTCTTTTGTTGCTGGTTTTCGACCCTGGTGATGGTACCACCCCAGCGCACAGCTGTTCCTCTGAGTTTGTCAGGGTTAGTGGCAGCCTGGGAAATGGATACAGGGACGGCAGCGGGGGAGCTGATCTTTTCCGGTACACTGCTACACGCACTCAGTAACAGTGTTGCAAGCAGAAGAGGGGGGAAGTAGTGTCGCATGGTATATGCCTCCAGCGAATTGCGTTGCGATAAGTTTAGCCTAGTGTGTCCACGCGAAGGCTTCCCGCTAAGGCTTCACACTCTTTACTTTCGACAATCAATATATGGTATTTTGTTCCCTTCTTTAGAGGGTGTGAGTAGTGGATTGGCGATGATGGAAAACGATGAGCTGATTGACCTGCACCAGCGACTTGAAGAGTACCGTCTGGAGCACCGCGATCTCGACGCAGCAATCCAGGCGTTGATTGAGACCGGTTATCCTGACCAGCTACGCATGTCCCGCATGAAGAAGCGCAAGCTTCAGCTCAAGGACGCCATTGCCCGTATTGAAAGCAAGTTGATCCCCGACCTTAACGCCTGATCTCTTTAATCTCACCACCTACTTCGTTTAGCCCGGTAGCGTCTCAATACGGTTTATCGGTGGCAGGCATCGCTG
>JBNKBG010000102.1:0-5886 GCA_050287105.1 Thiohalomonadaceae bacterium
TCGCATTCGCTCCGGCGCGCGTCTGGGGATGTATGTGATCTGGTTTTTTGCCGTTATCTGGAACGCCCTGAGCCTGCCCGCCACCTTTGCCGTACCGGATATCTGGCGCAAGGAGGGGGCACTGGCGCTGATTGTTCTGCTCTTCCCGCTGGTGGGCATGGGGCTGCTTTACTGGGCGGTAAAACTGACCCTGGAGTGGCGCCGCTTCGGCCAAACACCACTGACTCTGGACCCTTTTCCCGGCGCTATCGGCGGCGATGTGGGTGGCGAGATCGAACTCAATGCGCCCTACATCGCTGATCTGCGCTGCGAGGTGACGCTAAGTTGTCTCTATAGCTATGAATCGGGTAGTGGTGAAGACCGCTCGCGTCACGAGCGGGTGGAGTGGCAGGACAGTGGTTATGCCCAGGTGGAGCGGACAGTGCGAGGGATGAAACTGCGCTTCCGTTTTGCCCTGCCCGAAGGTTTGCGACCCAGTGAGGAGGAGAGCGGGGATTACTATTTCTGGCGGCTGGCGATCAAGGCCGAGTTGCCGGGGACCAATCTGGATCGCTCCTTCACCATCCCCGTCTATGCCACGGGTGAGAAATCCCGCTACCAGCATCTTGATTCCGGCAAGGATGTACCGCACGGCGTGCCGGAGCTGAAGGCGGAGGCGCTGTTGCCGTTACGCCGCAACGGGATGGTGCAGGAACTCTATTACCCGATATTCCGGCAGCCCGGTTTTTCTCTCGGCTTCAGTGTCATCGGAACCATCTTTGCCATCACCGGTATCGTGCTTTGGAGTAAGGCGGCGCAGGAGGGTGGTGGCCTCTATTTTATGGGTGGCATCTTTACCTTTCTCGGCAGCCTGGTGGCGCTGATCGGTTTCTATACCGCGTTGAACACGCTTTATGTTGCCTGGGACGGTAAGCGTGTGGTGACAATCAGGCGCCTGTTAGGTGTCACCTTGCGCTGGCGTAGCGCCCACTACCATGAAATAAGCGAGGTGGTGGTGCAGAAGGGCGCGACCTCTAACCAGAAAGGTGATTCGCACCAGATCAATTACCACGTAGTGGCGAAGGTGCCGCAAGGCCAGATAGTACTGGCCGAGAATATCGATTCGCACAGCAAGGCGAAGCTGGTCGTGGAGTTCTTCCATGAGCAGTTCGGCCTGAAGAAGGCGCCGGTGTTTGTGCTGGAGTAGTGCCACGCTGTGACTGGAGGGCCAGCCGGTTACTGAGCTCGGCCCTTTTTATTTGTCCCTCACGCGTCACCTGGTTCGGGGGTGTATCGTTTGCCAGCGCTGTGACGTCTAAGCAGGGGTAACACCAAACGCCGGTTGCCCCGGCTTAACCCCTGAAGACGGAGAATAACGATGACCCAACTGACGACACGAGACCGCGAACTGGTTGCCCTGGGCGCTGCGCTGGCGGCAAACTGCATCCCCTGTATCGAATACCACGTTCCCAGGGCCCGTGAGGCCGGGCTGAGCGATGCGGAGCTGGATGAGGTGCTGGCAGTGGCGGATACCGTGCGCCAGGTACCGGCACGCAAGGTTATGCAGACGGCACGTGCCCTGCTTGCGGGTGTGGATGCCGGTAACGATGATGCCACGGCAAGCGCCTGTGCCGCCGTGAGCGAGGGCAAGGGCGGCGGTTGTTGCTGAGGAGATGCGCGTGGCGCGGGAGGCATGGGGAATGAACGAGGATCCTGAGGTACAGGGTGCCGTCGAAGAGGTGGCCGAGCCGGTCTTTAATTACCTGCGGCGCTACTGTGGTGACGAGCACCTGGCCCAGGACCTGACACAGGAGACGCTGCTTCGCGTGGCGCGTTCGCTTGCAGGGTTTGATGGGCGTGCTTCGCTCAGGACCTGGGCCATCACCATCGCCACCCGTGTCGCCGCGGATCATTTTCGGCGACAGTCGCGCACGGTGACCGAGGTCAAGCTGGAAGACTACAACGACCTTGTCATCGATGACCCCTCCCTTGATCGACAACTCGCCATTGATGAGATGAATTGCTGTATCCGCGAGGTGATCAACGGCCTGCCAGAGGATTATCGCGCCGCACTGGTGCTTCGTGATCTGGAAGGATTCAGTGTGGCCGAGGTCGCCGAGGTGAGCGGTTGTTCCCTGGCTACGGCGAAGATCCGTTTGCACCGTGCCCGCAAACGTTTGCAGGAGGCATTAGGCCAGCAGTGCAGTTTCTACAACGATCAGGAAAACGTGCTGCGCTGCGAAAGGAAATAAGCCTACCCGACTACTGAGGTTACCCTGTATGTGACTCTGCTCACTATCGACTCCCATGCGATGCGGCAAGATGGGCCGAGATATACGCATATTCCACGGGAGGGTTGGGTCATGCTAAGCGCGTTGGTCACGTTCTTTTTCTTTATCGCACTGGGTCTGGGTTGGCGTTTTGTCAAACCGGAAGGAATCTCCGCCGATGCACTGCAAAAGCAGATCATGGCACTGGTGCTCTGGGTTTTACTGCCGCTGGTGGTTTTTCTCTCCATCCACGATCTGCCGCTGAACAAGGCGGCACTACAGATCCTCCTATACGTGTTGGGTACCACGCTGATTGCTCTGGCGGTGGCCTGGTTCTGGCTGTCGAAGACCGCACTCCATGCCAAGGTCAAAGGGGCCTATCTGATCGCCGCGGTGTTTGGCAATGTGCTGTTTATCGGTGTTCCCCTCAGCAAACTGATGTTCGCCGACTGGACCATGCGGGTCGCCATCGAGTACATGCTGGTGGCGAATGTGATCCTGCTGTTTACCGCAGGTACCGTTATGGCGAAGAGTTTTTCCGATACCGGTAAGGTTTCGTTGGGCAAGACCGCGACGGCGGTAATGAAAGATTACAAGGTATGGCTCAAGGAGCCGGTGCTCTGGGCCGCACTGCTCGGTCTGGTACTCAACCTGGCCAGTGTCGCTCTTCCTGCCTGGGTAAAACCCGTTGAGTCGATGCTCTACGGTGCGCTACTGCCGTTGTTGTTACTGGCAGTGGGGCTGTCATTGAACTGGGACAAAAACTGGAACAGCCAGCTTCAGGGTGTGATCCCGGTGGTTGTGATTCAGCTTGTGCTGATACCGTTACTGTTATGGGGCATGGTCAAGTTGTTCGGTTCCGCCGGAACCAGTACGACCAGGGCGTTGCTGCTGGATGGCATGTTGCCCGCCACCTTGTTTGGTTTCGTGATTTGCGCGCGGCAGAAACTGGATAGCCATGCGTATGCACTGGCCTATACGGCGACGTCGTTGCTGGCGCTGATAACGGTACCCATCTGGTACAGCATCATTTCATAAGCGTTAATGATAAAGCCCCCGAAAGGGGGCTTTTAGTGTGAGCGGGTTAACTAGTATTCGGCGTCGTGATAGACGTTCTGCACGTCGTCCACGTCGTTGAGCATATCTAGGAATTTCTCCATCACCTCAACATCGTCGCCACTGATTGGTGTGCTTCCCTTGGGGACGTACTGGATCTCGTCCACCTCGAAGTCGATCTCGCCGAAGGCGTTAAGCAGTGCCTGCTTGGCCTTGCCGTATTCGGTGTGGGGGACGAATACGGTGAGCTTGCCCTCTTCGTTTTCGATGTCGCTAACGTCCACATCCCCTTCCAGTAGTGCTTCCAGTACCGCCTCTTCGTCGCCACTGAAAACCAGAATGGCGGCGTGGTCGAACATATGGCTGACGTTGCCGGAGGTACCGAGCTTGGCCTTGGCCCGATTGAAGCAGGTGCGTACGTCGCCGATGGTGCGATTGGGATTGTCGGTGAGACACTCGACCAGCACCATGCAGCCGCCGGGGCCGAAGCCTTCGTACAGCGCCGGGGAGTAGTCCTCACCGCCGCCGCCCCTGGCTTTTTCCAGTGCCTTTTCGATGACGTGGCTCGGAACCTGGTCCTTTTTTGCCCGTTCGATCAGGCCGCGCAGGGTCAGGTTGCCACTGGGGTCGGTGCCGCCCGACTTGGCGCAGACGTAGATTTCGCGGCCGTACTTGCTGTAGACCTTGGTCTTGCTGGCGGCCGTCTTGGCCATGGATGCCTTGCGGTTCTGGTAGGCTCTGCCCATTGCGTTCTCTCTCCGAATCGTGATCTGCGGCGAATTATAAGGGGAAACCGCTGCGTCGGGTATGCTTTCATCGCGCAGACGCGTATGCAGCCTGCAGGGATGCTATCATGTGCGCCTCGCACATATTCTGGTGAAGTCGCATGAAACTATTGGTCCGCAACCTTTCCCGCAAGACCACCGAGGCGGAGCTCCGTGAGTTGTTCCAGGCCTATGGACAGGTCCAGTCCTGCAATCTGGTGATGGATGCCAAGACCGGAATCTCGAAAGGCTTCGGCTTTGTGGAGATGCCCTCGCCGGGCGAGGCCAAGGCGGCGATGAAGAATCTCAATGCGACGATCGTGGGTGACAGTCAGATTCGGGTGAAAAAGGCAGAGAATATGCCGGGGCGTTTTCCTGAAAAGGAGTAACGCGGCAGGCGCGAGCAGTGTCGGCTAAGCGTTTGTACTCAAACGCCCTGAAGCCGTTGCCCCGGCGCGATTGACAGAGCGGGATCGAGGGTTAATATGATCCCTCCATCATAATAACGAGATAACAGCACACGATGTCAGCCCTGATTGAAGTCGAAAACCTGCTCAAGGATTATCAGGGCGTGCGTGCGGTGGATGGCATCAGTTTTCGCATTGAGCCCGGCACCTGCTTCGGCCTGCTCGGTCCCAACGGCGCAGGCAAGACCACCACGGTGGAGATGCTCGAAGGGATCAAGGAGCCTACCTCTGGCACGATTCGCTATAAGGGCGAACCCCTCGACGGCGCCTTCCGCTTTGAAGCGGGCATCATGTTTCAGTCCACAGCGCTGCAGGAGTTCATCACCGTGCGCGAGACGCTGGAGATGTTCCAGCGCTTCTATCCCAAAACCACTCCCATCGATGAACTGATCAGCAGTTGCGCCCTGGAGTCGTTTCTCGACCGCGATACGCGCAAGCTCTCCGGCGGTCAGCGCCAACGGCTGCTGCTGGCCATCGCCCTGATCAACGACCCGGAGGTGGTGTTCCTCGACGAACCGACCACCGGCCTCGACCCGCAGGCGCGACGCAATCTGTGGGAGCTGGTGCGCAACATCCGGGCACGCGGCAAGACGGTGCTGCTCACCACCCACTACATGGAAGAGGCCTACGAGCTGTGCGATGAGATCATCATCCTCGATCGCGGCACCATCATTGCCCAGGGTTCGCCCGATGCACTGCTCGCGGCCCACTTCAGCGATGTGGTACTGCAGCTTCCCAAAACCGATTTTAACGAGGCAGCGGCAACGCTGCCGCTGACCATACTCGATTGCGGTGACAGCGTTGAGGTGTTGACCAGCGAGGTCAACGACACGGTGCGCCAGCTGCTTGATGCGGGGGTCTCCCTGGACCGCCTGCGTATCCGTTCCCGGACCCTCGATGACCTCTTCCTGCAGCTTACCGGCAAGGAGATCCGCTCATGAAGATGAAGCGTCTACTGGCGGTGTTCCTGGCACGTAATAAGGAGTTTCTGCGCGACCGCGCGGCGATGGGTTGGAATCTGCTCTTCCCAGCACTGATCGTCGGCGGCTTCGCCTTTGCCTTTTCCGGCGAACCTGCGCCGATGTACAAGGTCGGAGTCCACGGCGGCAACCCCGGCAGTGGTTTCTACGCCACTGACTATGTGCAGTTTATCGAAATGGATGAACTGCCCGTGGCGATCACCAAGACGGAGCGCCACCAGATCGACCTGCTGCTCGATACCGGTACGCGGCGCTACTGGATCAACGACAGCTCGCCCCGTGGCTACATGCTGGAGCAGGTGCTGCACGGCACGCCGCAGGCGGACTATAGCAAACAGGTGGTGAGCGGGCGGCAGATCCGCTATGTCGA
>JBNKBG010000103.1:0-5654 GCA_050287105.1 Thiohalomonadaceae bacterium
TCCATGCCTTACACCAAAGAGCACAAAGACCGCAGCCGTGAGCGAATCCTGCAAAGTGCCGCACGCCTGTTTCCTCGCTTCGGTTACGATGCAGTCTCCATCGACCAGTTGATGCAGGATGCAGGACTGACCCGGGGGGCTTTCTATGCCCACTTCAGCAACAAGGCCGAGGTCTATGCCGAAGCCATTATCTACACTGCACTTAACAGCGCATTTCACCTGGCGGAAGATGACGACGATTGGCTGATGAAATCCGTTGATGCCTACCTCAGTCGGGAGCATATCGATGACAGGGATTTTCCCTGTCCACTCGCTTTCCTTGTTACTGACGTTAACCGGCGTGACGATGCAATACGTAGCACCTATACCCGAGTGTACAAGAGCCTTAATCGTTTGCTCGGTAAGGGGACGAAAGATATGGATTCGGTGATGGCGGCCACCGCGATGATGATCGGTGGGGTGGCAGTGGCACGTGCGTTGAACGATCGGCGTACCTCCGACAAACTGCTGGCAACCTGCCGTGAAACGGTCAAAGGTTTATTGCGGGCAGGCTAGTACCTAATTGGTACTATGCATGACTGTTGCGGCATTCGATTTTGAGTGGGTGACTATACTCAGCATATGCAGCGTCTTTTCATGTAAGTGGCGAGACGCATCTCCGTGTGAGCATAGTAATAGTTGGTAAATAACACTGTATGCGCTACAGGAATTAAAGGTACATCGGGGGGAGTGTGAATAAAGTACCTGAGATCATCAGAGATTTTTTGCCTTGCCGACTGGGAAGATGGTAATGAGTAAGTACAAGTTCACCGATCTGGTTGATATCGATGAATTCTCGCTATTGCTGGAGAACTTTTACAAGGCAACGGGTATTCCCAACGGTATCGTGGGGATGGATGGTGAGTTAATCAGTCAGGCGGGATGGACCGATGCCTGTAACACTTTTCATCGGGGACACCCCGAATCTCGCCGACGCTGCGAGCAGAGCAATCTGGAATTGATGCAGGGGTTAACGGTTGCTGAAGCCTCCGGTGCCCTGTGTATGAATGGCCTGATCGATTACGCCACACCGGTGGTTATCGAAGGGCGCCAACTGGCGACCCTGTTTCTGGGGCAGGTACTGAATGCAGCGCCGGATATGGCGTTTTTTCGCAAGCAGGCGTCGACGCTTGGTTATGACGAAGCGGCCTATCTGGAAGCCATTCGCGCGGTACCTGTGGTGCCCCAGGAGCGAATGGAAGCACTCATGGCGTGCGCAGTGGGTATGGCGCAGATGCTGGCAGGCAGCGGTCTGGCCAGAATGCATCAGAACCTGCTCGAACGTGATCTGAACAGAAGCACCGAGAAACGAATTCAACTTGAAGATATTCTGGACGCTTCACCCATCGGGATCGGTTGGTCCGATGTAAGCGGAAAGATTGAATACATCAACCGCCAGTTCACGCGGTTGTTTGGTTACACCCTGGATGATCTGCCGGATGTGCATACCTGGTATCACAAGGCCTACCCGAACGCACATTACCGAAAAAGCGAAATTGAGCCATGGGAGAAAGCCGTGGCATTGGCGCGTCATACCGGCGCGACCCCTCCTGAACTCGAAGTGAGTGTGACCTGCAAGGATGGGACGGAGCGGCGTGTGCTTATCCGTGTCTCCTGGGTGGGTGAAAAGCGGTTGGTCAATTTCAGCGACATGACCGAACACTGGCAAAGCGAACTGCGCAACCGGGCGCATGATGTAATGTTGGAGATGGTGGCAAAGGGCGCGGCGTTGACCGATATCCTGCATGCTATTGTGCGTACCATTGAGGCCGAAGCCCCCATGACCCGCTGCAGCATTTTATTGCTTGATGACGACGGTCAGCACTTGAAGACAGGGGCCTCGCCCAGTCTTCCCGAATTTTATAACCAGGCGATCGATGGCATAAAAATCGGTGTTGGCGTCGGTTCTTGCGGCACCGCCGCCTATCTTGGTGAACGTGTTGTTGTTGAGGATATTAATACTCATGAGTACTGGCGACCCTATGTCGAATTGGCGCAACGCGCCGGGTTGGGGGCCTGCTGGTCTGAGCCGATACTCTCTACAGCTGGCAAGGTGTTAGGCACCTTTGCCATCTATCATGCACAACCGACGAAACCAATGTTGGAGGATTTTGAGCGTATCAGTTTTGCCGCAAACCTGGCCGCGATCGCCATCGAAAACAGAAATGCCCATCTGGAGCTGGAGCGTCAGGCCTATTTCGATTACCTGACCGGCCTGGCCAATCGACGCCACTTCATTGAATTGGCAGAGGTGGAAATATCTCGCTTCAATCGTTATGAAGGGGAACTCTCCCTGTTCATGTTCGACATCGATCACTTTAAGCAGGTGAACGATGCTCATGGTCATAATGTTGGTGATCGTGTGCTGCAAAAGATCGGCGATACCTGTCGCAAGATCCTGCGCGAGGTCGACATCGTTGGTCGCATCGGCGGTGAAGAGTTTGCTGTTTTGCTGCCACACACCGACCGGGAACGCGCCGTCGTTGTTGCCGAACGTTTACGCATGGCGATTGCAGAGGCAAAAGTGGAACTGCAGCATGACGGGCAATCGCTGAGTGTTACGGCTTCATTTGGCCTGGTAGTGGCGAATGATCAACGCTGTAATATTGATGAGTTGCTGATTCAGGCCGATGCCGCGCTATATCTGGCAAAGGCATCCGGACGGAACCGGGTGTGTACCTCTGAGGCACCGGAAATTCCCTGTCAGTGACTTGGTGTTGCATTGGTTGAAGTTAGGCGATTGGTCGTGTTTGGCGAATGCCTGGGTCAGAGATAAGTATCATGAGATTGGCTCACAAACGTTGCCAGGTGGACTATATTGCATAGAGTCAACTGAGGTGATGTCTCTTCACATTATCCAGTAGCGCCTTTCCGCGTTACCAAGAGACAGTCCCGTTCGCTGAGAGCGCCTTCAATTGGCCACAAACTGCCTATAGGGGAATATAAATGAATTCACCATTCACCATTGAATACATCAAGGATGGTAATTACATTCTGGTTCGCGTTGTCGTTCCGGTTACCCGTGAAGTGGCGGATGAGTTTACGCAAGGTGCAGAGGATGAGTGTGGACGGATAGGATGCTGTGGCTATCTGGTCGATGCGCGAGGTGTTCAAAATGTCAGTTCGGTGAATGACAATTTTGAGTTTTCTGCCTGGGATATGAAGGTAACGGGGGCACAGGCTGAGATGAAGCGGGCAATCTTAATCGATGCGGATGATAATACGCACGATATACCGATACTGGCGATGCGCGAAATGGGATACAACGCGAAAGACTTCACCGATGAACAGGAAGCCATAGCCTGGTTAACCGGAGCAAGCTAAGTCGAGCTGTTCAGTCGACTAGTGATAACAGCACAAAAAAGGGGCGCTTTTAGCGCCCCTTTTCATTTTCAGGAGTAACCCGCGATTCGGGCCAACACCCACCAGAAGGCAAATGCTTTGCGGTTGGCGGTGATGTGCTGGGTGTTATGCGCTCCAGGTGTGGCAGAACCACCGGGTGCGTCCTTGTTCTCATACCAGTAGGTTCCCGCCGGGCTATGGCTTGCCTGCCAGTCTTCATAGAAGTTACCGCTATAAGTTGCTGAATCCCCGTTGTCCCCGGCATCTTCATAGTAGGTACCGTCCATGGCGTGGGTGTCGATGGAGTAGTAATCGATGCAGAAGTAGTGGTGGGTATTGCAATAGTCGGTGATCAGGGCGGCCTGCTCACGCGGGTTGCCCGTACCGGTGTTTGAGCTGGCTACCGCGTGACCTGTCATGAAGATGAAGGTTACCGCATTGACGCGCTGACCGATGCCGGTGCCAATCTTGCTGCCACCTGGACCGTATTCGTTGATCAGCGTCTGCATGGAACTCAGATAATTGCTGACCGAGTGACCGGTGATGTCGCACCAGGACCACATCATGACATTGATGGCCGCGTTGGCCGGATCGTCAAGGTAGTTTCGGATCTGGCTGATCCAGGCACCCCAGTCGGCATCGGCGGTCGACAGATCTGGATAGGCGCCGCCGATGTCCTGATCGCGGAAATCAAGTTTGCCAGATTCGGCTGAGGTAGAAATACCAAAGCGTGTTGCGTCACCGGTTTTGTAATCGGGCAGGCCGTAGGCACCGTAACTGATATGGGTTCCGTGAGAGGTGTGGTTGTAGGCCACGTGCAGAGTTGTACGTGCGGTATTGATATGGCTGTCAGGGATGGCCCGCAGGGCAGATTCGGTTGCTACCTGATAATCCGCGACGTACGCCGATGAGCTGCTTACGCCACCCCCGGAGCCACCACCGCAGGCGGCGATAAATAGGGGAAACAAAAGGGCCAGGAATAGAGGGGAACGTAAAGTCATGGGGGCCTCCCGCACAGGGTTAATAACCATCTTGAAATTATGGTTATATCTCAGAAAAGCCCGATTTCAGGTGTGATATGCGTCCGTTTTCAGACATTTTCCCTGTTGCGGAAGCGTTTTCGATACTCTGCCGGGGAGAGACCGGTCTGGCGAGTAAAGAGGAGGCGAAACGAGGAGAGATCCGTGTAGCCGACACTGGCGGCGATCTGCTCGACACTGCGGTTGCTGGTCTCCAGCAATGCCTTGGCCCGATCCACGCGCAATGCCTGGAGGTAGGCCAGTGGGGTCTCGCCGGTGGCATTGCGGAAACGGCGATGCAGGGTGCGGTAACTGACATGCAACCGGGCAGCCAGCTCAGAGGCGGAAAACGTTTCCTGTAGCCGCTGTTCCATCTGTTCGACGGCTGCGGCCACCAGTGGATCGGTAAAATCGCGTTGTAAGGTGACAAAGGCCTGCTGTGAGGTATTGCCCTCATCCACCAGCATAATGGCTGCAACCTGGCGTGCCGCGGCGTGGCCGATGAGTCGCCGCAGTATTTGCAGCGAGAGCAGGGCGTGGGCGGTCATCGCCCCGGCGGTAAGCAGGTTGCCGTCCTCCACAAGTGCCTTTGCCGCATCGAGCTGGACTTTGGGATAACGTATCCGGAACGCGTCACGCAACCACCAGGTGGTGGTGGCGGCATGCCCGTCCAGCAAGCCACTCTCCGCCAGGACGAAGGTGCCGTAACAACTG
The DNA here is from genome assembly GCA_050287105.1 of Thiohalomonadaceae bacterium. GTDB lineage: Bacteria > Pseudomonadota > Gammaproteobacteria > Thiohalomonadales > Thiohalomonadaceae > JAPHTQ01. Next base: position 5,115 of record JBNKBG010000103.1, read on the forward strand.
GCGGCAATCAGCGTCGTGGGCGGCAGGGTTTTCAGCAGAGTGATGACCGGTTGCCAGGAACTCTCCAGCCGCTGGAATAATTCCGCGGGATCTCGGGCGAAAAAACCGGGCAGGATCACCGCATCGAAGTCGCTAAGCTGCTGCGGCAATCGTTTGGTTTCGAGCGATAGTCCGTCCGCGAGTGCCAGCCGACCGCCCTTGGCGCCGAAGCATTCGAGGTGCAGATCGGCATCGGCAACAAAACGTGCCGCGATCCTGAACATGTCGAGGGTGGCGGTAACGCTGGATGGTGTGGCGCCGGGTTCCAGCAGCATGGCGATTTTAGGCATGGCAGATCTCACATAGTAAACGTCAATTCTGCCACTACGGCGCAGGGCGCTTCAAGGCGATGCTCTCCACTCCCAATACGGAGAGATCGTTATGTATAGAGTTATCGCTTACCTGTTATTGCTTTTCCCCCTGTTGCTTTCGGCAGCAGAGACACCGCAGACGCTGTTGCAGATGGCGGGCGCCGGGCGAGCCCCGGCAACGTTGTCTGAG
>JBNKBG010000104.1:0-5534 GCA_050287105.1 Thiohalomonadaceae bacterium
AAATCGGGTCTGGAAATCCTCAAACGGCTGCGCTCCCAGGGTTCCGAACTCCCCGTGCTGATCCTCACCGCCCGCGATGCGGTCAGCGACCGGGTCGCCGGACTCGACACCGGTGCCGACGACTATATGCTCAAACCCTTCGACCTGGACGAACTCTCGGCCCGCCTGCGCGCCCTGCTGCGCCGCAGCAGTGGTCGTGCCAGCAGCGAGATCATCCACGGCGATATCATTCTCGACCCGGCGGCACACAGCGTTAGCAAGGGCGGGGAGAAAATCGACATCTCACCACGGGAGTACGCGGTACTGCACCTGCTGCTCAGTAGCGCAGGCAAGGTGATGTCCCGCAGCCGCCTGGAAGAGGGACTCTACTCCTGGGATGGTGAGGTGGAGAGTAACGCTATCGAAGTCTACGTCCACCACCTGCGCAAGAAACTGGGGGCCGACCTGATCCGCACCATTCGCGGCGTCGGCTACATCATCGATCCCGTATGAGAAGTTCGCTCCGCCGCCGCCTGCTGATAACCCTGCTGTCGATCACCGCGGTGATCTGGCTGTTCAGCGCCGGCCTGAATTACCGCGACACCCGCCATGAGATCGGCGAACTGTTCGATGCGCAGATGGCGCAGACAGCCCGCACCCTGCTCTCCGTGGCCGGTCACGAACTGGATGAGCTAACCGATACCCGCCGCTTCGTCGGCCAGACCCACATCCACTTCAGCGGCGATACCCGCTTCACCGCGGCAGGCCATGAGTACGAGCACAAAATGGGTTATCAGATGTGGCAGATACCCGAAAACAAACTGATGATGCGCTCCTTCAATGCCCCCGAAGCACCGCTCAATACTCTGCAAAACGGTTACAGCACCGAAACCATCGATGGTGAAGAGTGGCGCGTCTTCTCCCTGCTCGATCCCGAGACCGGCTTCATGGTCAAGATTGGCGAAGCGTTGTCGATCCGCGGCGAATTGACCGACACGGTCGCCCTGCGCATCGGCCTGCCCATGCTCTTCCTGCTGCCGCTGATGGCGTTGCTGATCCTGCTGGGGATCAACCGCACCCTGCGACCGCTGCGAAACCTGGCCAGCAATGTCTCCAAACGTTCACCCAGCAGTCTGGAAGCGGTCGATGACCGTGACGCTCCCTGCGAAATATCTCCATTGGTCGACGCCCTCAACCGCCTCTTCCTGCGCCTCTCTCGCGCCTTTGAGAGCGAGCGCCGTTTCACTGCCGATGCGGCACATGAACTGCGCACTCCGCTGGCCGCACTGAAGATCCAGGCCCAGGTGGCCAAGCGCAGCAGCAACAACGAAGAGCGTAACCAGGCGCTGGACAGGCTACTGGAAGGGGTGGAGCGGGCAACCCATCTGGTGGAACAGTTACTGACCATGGCGCGAGTCGATCCTGAAGGCAGTACCGCATTACACACGGAGATCCGCCTGGACCGACTCTGTGAAGAGATGCTGGCCAATTATGTGCCCAATGCGGAAGCGAAACAGATCGAACTGGAACTCGACGTGGATGGGGTCACGGTGTTGTCCGGTCTGAGAGAGAGCCTCGAGATCCTGTTACGCAATCTGCTCGACAACGCCATCCGCTATACCCCCAAAGGCGGGCGGGTAAGCGTACGCCTGACCCAGTGCGACGACGGCAGCATCGAACTGCATGTCGGCGACAGCGGTCCAGGGATCCCGCAGAGCGAACACACTCAGATCTTCGACCGCTTCTACCGCCTCGCCGGACAGAACACCGAAGGCAGCGGCCTCGGCCTCTCCATCGTCCAGCGCATCGCCGAACTCAACCAGGCCAAAATCAAACTGGGCACATCGGAACTGGGTGGCCTGGAAGTAACGGTTCATTTTCAGCGGCAATAAAAATCTTTGCCATGGACGGCCTCCGTAGCCATCTCTTTTAAGGCTTCAACAACGCTTCCAGATGATTCAGGCATTCGCGCGGTGCGAGATCGGCGCAATCCAGTTTTGGTCGGTTACTGAGCCGGGCACGGGCGCGCAGCAACACCGGCAGGAATATCCCACCCTGGGCACGAACCCCTTCGATACGTAACGGATAGATCGGACAACCCGCCAGTTGCGCCAGACGCACCGCCCCTGGTTTAAGGTGGTGAGGCGGATCAGAATCGAGATGGATCTTGCCGTGGGGAAAGAGCGCAACGACATCGCCATCCTTTAACGCCTTTAACGCCTCACGAAACGCCTTCTCTGGTCTGCCACGGCGATCCACCGGGATACAACCGACAGCTCGAAACAACCACTCGAAACCGAAACGGTGGTACTGCTCAGTAGCGATGAGAAAACGCAGTTTGCGTCGACTGGCGGCGAACAGCAGTATCGGATCGAGACCGGAGATGTGGTTGGCCACCAGTATCGCCGGGCCGCTCTCCGGCAGTTCGATCATGTCGTGATTGAGGCGATGGTAGTGGCGACAGAAGAGACGGTTAAAACCATCGAGCCGGTTCATCCAGCCGTGGCCCCAGTCGATGAGAGCGGCGCGGCCCGAGGCACGCCAGATCCAAATCACCAGCAACAGCAAAACCCCGGCGAGAATCCAGGGCCAGTAAATCAATAGCGTTTGAATCGAATCGGCGTCCTGCATCCGGCGACGTTACTTCTGGTAGACCTTGCGCCGGAACAGGTCGTTGCGACGACTCACCAGGCGATCGAGGAACAGCATGCCGTCGAGGTGATCACACTCATGCTGCACCGCCCGCGCCTCATAGCCCTCGCACTCGTATTCGTGTTTTTCGCCATGGCCGTCATAAGCGGTGAATTTGATCCGCTCGGCGCGAATGACGTTGCCTGTGTAATCGGGTACCGACATGCAGCCCTCGCGGCCCACCTTCATCCCGTCCCACTCGGTGATTTCGGGATTGATCAGCACCATGAAGCCGTGGTTCGGCACCGGCTTGCGCGTGGCCGAGCAGTCGACCAGGGCGATGCGTTGAAAGCGTCCTACCTGCGGCGCGGCGATACCGACACCACCGGGACCGGCGCGCATGGTCTCTTCCAGATCGGCGAGAAAGGCGCGCAATTCGTCGTCGAAGTTTTCTACCGGCAACGACTCCTGTTTCAGCCGCTCGTCCGGGTAGGTGAGGATATCCAGCAGTGCCATGCCCGCTCCTACCCGATTAAGGTATCGATGGTTTCCAGCTTGGCCTCGATCCCCTTCTCCGCCACCACATCCAACGCCGATTGCAGTGACTCCACCCCTTCAGCGGCGTGACCTTCGATCTGCATGATGTAGATCGGCTTCGCCTCGGTGCCGGCAACACTGGTCTCCATATCCAGGATATGCAGCCCAGCCTCGGCCAGGGCGCCGGTGATACGGGCGACGATTCCGGCGCGGTCGGCGCCGTAGACGGTGATGCGCACATCCGGCTCCAGATGCTGGTGCAGTTTGGCGTCGATGTGATCCACATGCAGATGCAGGGAGAGCGACTCGGCCACTGGCGCGACCATATCGGTGAGCGCCTTGACGCTACCATCGAACTCCACCATCAACATGATGGTGAAGGTGCCGCCGAGACGGATCATCGACGCCTCACCCAGATTGCAGCCGCCATCAAACAGTGCCGCGCTGAGGTGGGCTACGATACCCGGCCGGTCCTTACCGACCACGGTCAACATGTACCAGTGTTTCATCGTCGTTCCTTTTAAATTAATACTCACCGCAAAGACGCAGAGGGCGCAAAGTAAATCCTCACTAAGTCCAAGAACTGTTAACCATCATGCTGTTCAAGGAACGCGTCAATCAACTCAATATTTCGCTGATTACTTCCATAATCAACCAATGTCGTTTTGACTTGTGGTCTACTTGAGAACTGCACGGAATGCACTGTTTCAGCGCCTGTCCCGCTGATCTTGAACTCAACAATATCACCCCAAGATTTCCACGTCGTTCCAAGCCTGACCTTCAGGGCACCACTATCCCTATCGCTGCGCATCAACGAGAACTTTCTCCCTAAATTCTCAATCGACGCTATACACAGATCGAAAACTGAATTCACATCCCCATGAACGTTCCTTATCCTCTGGTGCACAACTCCCTCACTTAACTCACCCATTTTCCTGCGGGATATTTTGTCCAATCCAGTTAATGTCACCGCCATAAAAAGTCCAAACACTAAACCACTGGCAATTCCGTACAGAACAGCAGCTTTTAATACTCCATATTTATTCGAGAAATAGAGTGCCTGAAAAACTCCAAATGGCACTCCAGTACCCAGCAGAAGTTTCACAAATCTCCGCATACTTTTTATCTCCACGCTCCATATGCCCATACAGTTACCATCCAACACAGTCTCGTTAAGCAGTTCCTGCCTTTGCGTCCTTTGCGCCTTTGCGGTGAGTCATTTTATTCACTCCAGCCAGATCAAACTGGCCATACGTCCTGTCCGTCCATCGCGACGGTAGGAATAGAATCTTTGGCTATCGCTAAAGGTACAGAATCCGCCGCCATAAATCCCGTCAACACCGGTTGCCTGTAATCGCCGCCGCGCCAGGGCATAGATATCAGCCAACCAGCGGCCATTCGGCGAGGGTTTGAAGGCGCTCTCCGCGCCACTATCGGCCGCGAGAAAGGCATCGCGCACCTCGTCGCCCACTTCAAAGGCATCCGGGCCGATAGCCGGTCCCAACCAGGCGAGGATATCGCCCTCAGCGCCCATTTCAGAGATGGCCCTTTCGAGCACGCCGTTCAAGAGGCCGCGCCACCCCGCATGGGCCGCGGCGACATGACGTCCTGTGCTGTCGCAAAACAGTACCGGCAGACAGTCGGCGGTCATCACCGTACAGACCACACCGGGTTGGTCGGTATGGGAGGCGTCCGCTTCGCAACCCGTTGCACAGGCAGCAGCATCGACTGTATCGGTACCGTGCACCTGACTAAGCCAGCGCGGTTCGGCAGGCAGGTGTAAACCTTCACTTACCCGGCGACGGTTCTCCACCACCGCGGTCGGTTCATCGCCGACATGGTCGCCAAGATTGAGACTGTCGTAGGGAGGCAGGCTCACACCGCCCACACGAGTGGTGACGGCGGCATGGATGTTAGCGGGAGCAGGCCAGTCAGGACGAATGAACTCAATCACCCACCTGCTCCAGATCGCGACGCAGCACCGCCAGCAGTTGCTGCATGTCTTCCGGTAGTTCGGCACTCCACTCCATATACTCACCGCTCTGGGGATGAATCAGCCCCAGCCGTGAGGCGTGCAGTGCCTGGCGATGGAAATGACGCAGCATCTGCTCCAGCTCAGGGGTACAACCGGAGGGGATGCGCAGACGCCCGCCGTAGACCGGATCACCCACCAATGGGTTGTGGCGATGGGCCATGTGCACCCGAATCTGGTGGGTACGTCCGGTCTCCAGTTGTACCTTGATGTGGGTATGGGCGCGGAAGCGCTCCGCCAGCCGATAGTGGGTCACCGCCGGTTTGCCATTACGTACCACCGCCATGCGCTTGCGATCCACCGGGTGGCGGCCGATGGGCTCGTTGACGGTGCCGCCGCCGGTGAGGACACCGTT
>JBNKBG010000105.1:0-5471 GCA_050287105.1 Thiohalomonadaceae bacterium
GCCTTCTGTGCCAGACGGGCGATCAACTCCTCCACCTTCTTGCCTACGACCATCATCATGTCGGCCAGTTCATCGACCACCACCACGATGTAGGGCAACGGCTCCAACTGCGGACGCTGCAACTCCAGTTCTGGCTCGTCGGGTACCAGCGGCTGCCACAGGGGATCGTAGATCGGCTCACCGGCATCGATGGCTTCTTTAATCTTCTTGTTGAAACCGCCAATGTTGCGCACGCCCATAGCGGCCATCAGACGGTAACGGCGATCCATCTCCACCACACACCAGCGCAGCGCGTTGGCCGCGTCTTTCATGTCGGTCACTACCGGCGCCAGCAGATGGGGGATCCCTTCATAGATGGAGAGCTCCAGCATCTTCGGGTCGACCATGATGAAGCGCACCTCATCCGGCCTGGCGGCGTAGAGGATGCTGAGGATCATGGCGTTCACCGCCACCGATTTACCGGAGCCGGTGGTACCTGCCACCAGCAGGTGCGGCATCTTCGCCAGATCGGCGACCATCGGCGCGCCACCAATATCCTTGCCCAGGGCCAGGGTCAGCGGCGACTTGGCGTTCTCGAATTCGTGGGAGCGGACCGTCTCGGAGAAGTGGACGATCTCCCGGTTTTCATTGGGGATCTCCAGGCCGATGGTGGTCTTGCCCGGAATCACCTCAACCACCCGTACGCTAGCGGTGGAGAGGGAGCGGGCCAGGTCCTTGGAGAGATTGACGATCTGACTCACCTTGACCCCGGCCGCCGGTTGCAACTCGAAGCGGGTGATCACCGGGCCGGGATGAACCGCCTCCACGACGACCTCGATACCAAAGTCCTGCAGTTTCATCTCTACCAGGCGTGACATCGCCTCCAACGCCTCGGTGGAGATGGCATTCTTGCTGCCGCTGGGCTGATCCAGCAGGGAGAGCGACGGCAGGCCACCGCTTTCAACCTCATCCGGATCGAACAGCGGCACCTGTTTCTCTTTCTGTTCTCGAATAGTGGGCAGCTTGGGTGTCTTGATCACCGGCTCGATACGCGGCGGCGTGCGCTTGCCCACCTTCTTCACCTCGTCGAGGAAGTTCTTCTCCCGATCCAGTCTGGCCTTGTGTGCCGCGACACGATCCAGCAGGTGCAGCCACTGACCGTAGATCCAGTCGCTCAGCCCCAGAGTACGAGCACCGACCTTGTCCATCAGACCGAACCAGGAGAGTCCGGTAAAGAGGGTCACCCCGGTGAAGAACATCGCCAACAGAAACAGGGTCGCCCCGATCTGGCTGAAGGCGCGCACCAGCCCGCGACCAACCACATCGCCGAGAATGCCACCTGTATTCAGTGGCAGGACTGCTGCGGTACGAAAGTGGAGATAGGCCAGGGCCGAGCCGGCAGCCATGGTGAGAATGAAACCGACGCCGCGCAGGGCGACGCTAACCCCGTAGTGACCGCCATCATCCTTGCGCTGCTCGCGGTAGAGCATCACCGCCCAGTGGGCCACAAGGAAGGGCAGGATGTAGGCCATCAGGCCAAAGAGGTAGAGAAAGATATCGGAGAACCAGGCCCCGGCGCGGCCACCCAGGTTGTGGATCCCGCCTCGGGCGCCGCTGTGCGACCAGCCCGGATCGGTGGCACTGTAACTGAGCAGGGAGATAAGCAGATAGAGCGCCAGGGTGCCGACCAGAATCAGCGCCGCCTCGCGCAGTCCGCGATGCAGGTGTGGGGCGATGGCAATGCGCTCCCCTTTCTTTTGCGATGCCTGGGCCAAAGTTAATCCTTAGAGGTAAGAAGGTTAAATAACACCTTGTAATTATACATATTTCTATTTCATTAAACAGCCGTTTTCAGGGCCGGATAGACCACTTCACCATCCCGGACGTTGACCCCCGCCTGTAGCGCAGGATCCCCCTCCCACTCCCCTGCCGCCAGCTTGGTGGCGTAGGGTATCAGTGCTGCCGAGAGCGCCTGGGAGGCAGTGCGCGGTACCGCGCCAGGCATATTGGTTACACCGAAGTGGACCACGCCATCCTGAGTAAAGGTCGGTGCCGCATAGGTCGTCGGCCGGGTGGTCTCAATACAGCCTCCCTGATCCACCGAGATATCGATAATGACACTGCCCGCATGCATCTGTTTCACCTGCTCGGCGGAAACCAGGTGGGGCGCCTTCGCCCCGGGAATCAATACCGCGCCAATGAGCAGATCCGCCTCTCTCACCGCCCGGTCGATCTCGTGGGCAAAGGGGTGGAGTCCGGTAACATTAGCCCCCAGGGCGCGCATCGCCGCAAGTTTGTCACGGTTGTGATCAAATACCGTGACCTCTGCCCCAATCGCAGCGGCCAGTGCCGCCGCATTGCCACCTGCCACACCAGCACCGAGGATCACCACCCGTCCCCGCTCCGCGGCCGGCAGGCCTCCGAGCAACACCCCGCGCCCACCCATCGGCTGATGTAACAGATGGGTACCCACCTGCACTGCCACCTTGCCGGCAATATCGGACATGGGGGCCAGCAGGGGCAAGGCGCGCCCTTCCGATACCGTCTCAAAGGCGACGGCGGTAAGACCAATATCGAGCAGGCCGCGCATCAGCTCCTGCTCTGCGGCGAGGTGGAGATAACAGAACAGAAGATGGTCGCGGCGCAACAGGGTCAGTTCAGCCGGTTGCGGCTCCTTGACCTTGATGATCATCTGCGCCTCCCCATATAGCTGGGGGGCATTGGCAACAATGGTGGCTCCCGCCAGACGGAAATCGTCGTCGCTGTAACCGCTGAGTATCCCAGCCCCCTGCTCTACCAGGAGGTGATGGCCATGTCTGACCAGTTCAGCCACAGCAGCGGGAACCAGCCCAACACGCCCTTCCAGGGTTTTGATCTCGCGAGGAATACCGATACGCATTGTTGCCTCCTTTACCCGGGTATCTGCATTTCGTAAGATGCCTGCACGCTGCACCAATAACTAAATCATGGCCTGCAGATCCACCGGATCGCAGTCTATCACACGGAGTTTATTCAATGAGCGACCCCAGGCACTGCCGTCTTCTTATCCTCGGTTCCGGCCCTGCCGGTTATACCGCCGCCGTCTACGCTGCGCGCGCCAATCTTAAACCGGTGATCATCACCGGGATGCAACAGGGTGGACAACTGACCACCACCACCGAAGTGGACAACTGGCCAGGTGGTGCTGAAGGCTTGACCGGTCCGGCACTGATGCAGCAGATGCTGGAGCATGCGGAACGCTTCAACACCGAGGTGATCTTCGACCAGATCACCAAGGTCGATCTCTCCAAACGCCCCTTCACCCTCAGCGGCGACTCCACTACCTACACCTGTGACGCACTCATCGTCGCTACCGGCGCCTCTGCCATGTATCTGGGCCTCGATTCCGAAGAGAAGTTCAAGGGCCGTGGCGTCTCCGGCTGTGCCACCTGCGATGGTTTCTTCTACCGCGGGCAGAAGATCGCCGTGGTCGGCGGCGGCAACAGCGCAGTGGAAGAGGCGCTCTACCTCTCCAACATCGCCGCCGAGGTGACCCTGATCCATCGCCGTGACACCTTCCGCTCTGAGAAGATCCTCATCGATCAGCTGATGGATAAAGTGGAGAACGGCAACATCAAACTGGAGACCTTCCAGGAGGTGGACGAGGTACTGGGCGACAACAGCGGCGTTACCGGCGTGCGTTTGAAAAACAGTCAGGACGGTTCCACCAAGGAGCTGGGACTGACCGGCCTCTTCATCGCCATCGGCCACAAACCCAACACCGACATCTTCGAAGGCCAGCTCGAACTGGATCACGGCTACATCGTCACCCGTAAGGGTCGCGAGGGTAACGCCACCGCGACATCCGTTGAAGGTGTCTTTGCCGCCGGCGATGTCGCCGACCCGATCTACAAACAGGCCATCACCTCCGCTGCCAGCGGCTGCATGGCCGCACTGGATGTAGAGCGCTATCTGGATAATCAGGAGAAGTGATCACCGGCGTAGCGTCAGACCTGCCGCACACTGGACGGCAGGCCCTGCTGTATCAATGGGGCAAGGACTTCCAGCTCTGGCTCTACATCACTGCCACGCTGCAGCTGTTTCGTCTGCTGTTGATCGCGGTCTACCACGAACAGATCGGCACCCGTGCGGGTGCCGCATCGTTTCTACAGGTCGTTACCACCGGCCTGCGCTATGACATCTCCACCGCCGGGATCTGGGTCCTCTTCACCTTTCTTCTCAGTTTCACTCTCATCCTGTTTCCGCTGCGACGCTTTGTCGAGGGAGTACGCCGTTTCGCTGCGGCCATCTATGCCATATTCAGCATTCTGATTTTCGGCGCAGACCTGATCTTCTTCGGCACCTACGGCGATCAGTTCAACCAGATGATCTTCGGTATCGTGCATGACGATACGCTGGCGATCCTGATCACCATCTGGAAGGAGTATCACCCGCTACTCTTCCTTGCCGTCGCCACGCCGCTGATGGTCGGCAATCTGTGGCTGGTGCAACGCTGGCTCGCCAGCAACCCCACCTGGTTGCGTGGTCTCAGCTTCCATCCACGCCCCCTGTTAAGCAGCCTGATGATCGGCGTATTGCTGTTTTTCACCATGGCCGCCTTCGTTCGCGGCGGCACCCTGTGGGGCGAGCCGATCCGGCTCAAGCACGCCTTCGTGGTCAACGACCTGTTTCTCAACCGCTCGGTGATCAACCCCTTCACCGCCCTGCGCCATACCCTGGAGAGCAAGCTACGACTGGAGAAAGGGATTGCCCTGAAACAGCTCTGGCCAAGCGGCAACATCAACGATGCGTTGCGCTATGAACTGACAAAGCGCGGTGCAGCAACCAGCAACGATAAAAACCTTGATCACCTGCTGGAGCAAACCGCGGCGGGGCATCAAGGTGCAAAACCAAAACATATCTTCCTGTTGCTGATGGAGAGCCACAGCGGTTGGACGGTGATGCCAGTCTACCGCTTCGCCGGACTCTCACCGGAGTTCTCCTCTCTGGCCGACGACGGAATCTACTTTCCCAATTTTCTTCCTGCAGGCAGTGGCACCGTCGGTTCCATGAACACCCTGATCACCGGCCTGCCCGACGCGGGTCTGAACATCAACTATGAAGCGACCGCTACCACGCCCTACCCTTCAGCACTGGCCGCCAACATGCGGCGCCTGGGCTACACCACTCGCTTCTTCTACGGCGGCTTTCTCGGCTGGCAACGACTCGACAGCTTCGCCCTTAATCAGGGCTTCGATGAGATCTACGGCGGCGGTGACATGAGCGCCGGTGTGAACACCAACGAGTGGGGCGTGGATGATCGTTACCTGTTCGACTTCGTACTCAACACGGTGCAGGAAGATAAACCGAGCTTCAACTTCATCCTCAGCACCTCCAACCATCCGCCTTACGATCTCGATCTGGAGGCGCTGGGGTACCACCTGAAAGATGAACTGCCTGCACCCCTCAAGGCGACCAAGGCAGATACGGTCAAGGTACTGGGGCACCTCTGG
>JBNKBG010000106.1:0-5152 GCA_050287105.1 Thiohalomonadaceae bacterium
CGAATGAAGTGACGGTGGTGCGGATCTACATCAGTGAGGGGCAGTCGCAACTGGATACGCTGCTGAAACGACTGCACGATTGGGAGCATGTCCGTGGTGTGAGCGTATTTCGAGCCATTGCCGGTTTCGGTGATTCCGGCAAGCTGCATACCAGCAAGCTGCTTGACCTTTCGCTGGATCTTCCGCTGGTCGTGGAGTTTTTCGATGAGCCAGCCAAAGCCGCGCAGATCATTGAGCATCTGGGTAATATCATCAAACCGGGACATATCCTGAGCTGGAATGCCCGGATCAACGAATAACGAACGACAAGGCAAGGCAGAGATATCATGTTAGATCCCCGCTTGTTTCGCAGCGAGCTTGAGGAAACGGCGCAGCAACTGGCGCGTCGCGGTTTTGAACTCGACAGCGCGGCCATCAGTGCGCTGGAAGCTGAGCGCAAGACCCTGCAAATCCAGACTCAGGAGTTGCAGAACGAACGCAACCAGCGCTCCAAGGCCATCGGCAAGGCCAAGGCCAGTGGCGAAGACATCCAGCCACTCCTGGATGCGGTCGCGGATCTTGGCGATCGGCTGAAAGAGGCGGAGACCCAGCTGGCGGCGCTACAGGATGAGTTGAATACGATCCTCATGGGAGTGCCGAACATCCCCGACACCAGTGTGCCCGAAGGCCGGGACGAGAATGATAACGTCGAGGTGCGTCGCTGGGGCGAGCCGCGCCAGTTCGATTTCGAGCCGCAGGATCATGTGGATGTCGGCCAGCGTCTTGGCGGCCTTGACTTCGATACCGCCGCCAAGCTGACCGGCTCCCGTTTTGCGGTGATGACCGGCCCGCTGGCCCGTCTGCACCGCGCCCTGATCCAGTTCATGCTCGATCTGCACACCGGTGAGCACGGTTATCGCGAGACCTATGTGCCGTACATGGTCAACGCCGACTCCCTGCGTGGTACCGGTCAGCTACCCAAGTTTGAGGAAGACCTGTTTGCCCTTGGTGGCGAGCACGGCTACTACCTGATCCCCACCGCCGAGGTACCGGTGACCAACATGGTCCGTGACGAGATCGTCGAGGCAGAGAAACTGCCACTACGTTTCGCCGCCCACACCCCCTGTTTCCGCAGTGAGGCCGGTTCCTACGGCAAGGACACCCGCGGCATGATCCGCCAGCATCAATTCGAGAAGGTGGAGCTGGTGCAGATCGTCCACCCGGAAAAGTCTTTTGAAGCGTTGGAAGAGTTGACCGGCCATGCCGAGAAGATACTGCAGCTGCTGGGCCTGCCTTACCGGGTGATGAACCTCTGTGCCGGTGACATCGGTTTCTCCTCCTGCAAAACCTATGACCTGGAGGTGTGGCTGCCGGGGCAGGGCAAGTACCGCGAGATATCCTCCTGTTCCAACTTCCGCGATTTCCAGTCACGACGCATGCAGGCGCGCTGGCGTAACCCGGAAACCAAGAAGCCGGAACTGGTACATACCATTAATGGTTCCGGGCTGGCGGTTGGCCGCACCCTGGTGGCGATCCTGGAGAACTACCAGCAGGCTGATGGTAGTGTCACCATTCCTGAAGTGTTGCAGCCCTATATGGGCGGCATTCGGGAGCTTGAACCGGGTTGTTAAATAGGCACAAAAAAAGCGGGGAATCCCCGCTTTTTTTATGTCTGACTCTGGCAAGCCTTAGTAGTTGAGAAAGGCCTGTGCCCCGCCTTCCATAAAGTAGTAGCTCGGAACCCTCTTTGCTTCCAGATAGTACTGTAGCCAGCGAACCTGCTTGCCGACGGCGTCGTAGATCATTATGGTCTTGCCGCTCGATTTGGCCTGGTTAACATAGGTTTCCAGCTTTTTATTGTCGAGTGGCACGGAGTGCTGCTGCATGGGGAAAAGATTGATGGCGTTGGTTTGGTGGGTGTCACGGATGTCCAATACGATAGTGGTGTCATCGACACGCTGGCCAAACGCCTCCGGCTTTAGCATATGCGCCTGGAGTTTCTCCTTGCTGATTAGCGCCTTGGGATCGACCGGGCTATTGCCGAGTAGTACTGCCAGATCAGGATGGGCCTTGGTCCAGGAGAATATCCCGGCATCGAAGGTATAGGTATTCTCAATCCCGCTTTGCGCCGCCTTTTGTGCAGCCTTGTAGGATTTTTTGCAGGTATGACCGTTGCAGTAAAAGACAAAGGGGCGATTATCGGTCTGGCGTATCGCTTTCAGTCGGCTCGCAAACTCATGATCATCCAGTGCCAGGTGCTGTGCCCCTTTGATATGCAGTGTCTCGTATTCGTAGCTACTGCGCACATCAAAGACCATCACCTTGTCCAGTTTCTGAAAAAGGGCTGCCAGTTCTATGGGGTTAACCTTGGGATAGAGTGCGCGGAGCGGAAACTCTTCCTCAGCCTTTAGAGGGGAGAATGCAGCGCCCAACAGCAGGCAAACGGCAAGAAGTGCTCTCACATGGTCTTTCATGGGGGAAGATATCCTTTTTTGTTATTTTCCAATTTTTAGCATCGTCGTATTGTGTTGTAGTCTACTCTGAATGCCTGACATCAACAGATGACAGAAATCACAATATGGCGTTTAACCGTATCAAAGGTGACGGCATTCTAATACAAAATCGTGCTGCACGGGAGCCTCGCCATCTGTGCGATAGAGAAGCAGGCCCTGGGCCTCAACAAGGTGCCAAAAATGGCCGGAACAGGTAAACTGTCCGCCCTTTGCGCCAACGGATATCCCTGAACCGATGGAATTTTTACCGATCTTTATGAATGTGCGCGGCCAGCGCTGTCTGGTCGTGGGCGGCGGCGAAGTGGCCGAACGTAAGGCATCGTTGCTGATGCAGGCCGGTGCCGCGATTACGCTGGTTAGCCCTGAGCTGACCGACGAGCTGAAAGTTCTGGTCGACAGGGGCGAGATGGCCCATCGCCAGGGTGAATTCAGTGAGAGCGATCTTGATGGCGTGGTACTGGTGATTGCCGCCACGGACGATGAAGCGGTAAACCGCAGCGTCTCCGAGCTTGCCCATGCAAGACAGCTTCCCGTCAACGTGGTCGATAACCCGGAGCTGTGCAGCTTTATCATGCCCTCGATTATCGACCGCTCCCCGGTACAGATCGCCGTCTCTACCGGCGGCGCTTCACCGGTGCTGGCGCGGCTGTTGCGCACCCATCTGGAATCGACCATCCCTTCCGCCTATGGCCGACTGGCATCGATGGTCGATGGCTTCCGTGACAAGGTCAAGGCACGCTTTACCAATGTCAATGCCCGCCGCATCTTCTGGGAAGGGGTGCTGCAGGGGCGCATCGCCGAACTGGTCTTTGCCGGTAAGGATGAGGAGGCGGAGAGGGAACTGAATCACGCGGTCGAGCAGGGCAAGACCGACGAGAGCGGTGAGGTCTACCTCATCGGCGGAGGTCCTGGTGACCCGGATCTGCTCACCTTCCGTGCCCTGCGCCTGATGCAGCAGGCCGATGTTATTGTCTACGACCGCCTTATCTCCAAAGAGGTGCTGGAGCTGACTCGCCGCGATGCCCATCGTATCTACGTCGGTAAGGAGCGCGACAACCACTCCGTCCCACAGGATCAGATCAACCAGCTACTGGTCGACCTGGCGAAGGAGGGCAAGCGTGTCTGTCGTCTAAAGGGCGGCGACCCGTTCGTCTTCGGTCGCGGTGGCGAAGAGATCGAAACCCTCACTGCCAACGGCGTCAACTTCCAGGTGGTGCCCGGCATCACCGCAGCGCTCGGTACCTCAGCTTACGCCGGTATCCCTCTGACCCACCGCGACTACTCCCAGGCGGTAGTCTTTGTTACCGGTCACCTCAAAGACGGCACCATGAACCTCAACTGGCAGGGGCTGGCACAGCCCAACCAGACCGTGGTCTTCTACATGGGTCTGAAGGGGTTGCCGATCATCTGCGAAAAATTGATGGAACACGGACTGCCTGCCGACCTGCCGATGGCACTGGTGCAGCAGGCGACCACGCCGCGGCAACGGGTTTTCACCGGTACACTTGGTACCATGCCTGAGCTGATCGCCAGTGAAGAGATCAAACCACCGACGCTGATCATCGTCGGCAACGTGGTGAAGTTGCACGACAAGTTGAACTGGTATCGTTCGGAATTGATGATAGAAAAAGGGGAGCGGTAGCTCCCTTTTTTAAATTATTCCATCGCAAATATAGGATGGGCAAAGCGAAGCGTGCCCGTCTTACTTAAGCAGCGGGCCTTCGTTGCTCAGGCCTCAGCCTTGTCGCCAACACCTCATCCGCATCATCAATATCCACAGGCTCTCCGGCGGCATCGAACAACGGTTGTTCAAAGTCGTTCCAGCCACGAATCCCGGTCTTGAGCGAGGCGACATTTTTGAAGCCCATGCGTTGCATGGTATGGGCGGCAAGCACGCTGCGATTGCCGGAGCGGCAGATGACGATGATCTCGTGCTCACGCCCTGCCGCCAGTTCAGGTACAGTTTCGTCGTAATCCCAGTCACAGGCTGATTCGAGGATACCGCGAGGGACATTGAGCGAGCCCCTGATATGCAGGGCGTCGAACTCGTAGGGTTCGCGGATGTCGAGGAGGATGAGCTCCTTCTCCTGGGCGAGTTTTGCTTCCAGATCCCAGGGAAAGATTTCCTCAATCTCGGGCAGGGCATCGGCGATCAGATCGGTAAAATGCTTCATGGCTAAATAAACCTTATTACCTAGTGGTTATTGTGTCGCATCCGCGAAATTGAGCAGTTTAGCGGCTTTAGTGGCAAGGCTCAAAACCCGGTGCTGCCATCTGCTATGATAGGTGCCACTTTTCTGGATTAAAGCAAGGGTGCTGATCGTGGAAACCCGTATTCCCGTTGAACAATTGAAGCAGGGTGAGTTGGCGGAACAGCTGGCCGCAGGCTGCGAAGAGAAAGAGCCTTTTGCATTGATGGTGCTGGGTGACAGTATGGCGCCAGAATTCAATGAGGGGGATGTGATCGTGATTGAGCCAGGCGCGGCCTACCACGACGGATCCTATGTGATCGCCTGGCATAATAACGAGCATATCTTCCGCCAGCTAAAGGTGAGCGGGGAGCGCTACTATCTGATGCCGCTCAATCCCAACTACGTCAGCGAGCAACTGGATGGACCTGACGCTATCAAGGGTGTGGTAACACAAAAAAAGAGCCCCGG
>JBNKBG010000107.1:0-4979 GCA_050287105.1 Thiohalomonadaceae bacterium
ATTGGCGCACGGCTGGTGACCGCGTCAGGCAGCGTCTACCGTGCCGACTGGGCCACTGGCGATGAGGGTTCGGAGTTTAGTGTTTTCTTTTTCTATCCCTGGAAGTAACACCCATCCCAATCCTGGATGGGTGTTGTGTTCGGCTCCTGGATGATGACTTAATCGTCATCGTCGTCCTCATGTTCGCCCCACTCACGTTCACCAAGGAAAGTATCGCCAGTGAGTGACTTACCGCTGCGCTTTGCCCGCCATGCCCGCTTCGCCTCGTGCTCATTGGCGCTACGGTGACACTCGGTACAGTTCTCGTAATCACTGATCCCCTCTTCCCTGTGCTCTGAACGAATCTTTGAGCGTGAGTGTTCGTGGCAACCGTAACAGGTGTACTCGGCATAGTCGTTGTTGATATGACAGGTATCGCAATCGGTACGGTGGTGCCGGTCAAAGCGGAAGTACTTGTCGTGTTTGAAGGTGGCCGGCTTCCACTGCTCCTGACCATGGCACTCGCCACACTCCAGCTTAGTGGAACGGTGGAGAGAATCACCCGGGTCCTCGTGGCAACTCTGGCACTGCTTCAGCTCCGCCGGGGGCAGCTTCGAATGCCTGAAGTCGACCTTATCCCACTCCTCATAGCCATGGCATGAATCGCAGTTGGTCCTGAACTTGCGGTGTTTCTCATCACGCGGTTTATCGTGGCAACTTTCGCACTGCTTCAACTCCGCAGGCGGCAGCTTTGAATGTTTGAAGTGGGTCGCTTCCCAGTCATCGTAGCCATGACATGCATTGCAGTTACTCTTGTACTTGCGATGCTTGTCATCCTTCGGTTTGTCGTGGCAACTCGCACACTGCTTGAGTTCAACCGGGTCAAGACTGCGGTGACGGAAGGTCGCTGGCTTCCATTCAGTCCGGGTATGGCACTGGCTGCACTCGGCCTTTAACTTGCGGTGCAGGGAATCTTTTGGCTTGTTGTGACAGCTATTGCACTGCTTCTGCAATTCCGGCTTAAGCAGCTTGTGCGAGAAACGACTGATCGGACGGAAAGGCTGCACCCCTTTATGATCACTGTGACAGGAGACACAGTCGCTCTCCACCAGCTGCTGGTGAAAGCGCACATTCTTCTTCTCCCGAGCAATGGAGACACCCTTGGTGGTCAGCAGACCAATCTCATCAACCTTGTGGCAATCGATGCACTTATCGGCAGTGGCACCAACAAAGGGGGTATGACAGGCGAAGCAATCATTCGCCACTTCCTCATGTGCCTGGATCGTGGTGCCGGGGGTGATCATTAATTCAGGGGTATGCACCGTGCGCATCAGGGTAAATGCGAGTGCCAGACCAACGACAAGTAACAGGATATGCGTCTTCATTGCCATTGCCAGAAGAGTAGGATGCTAATGATATGGGTCAGACCAAGGACGGCGAAGGCGAGACTGATCGGCATGTGGATCACTCGCCATTTGTTCATCAGCTCATAGGTATTGGCGTCCCAGAAGAGCTTCTTCTCAATCGCCTCCTTGTCGAGCCCCTGTGCCGCATAGAGCGCCGCCTTCTCATCCAGAAAGGTTCGCGAACGATCCAGCAGAAACTTGCCGGTCATCCCGCTGATCAGGTTCAACACCATGGCGCCCAGGGCCAGCCACGGCAGCAGGGCGTAGATATGGACTCCCGCATGCACCAGCACCATTAGCCCACCGAGCCAGGTCAGTGTTTCGTGCAGGGTGAGCATCTTTTTGGGAGTACTGATTTTGATCAGGTGGCGCTTGCGCAGGGAGTAAATAAAGGAAACCAGAATCAGGATCGTGCCGGGGATCCCCAGGTAGCGCCCAACCCAGACCAGGTCAAAGTAGTGCAACAGGGCATCGAAAACGATGGTCGCCAGGATCAGCGAGCCAAACATCAGGAAGAAGGGAAAAACCTCTTTGCCAATCAGTGAGCGGTGCATTACGGCCTCCATATGGCCGACAGGTTAATACCGCACGAACTATACGGGTGATATATTAACGGAAGCTGAAATAGCACAAGAATCCCCGTCAGGCTCTCCCTCCTCTTCCCTCTTTGCCGACTTAGAATTGCAGCTTCTGCTTCATCAGAGAGTGGGTCAACGGACGATCGCTCTCTGCCCCGTCGGGATGCTGCACCTTCTGCATACCATAGAGCTGGAAGATCACCTCATCCGCCGCCGGGTCGACCCGCAACATGGCGAAGTTGCTCTCTGTATAGAGCGCCAGCCGTTCAAAATCATAACCATCCTCAGAGCTCCCCTTATCAGGTACGGTTTCGCCCAGGATCCAGCCCAGCAGACGCGGCTTGTTATAGGTGATGGCACTGGAAGTAAGCTGGTAGATCACCGCCTTACTCTGTTTGTGCACCATCCGGAAGACCGCCGAGGTGTGCACATCGCCACTGAGAATGGAAACCTTGATGCCACGCTGTGCCGCATCAAACAGCGCTTTCACCAGTATTTTGCGCTCGGCATTATGGGACTTATGTTCCCAGGCATCGCGCAGGTCGTCCTGCAGATTAGCCATATCGGCAAGTAAGCTATCGTCGGCATTCACAATGACCGAACGCATATGCATCATCGGCACGCTGGAAGCCACAAAGAGGTAGCGGGTCTTCTTTGGATCGAGCGCCTTCAGCCAATCACAGAAGCGCTTTAACTGCTCGCTACCGAGTATGCGATTCTTGCTGCGATTAAAATCGCGATAACCACGAGTATCCAGGAAATAGGTAGCGGTACTGCCATGAGTCACTGCGTAATCATACTGACCGGCTTTGGCCGTCGGTGGATTGTGACTGTGCTGATATTCGTTGTAGACTTGGAAAGCGGCCTTACCCATCCGCTTCAGTAGCTCAAAGCAGTCGGCACGCTTCAGTTTGCGCGCTTTGCGTTGAGGAAAGATCTCATCCAGCTCATCCGTTTTATTTTTTGGGTCCAGCTTGAAGGAGCCCCAGCCATCGGCCAGTTCGTGATCGTCCCACATCATGTAGGTGGGGAAGCTGGAGAAGACCTTGCGCACCGAGGGAAAGCCCCAATAGCCACGGTAGATGTCGCGATACCAGCTCACCATCTCCTCCTGTGAGGGATAGACCTTGCCCTTCTCCTTGCGCATCACCTTGTTTAGATACTTCCAGATATCCAGCGAATCGACACCATCGACGTAGACCTGATCGCCTCCTGCAATAAGAAAACGGAGGTCATCCTTATTGTGGCGTTCCAGTACCTCATTCAAACACTCCCACATCTCCATGTTGATAATACTGGTGTTGCCAAAGATCGACTGCTTATAGGGCATATGACAGGAGTAGTAACCAAAGGAGAGCGACTGCTCTGTGGTGGGCAAGGTGCGAAAGGTGTAACGGCGGTCCTGCCCCAGTAGTACACGAAGTTGATCGCCCTCTTCACCGCACAGGGCATAGGCATATTCGGTTAGTGACTCAAGCCCATTCACATCAACCACATGGGTGGAATCCTTGCTGTAATCAGGGACGTTAAAGGTAATCTTTTTCACCGAAGCAGGAAGCTCGCCCAGTGTGCTGTAAGGCACGCGCTTGAAACCAGCGAAAATGGCATCCTGTTTCTTATCGACGGGCGCCGGGTACAACAGCAGGGTGTAGTCGCCGGGGGCAGCGGTTCGAAACCAGAGGCGTACCGAAGTGGGGGTTGTGTGTCCCACAATCGCCGCCCGCTTAAGACGCGGATTTGGCCAAGGACGGTCATTCTTGAAGATGAATGAGTGTTCCATTTACTCCCTCCTTTAAAAAATTCCTCAGCATTACCGGGACAGAATAGCACGGAGTATGCACCCTGAATCGGGAATTGAGGTTGCCTCCAGAAGAGTGGATATCACCAGCGGTGTACCATATCGCCTCAATTGTCATTGTTGACAATAGCAGAGGCTGACACGCCAATTCTGGCATAGTGCAGTGTAGAGTCATTGTCAGCTTTCTTCGGCATTTTCCCATTACAGCTTGCCTACAGGCCATTTCTACTATTTGTTGCGGCTAGCGTAATTACGGCATAACGCTTGCAGTAGTTCCAGCGCAGTATTGAGCCAGATCAATTAAGTAGGAAGTTGTCTTAAGTAGACACGACATCAACCGGAGGATTACATGTCTGAAAAGAAAACCGATATTAGCCGCCGTACCCTGCTCAAGGGAATTGCGATCATGCCTGTTGCCATGGCCGCCATGCACTCAAATGTGGTCATCGCTGAGGATGTCAGTCTCGACGATCCCACAGCCAAGGCTGTAGGCTACGTCGTGAAGAGCGCCACCAAAGGTCAGGATTGCAGCAACTGCAACTTCTTCAAAGGTGGCAAAGCGGCAAAGGGTCCATGTCTCATCTTTGGCGGAAAAGATGTCGCCGCCGCAGGATGGTGCAAAACCTGGGCAGCAGCGCCTGCTTGATACATGAATGTATGGGCCCTGCTTCTAGCAGGGCCCAATTCACAGGGAAGGAATTCTCTCAAGCGGGTTATGCTCTACCGCTCTTGCTCTCTTCTCTCTCCGCGCCTTCTCTCCCCCAGCTCCTTCCACGCAAGCCCGATACCTATCGCATAAGTGAAACCATAGAGTGTCGAGATCACTGAAGACCAAAGCAGGAAATTGTCGACCATTTCAGGCGTTGTGAAGTGGATGGGAATAACTGCCAGGCCACGCACAAGATAGATAAGCGCAATGATGA
Organism: Thiohalomonadaceae bacterium; assembly: GCA_050287105.1. Classification (GTDB taxonomy): domain Bacteria; phylum Pseudomonadota; class Gammaproteobacteria; order Thiohalomonadales; family Thiohalomonadaceae; genus JAPHTQ01. The sequence continues at coordinate 4,685 of JBNKBG010000107.1, forward strand.
TGAGCACTGGCCTGAGCAGCGGAAGACGACGCATAAGATCGGCGCCGGAAAAGGCGTAGAGTGCCCAGACAGAAAAAACAATGGCAATAAAGAACGTTATAATCGCGGGAAGCATAGAGCCGCTTTCCGCCATATCAACCATCTCCGCACCGGCACCGAAATAGCGATACCAATCCGCGCCACCGATGATAATCGCGATATGTAACAGTGCAACCAGTGAACTTAATACGCCAGCGAGTATTAGAAAGTAATTATTACCACCCCATGAGTGACCCATCCCAGCCCCCTTCAACCC
>JBNKBG010000108.1:0-4446 GCA_050287105.1 Thiohalomonadaceae bacterium
ACTGGAGTGGCTTGAGTCCCTGCCCTGGCAGGTGGTGATGGTGATCCACACCAATCATGCCAACGAGATCGATGCTGAGGTCGCGCAGACGCTGCGACAGCTCCAGCAGAAAAACGTTACCCTGTTCAATCAAAGCGTACTGTTGCGTGGCGTCAATGACGACAGCGAAACCCTGTTAAAACTGCACGAAATCCTTTTTCATCACCACGTTCTACCCTACTACCTCCACCTGCTGGACCGGGTACAGGGCGCGGCGCACTTTGAAGTAACTGAACAAAATGCTGCGAAAATAGTCGCAACTGTCAGGGCAAGTGCACCCGGTTACCTGGTACCTCGACTGGTACGCGAAATCTCCGGCCACCCCTACAAAAATCCTGTGAACTAGGTCTCACTTGTAATATCCCGTCAATACTGATATATAACAATAAGTTACACCTAAAAGTTAAGGGGGTTCCATAAATGGCAAAGGAACATGGCCAACTTGGCCTGGGTATTGCCGATCGCAGCAAGCCTGGCAAGGATGCATTTGACTATCGCGCAGCTCAAACGGAACAGTGGGTGCGCGACCTCCCGATGGGCAACATCGGCGAGACCGCACGTCTGGTCTATGAGACGCTACATGAAGTCAATCGCCTGTCCATTGCCTGGAAGGAGCGTTATCGCTTCCTGGAACTCCTCCGCGAACCAACCCATTACGTCCAGACAGCCCTGAGCAAGCGTCTGGCGACTACCACCTTTCCGCTACCGGAAAAATCCCAACGGATCGCCAACCTTGCGCTGAGCCTCGCCAATGAAATGGCGCTGGGATACAAAACCGCCATTGAGGAGATGCTCGGCAGCAGCTTCCTCAGCCGGGATAACAGGGCACTGACGGTAATGATCCATCGGGCTATACGCTATCTCAGCCAGGCCATGTTGAGCAGCTACCAGACCTATCGCCCGCATCCGGAAAAGAGCTGGAGCGAATTGAACGCACTCTATCTCTATGCGGAGCACAAGAATATCTATCATGACCGGGTTAGCGATGCTTTAAACGAGCTACTACCGGAATCAAGTATCGCTCGTGTATACAAGCAAATCCTGTTGCTGGCCCTGGCCTCCCCTTATCGCCTGCGTCAGGGTGAGGCCGAGGTGGTGTATGACGCCCTAGCCCGCTATGCCTCGCACGCACACATCCTTCCCTACAGCGATCCGGCTGCAACGGAAGTCCTGTTTTCTGTACACATCAACAGCGATCAGGCACCGGACTATCTGGTATTCAATCATGAAGAGTGCAACAAGGAGCTCTGTCGTCTGGTTGATACCCGTGAACTGAGTCAGCGCATCTACGAAGAGCTGGAACGCCGTGAAGGTCTCATGGGATCAGGGCAGATTCCCAGAGAACTGGTTGTGCGACTGATACGTGCATGGGGTATCGCTCCCAAACGCACCTTCACCCGCAATGAACGCGAAGCCTCCAACGTCACCGCCGTAATCGGACTTACCACCCTTTACCGTGCGCTTGCCCAGGCGCAGGGTAATGCGGATACCCAAATCCATCGCGCCCGCTTCAATAGCCGCGCCGTGGTCGGCGTGAGTCAGCCCACTACCGACGATATATGGGATATTCGCGGCAGCAAATCCATCAGTAGAGATTACGAGCACTATAGATCGCTAACTGAAATGGATGACATGCCACGCCAGGAAGTGACAATTCCTACCCACATCTGGCAAATCCTTAATGAAAGTGCCGGGGGTTATCGCCTTGCCCTGACAGAGAGCGAAAATGCCGGGATCAAGGTCGGCGAACTTATCGGTGTCGACTGTAGCAATAGTGGAAAAAGCTGGGAGACCGGGGTCGTACGCTGGCTACGCCAGGGCAGCGACGGACGCCTTGAAATCGGTGTACAGGTACTGGCTCCACATGCGATACCGGTATTGGTCAGTAACGAGCGCGCCGCCGGCAAAGCGGCAGATAGCCAATACGGCCTACTGCTGGAAGAGATACCGGCAATCAAACAGCCCGGAAGCGTGATAACACCTTCGTTGCTCTTCAAACAGGGAAATGAGCTGAGTATCAATGCCCCATCGCTACAAACCAAATTCAAGTTAAAGGAAAAGCTTCAGGACAGCGGTGCCTTTGCCCAGTTTGCCTATAGCTCAACCGAACAACAACAAGCCACCCCGGCGGCCAAGCCCACCAACAAAGAAACGGGCAACAGCAGTTTCGGCCAAGTATGGGACGAATTATAAATACCCCTATCCGCGCACATTCAGTCCTTTTGCTGTAGCTTCCATGCCAGGAAATACCTAAAATACGTCCCTGTGCGTGCATCCGTCGCCCCAGGGAAGAAACCAAGGTTAGTCGTGCTCAAACAACAAACTATTTACATTCTGGTTCTCGATGATTCGTCCAATGATGCGGAGACCGTTGCCAACCTGTTGCGCAACGCGGGGCATGCCGTGCAGGCGAAACGAGTCGAGGATGACGAAGACCTGCGTGAGGCACTGCTCAAGCAGGATGTTGACCTGATTCTAAGCAAACCGGATGTCCCTGGTCTTGACGCGAGCGAAGTGCTGGAGATCATCGACACTTCCGGAAAATATGTCCCCTTGCTACTCATCGGTGACAATGCCGATGAAAAGCGTATCACCGAACTACTGGCTGCTGGCGCACGTGATGTCGTGCTGATCTCTCAGCCAAAGCGACTGGAACACGCCCTACTGCGTGAAATGGTCAGCTCACGAGAACACCGCAAGCTGCTTCAGTTTGAAACCAAGCTGGATGAAGCCAATCGCCGAGCCCAGACCCTCGTAGACAGCTCACGTGATGCCATCACCTATGTCCATGACGGCATGCATATCTACGCAAACCAGTCCTACCTTGAGATGTTCGGTTTCAGCAGCATGGATGATGTGGAGGGTATGCCAATCCTCAATATGGTAAAAAAGGATGACCACAAGACCTTTAAGCAGTTCCTGCGCGACTTCGATAATATCAAAGCAGATAGCGACACCATTGTCGTAAATGGACTACGCCCCGATGGCAGTAGTTTTGATGTCACCATGGAATTTGCACTCGCCAGCTACGACGGCGAGCCCTGCACCCAAATCATTATTCGTAAACAGGCCAACAACGAGGAACTGGAGAAAAAGCTCAAGGATATGAGCAAACTGGATCTGGTTACCGGTGCCTACAACCGAGTCCACTTTTTTGATGCCTTCAATCAAGTCATTGGTAAACCTGGTCAGGAAGGCATGCTGTTCTATCTCAAACCAGACAATTTCAACAAACTACGTGAGGATGTTGGCATTGACCACAGCGACCAGCTGCTTGCAGACCTGGTGCAAGTGGTCAATCAGGAACTCGCTGGCAAGAATGGTATCCTGGCACGCTACGAGGCAGAAAATTTTCTGCTTTTAATGCAGGACATAAGTCAGAAAGACGCAGAACAATTTGCAGGACAACTGTGTAACAAGGTGGCAGAGCACCTGTTCAACATCAAAGGCAAGTCTGTTTCTGTCACCTGTAGTATTGGTATCTATGCCTACGATGAATCGACAAGAAATGCTCAGGACGTACTCAACCGTGCGGAAAAAGGCTTAAATCAGAGCGAGGAGCAGGGTGGTAACCGATATGTCTACTACATCCCTGGCGAAGATGAGCTGGCAGAACAGGAGCGCACGGCGCAGCTAAGCAAACAGATAAAACATGCGCTGAAAAATAATTTACTGCACCTCATATTCCAGCCTATCGTTAGCCTGAAAGGCGATGAGAACAAGAATTACGAAGTCCTGTTGCGCATGCAGGATGAGAAAAAGAACATCCTTATGCCGATGACCTTCCTGCCTGCGGCAGATCGTGCCGGCCTGATGACCGCCATCGACCGCTGGGTCCTGGCGCACTCAATTAAAGTTATCTCTGAGCAACGTCACGCAGGAAATCCGGTACGCCTGTTCGCCAAACTCTCTGCTTCATCACTCAAGGACAGCAAGTTTCTTTCCTGGCTGCACGATATCCTCAAGGCGGCCCATGCCGAACCAGACACGCTGGTTATCGAAGTGAGCGAAAACGTATTGGGAGACAATGCAAATGCCTGCAAAATCCTCGCACAGGGGCTAAAAACCCTGCACGTTGGCATGGCTATCGATCACTTTGGTGCCAAGGAAAATTCAATCAAGACACTCAAAAGCATTCCTGCCGATTATCTGAAGCTGGATGCCTCGATTATAGGTGCTCTAAGCAGTAGCAGCGAGGCGCAGAATACGGTACACGCCATATCTGCCACTATCGAGAAAACATCGATAAAACTGATCGCCAATGCCGTAGAAGACCCGCATACCCTGGCCACCATCTACTCCACCGGGGTGGACTATATCCAGGGCTTCTTCCTGCAGGAGCCCTCTGAGACGCTGGACTACGATTTCAGCTCCATGGGTTAATTCAGCATTGCTGCCGCTCTGATA
>JBNKBG010000109.1:0-4387 GCA_050287105.1 Thiohalomonadaceae bacterium
GCCTGCGCAAGGCGCTGGGCGATGGTGGTTTTGATCGGTTTATTCAGACGGTACGCGGAGCGGGTTATCGTTTCTCCCCGCAGATCTGAATCAGAGAGGGTCTCCTTTGTACAATCCATGGTCAGCAGAGTTGCGACGACTGTTTCTGGTGCTGACGGTGGCACTGCTTGTCGGTCTGTTGTTCGGTCATCCTATTCTGCTGTTGACCATTGCCCTGGCTATCTACCTTGCCTGGCATCTGCGTAATCTCCATCGTCTCTTTGAATGGCTGCGTGACGGTCACCGCTTTCATCCCCCTGAGGCCGGAGGGATCTGGGGCGATGTGTTTCATCAGCTCTATCGTCTGCAGCTGCGTAACCGCAAACGCAAGCGCCGCCTTACTGGTCTGATTAAGCGTTTTCAGGAGGCCACCTCGGCGATGCCTGATGCCGCGGTGACGCTGGATGCCGACGGCAGCATTGAGTGGTTTAACAGCGCGGCGGAGCAGCTGCTCGGTCTCCATCCTGGCAAGGATCTGGGCCAACGCGTTATCAACCTGATCCGCAGTCCCGAGTTTTCCCGCTTTCTTGCGCGTGAACAGAGCGTCGAGCCGTTGCGTATTGCCTCCCCCGATGACGACAACCTGATTCTCAGTATGCGCATCATCCCCTACGGTAATGAGCAGCGCCTGTTGCTGGCACGGGATATCAGCCAGCAGCAGCTACTGGAACAGATGCGGCGCGACTTCGTCGCCAATGTCTCCCACGAGTTGCGCACTCCGCTTACCGTGGTGGCCGGTTTTCTCGAGACACTCATGGAAGAAGAGCAGCCGGACTATGCGCAGCGCTCCATGCTTTTGATGCAGCAGCAGACCCAGCGGATGCAGCACATCGTCGAAGACCTGTTGCTGCTGTCGCGTCTGGAGACCGAGCGCACCCGCCCTGTAGCTGAGGCGGTATCGGTCCCTGCAGTGCTGGCGATGATCGAGGAGGGTGTGGAACCGCTGGCACAGCAGAAGCAGCAGAGTGTGAAATTCGATTTTGATCCCAGGCTACGCATCCTCGGTGCGGAGAAGGAGCTCTACAGCGCCTTCAATAACCTGGTGACCAATGCGGTGCGTTACACCCCTGAAGGGGGAAGTATCCAGGTACGCTGGTATCGTGATGAGCGGGGCGCGCATCTGGAGGTGGAGGACAGCGGCGTCGGTATTGCGCCGCAGCATATTCCGCGCCTTACCGAGCGTTTTTACCGGGTGGATGTCGGTCGTTCGCGTGACTCGGGCGGCACCGGGCTTGGACTGGCTATCGTTAAACATGTGGTGAGTCGCCATGATGGCAGTTTGCGCATCAGCAGCGTGCTCAATCGTGGCAGTACCTTTGCCATCGATTTTCCCGTTAGCGTTATCGTCGAAGAGCAGGCCGCCTAGGCCTTCAGGTCGGTCACCGAATCTTCACCGTAGCGTCACATTAGTGTCACAATGCTGCGTCATAGTGGGCGCGCCTACTAAATCTTCCGTTGCAGGAGCTTTGTAATATGAACAAACTGAAACAAATCGCCTTCGGCACCCTTGCCGCAGTCGTTATCTCTACCCAGGCCATGGCTGCTGCCAAGGTTGATCCGAATCTGCCCGAATATAACCGCGCCAGCGGCGTCTCCGGCAATATCTCCAGCGTCGGTTCCGACACCCTGGCCAACCTGATGACCCTTTGGGCCGAAGAGTTCAAGCGTAACTATCCTAACGTTAACATCCAGATCCAGGCTGCCGGTTCATCTACCGCACCGCCGGCGCTGACCGAAGGCACTTCAAACCTTGGTCCGATGAGCCGCAAGATGAAGGACAAGGAACTGGAAGCCTTTGAAAAGAAATATGGCTACAAGCCGACTGCCATTCCGGTCGCCATCGACGCCCTGGCGGTTTATGTACATAAGGACAACCCGATCAAGGGTCTGAGCATTCCGCAGGTGGATGCGATCTTCTCCGCTACCCGTAAGTGTGGTTATGCCGAAGAAGTTACCTCCTGGGATCAGGTGGGTGTGACTGGCTCGCTGGGTAGCAAGAATATCCAGCTCTACGGCCGCAACTCTGTTTCCGGTACCTACGGCTACTTCAAGAAGCACGCCCTGTGTAAAGGTGACTACCGCAATACCGTCAATGAGCAGCCCGGTTCCGCCTCTGTCGTACAGTCGGTTTCCAGCTCCATTAACGGTATCGGCTATTCAGGTGTAGGCTACAAGACCTCCGGTGTACGTGCCGTGCCGCTGGCGAAGAAAGAGGGTCAGCCCTTTATCGCAGCCAGCACCGAGAATGCCCTCACTGGCAAATACCCGCTGTCTCGCTTCCTCTACATCTACGTGAACAAGCACCCCAACAAGCCGTTGGCACCGCTGGAGCGTGAGTTCATCAAGATGGTGATGTCCAAGGTGGGCCAGGAAGTAGTAGTTAAGGATGGTTACATTCCGCTGCCTGCCAACGTTGTGAATAAAGAGCTGGCCAAGCTGGATTAAGAAGCTGTCCTGTCCAGGAAATAAAAGAACGCCCCGAAAGGGGCGTTTTTTTATTCAGGAACAGCACTCAATAACGGTGTTTGCAACAACGCTTGTCAGGAGAAGTGATAACTAGTGGATGGTGATGTAGGGGAGCAGGGCCCGGGTGGTCTCTGCAGTGCAATTCTGGAAAATGAGAATCGCGCCGTCAGGATGTGAGCTTGAGACTCGGGCGCGGATAAAGTGGTAGGCGGGTGTAGTGCCATCAATGCAGATCATGATATCCACTTCGCTATCATTGGCCAGACTGACACAGCCAGTGTCTACCAATATTTTTTCTGTGCCGTACTCCGCATGGAGTGCACGCACCAGCCCTAGCGGGGCATAGTTAAGTATTAGACTGATGTTGGATGGATCGAGTCCATTCGTCTGCAACATACTTTTATCTCCCTCAAAAGTGTAATGAGCAAAACCTACTGGTTTCATTAACTTAGCTGATGTTACTGGCTACGCCATGTTGTCGTCTTGTTAAATGCTAGCAGGCTAGACTTACCTCTAAAGAGGTATGCGGTAAGTGGTTAGTGCAAACGGGAGAAGGAAATCCCCTTCGCAGCAGAAAACCACTTAAATATTATGGGTTTGGCCGCGGCAGGAAGATCGCCATGGAGGGTGGGGAGAGGATAGGTAATGACAATTATGAACGGAAAGTCGATAAAAATTGAGTATGTGAATTTGTGTAAAATTCAGGAAATCAGTCCCTGACTTACTGAACAAACCAACGGTTATGGCGAATCAGCTGTTTCAACATAGCGCCATATTCGATCCGGGTCTTCCTCTCCAGCAGGCTGGCAGTCTCACGTAATACGCGCAGTCGCTTCTTTAACGGTTTCCCATTGGCGGCGATGGCCACCGTGTTGTCCTTACCCTCCACCGGCAGATGCAGCGCGTTTCCAGCAAAGCTCTGCCGGATATCCTCGCGCATCTCCCGTGCGGTAATGAAGTCGCCGTTCCACAGATTCATGCTGAACAGGCCCTCTTCTGTCAGCAGGCTACGGCAGGCCTCGAAGAAACTGATGCCACAAACGGTGCGGGCGATTCCGTTGCCGAGGAAGGCATCGATCAGGAGCAGATCATAGGTCCCTTTCTCAGCGTTACGGACGAATGAACCACCATCGCCGATATGTACGTTGAGCCGTGGGTCCTCCGGTAACTTGAAGTGGCTATGGGCAACCTCGACCACCGCCTGGCGCATCTCCACCGCATCGATGCGGCACTCTGGCAGATAGTGCAGCAGGAATTTGGCCAGCGAACCGCCGCCAAGTCCGATCAGCAGCACCCGTTGTGGGGCAGGGTTGAACAGGAGTGCGGCAGCCATGGCACGGGTATAGGTCAGCGCCAGGTAGAGCGGGTCACGCAGCAGCATACTGCTCTGCTTCGGCGCAGAGCCGAAGTGGAGTGAGCGGTAGACCGCGTCGTCGACCACCTCGATCTCGCCGAGTTCGTCGACACTTTTATGGATCAGATGACCCTCGTATTTGCGCATGGTGAATTCTATCCGGATACAGGCGGCGCCTATGGTACACCACGATACCCTCCCTGCCATCGCGCTGTTACGATACTGCCCATGAGTGATTCCCTCTTTGATCCCGCTGGCTGGCGCGAGCGACTGTCGTTGCGCCGCAGTGCGCGGGCCAGGCGCATCCGCCTGCGTATCACCCGGCTGGGGCAGGTGGAGTTGGTGGTGCCGAAAGGGTTTAGTGCCAGGCATCTGCCACCCCTTCTCGACCAGCACGAGGAGTGGGTGGTACAGACCCTGACGCGACTGGGGGAGGAGGCCCATCTGCAGCGCGCTGAGGCTCCACGGCAGATCGAACTGCCTGCCATCGGCAGGAGATGGCGGCTCGCCTACCTTGCCGAGGATGGC
>JBNKBG010000110.1:0-4353 GCA_050287105.1 Thiohalomonadaceae bacterium
CTACGGACGTAACGGCACATCCCACCATTACTGACGAGATATGCGAACGTTTTAATCAGCAGTTGGAGAGAAAAGGACGGGCGTTGGTTGAGGTTGGCGTGGAAATCAGGGATAGGGATAACGTTACTATCTGTAACGGAAATTTCAACTGGTTCATACAACGGCTAGAAGTTTGAACAAGAGCAGGAACACACGAAGAGGGTTCATTCATCATAGATACACACCATTTTTTCTTTTCATCTTCCGTATATTCCGTAGCTAATTCATTTTTTCAATACGCTTCGCTGCCTCCCACAATGCATCCATCTCTTCCAACGAACAGGCTTCCAGTTCCTTTCCCTGCTTTTTTAGTTCGTTTTCCAGATGACGAAAACGGCGCTCGAATTTACCGTTAGCGGCACGCAACAACTCTTCCGCATCACCACCTGCATGACGGGCAAGGTTGACGCAGGCAAATATCAGATCACCGATCTCCTGTTGTAGTGCGGTGTTGTCACCCTTGTCGATCTCAACACGGATTTCGTCGATCTCTTCTTCCACCTTATGCATTACGCCATCAATGGCAGGCCAGTCAAAACCGGCGCGGGCGGTACGCTTTTGCAATTTGAGTGCACGGCTCAGGGCAGGCAGACCGAGTGCCACGCCATCGAGAAGACTATGCTGCTCACTCTGTTTACGCTCTGCGGCCTTGTGCTTTTCCCAGGCATGGCTCTGCGCTTCGGCATCGGCCACCACATCGTTGGCAAAGACATGCGGATGACGACGGGTCATCTTTTCGACAATGGCTTCTACCACATCATCAAAGTTGAACATGCCCTGCTCTTCCGCCATGCGTGCGTGAAAGACCACCTGAAACAGCAGGTCGCCCAGTTCACCACGCAGATCGTCCAGATCGTTACGCTCAATGGCGTCGGCAACTTCATAGGCCTCTTCGATGGTGTAGGGAGCCACAGTGGAGAAGGTCTGCTCCCGATCCCAGGGACAGCCGTTGTGCGGATCGCGCAGTGCAGCCATCAGGCCAATGAGCTCGTCAATCTTCCGTTCGCTCACTGTTTTTCCCCGGCGGTACGGCTGAAACGTAACAGGCCACCTTTATTAGCATCATCGGCAAGCACGTACTCCAGCACCTTGCGCAGACGATAAAAACCCGCGACAGAATCGAGGCGCATAATTGAATGACCCTGACCATCGAAGAACAACAGCGTCGGGGTATAAAAAAGTCCCAATGACTCGGCCCAGCGTTTGCTGGTGGTGCGCTCGCCGGTCGGGGTGATCACCGGGGTGTCGCTGGTGACATCAAGCTGCACGATCTCAAATTGACCCAGCAGCTTGCGGATTTCTTCATTCTGCAATGGTGTAGTGTGTAGCACATCGCAGGCGTGGCAGTTGCCCTGTTCAAAAAAGACCAGCAACGGCATCTTTGAGGCCACCTTACGTCGATCCAGGACATAGGGCGGTGGCAGGAAGAACTCCTCCTGATTCAGGCCCCCTATTTCAAACGCCATTGGCGGGTTGGCCCGTTGCAGATAGTCACGGAACGGTTCATCCCTGTAGTGTTCGTCGGCAACGAACTCCAGTGCGGCACGGAATTTATAGGGCGGGTAGTAACCCTGCAGGCGCAGTGCCTCAATCCCCTCCTTGTCATAAAACACCAGGGTTGGGGTCAGATTGACCTTCTCCTTATCGGCAAACTCCTTCTCTGACATCTCCTTGCCATGTAGATCAGTAACACGCTTCTGGCCGTGGATGTCGATGGCAAGAACATCGAAGTTACTATTGGTATAACGCTCGATATCGCGACTACCGAAGTTGGTCTCCAGCATCGCCTTGCAGTAGGGGCAATACTCCTGACCGAAATAGACAATCAGGCCACGCTTGTTGAAGGCGGTTACCTCGCGCAACTCTTCAGGCATATTAAGAAAAGAGAGGCGGAACCAGGGCGGATACTCAACATGCTGCTCCAGTGGCGCATCATCCACAAACAGCTCGTCCCCTTCACGGATATCCACCGCATGGGCGGTGCACAGTGGCAGGGCCAACAAAAGAAGTAATACTCGGGATAGGCACATCATGGATAGGATAGTACCCAATCAGAGGTAGGTTGTGTAACCTCAAATGATTGGCAGGAGTACCCAAAGGTATACAGGAGTCAGGAGATGAAGAAACCTCGGATAGGGCTGGCACTGGGAAGTGGTTCGGCCAGGGGCTGGGCACACATTGGCGTGATCCGCGCTCTGGAAGAGCGAGGCATTAAACCCGATCTGGTGGCTGGCTGCTCGATAGGCGCCCTGGTCGGTGCTGCCTATAGTGGCGGCCAACTGGATACGCTGGAGAAATGGGTGCGCAAACTGGGCTTCTGGGATGTGGTGCGCCTGATGGACGTGAGGATGTCCGGCGGGCTTATCGAGGGGGCCAGCCTGATGGCCTCATTCGCCGACAAACTGAGCGACATCGAGATTGAGCAACTGCCCCTGCCCTATGCCGCCGTCGCCACCGACCTCGCCAGCGGCCGCGAGGTGTGGCTTCAGGAGGGGGCGCTACCCCGTGCCGTCCGCGCCTCCATTGCCCTGCCGGGGATATTCTCCCCGGTGCAGATCGATGGTCGCTGGCTGGTGGATGGCGGTTTGACCAACCCGGTACCGGTTTCGCTCTGTCGTGCCATGGGGGCCGATATTATTATCGCGGTAAACCTCAACAGCGATATCGTGGGGCGCCACCTGAAGAGCGCTAATGGGAAGAAAATGGTGGATGAAGGTGAGCGCGATCTATTCACTCAACTCCTGAAAAAGCTCAATACGGGTATTCTGGAATCGAAGCTAAAGACCTGGGGCAAGGGGCCAAAATCGGACTATCCGATACCCGGGATGTTTGAGGTCATGGCCAGTTCGATCAATATCATGCAGGACCGTATCACCAAAAGCCGCATGGCCGGCGATCCACCCGACGTACTGCTCTCACCGAGTCTGGCTCAGCTGGGTCTGCTCGAATTTGACCGCGCCAGTGAAGCGATCGATGAGGGGTATGAATCGGTACAGCGTATGGAAGCGGCGCTGAAACACGCCCTGAAGTAGTCACTATTAAATTTAGGGTGCCTCTAATAATTCAATCGAGACGATGAGTGCAAGGTAAAAAGCGACGAGAAAGCGGAGTTTGCACGAAGTAAATGAGCATTTTGAGGAGCTTTTTAACACAGCAATCGCGGCTTGAGTGGATTATTAGAGGTGCCCTTTAGATAAACCACCCGTCAGGCAGTGCCCCACGTAGCCGCTGCTGAATCTCGGCCAGCTGTCCGGCGTCGTAAGGACGTGGTGTCCCTACTCCCCAAACCGGATTGGGCCAGGTCTCGTCATCCCGATAACGCACGATGTGGTGCAGATGAAACTGCGGCACCAGATTGCCCAATGCGGCGATATTAAGTTTGTCGCCGCCAAAGGCCTCCATCATCGCCGCGCCGAGTGTGCTCGACTCGCGCCAGAGCTGTTGTTGATCCGCCTCGCTCAGCTGGTATGCCTCAACCAGATCGTAACGTCGCGGCACCAATACACACCAGGGATAGCGCGCATCGTTCATTAACAGCAATCGCGAGAGCGGCAGGTCGCTGAGGTAGATACAGTCAGACTCCAGGCGCGGATGCAGCAGGAACATACGACCTCTGTCGAGTGGTTAAGAGCCCGTCGAGTATAACCTTGCGATAGTTGAAGTGGCTACTGGAGCGGCAGATCGGCCAGTCGCCTGAGCGCAACAAAGCGGTTGCTATCATCGAACTGCAGGGCAAACAGACCACGCACGCCCTCATGGGTAACAAAGGGCCGCAGGCGCTCGGCAGGAAATTCCAGCCGTTTGCCTTCTATACTGAGTACCGAAACGACCTTCGCTGTACCGCGATAGTAGCGCAGGTAACGCTCCGGACTGAGATCGAGATAGAAACGCAGTTCGTTCACTTTGCTGTCAGTAGTAATATCGGATAATGTCTGAGTCTAACGCGCAAAACGAAAAACAGATATGGCAAACCGCTCGCGAAAGATCATCAAATTACTTCTCATGCTACTGCTCTTCAGCGGCATTCTTCCTTTCGTCTACCCGTGGGGAAGACCGATGCTAAAACTCAGCAACATCAATCTTCCCACCCTGAAAACACTGGAAGAAAAGCTGCCCAGCCTGTCGGAGACAGAGAAGCGTAGTGGACAGTCCGTTACCGTATATCGTTGGCGCGAGAAAAATGGAAGCTGGAGTTTCGGTTCGGAACCACCTGCCGGGGTGAAATATGACGCGATCACCGTCTACCCGGACGCCAATCTGATTCCGGGACTTGCGCAACAGGAGAAGGGAGAAACCGCCGACACCCCTGTTGCC
>JBNKBG010000111.1:0-4342 GCA_050287105.1 Thiohalomonadaceae bacterium
ATGCCCTGTTCAGCGAACAGTGTCTTCTTTACGTTGTGTAGTAGCCATACGCCATTGCGGTATTCGCCTTTGGTGGCGGTGTCGATCTCGTCGATGTGCTGGCCCTGCAGATGGTAGAGCGTGATCCCATTGGCCTTGCCGTCGGGATTGAGCCTGCGGATGACAATAAAGCTCTCCCCATCCTTGGCCCACAGGCCACTGTCGGTGTTGAGGCTGACACTTTTGGAGAGGGCGCGCAGACGCTGCTGGCTCGCCTCCTTCTCCAGCTTTGGCGCCACCCCTTCACCCAATACGATGATCACCACAATCATTAACAGCCCGGCCTTGCTCACCGCAAGGGCGATACGTTTAACCGATACCCCGGAGGCACGGATCACGGTCAGCTCACTGTTACTGGCCAGTGCCCCAAGACCGAGAATCGCACCGAGCAACGCCACCATGGGAAAGAGCTCATAGGCCTGGCGCGGCAGCAACATGAGGCTGTAGAGCACGGCGTTGGCACTGCTATAGCTGCCTTTGCCCACGTAGCCCATCTCATTCACCAGGGTGCTAAAGAAATAGATGATCAACAGGATGGAAAAAGCCACCAGGGTATAGCCGATAACACTACGCCCGATGTAGCGATCAAGCAGCTTCATGGCTTGCCACCTGTTTGTGACCGGGGTGTTGGCAGACGATTCTGTCGCCACAGGATCAACGCCAGCATCAGCACCAGCAGTGCATGGACCCACCACATACCGAGCATGGCGGGGATATCACCCTTGCCCAGTGAGGAGCGGGCCATGGTCAGGAGGTTGTTGTAGACCACAAAGATCATGATGCCGAGAAATAATCCGCCGAAACGGCCACGACGTGGCGAAGTTTTGCTCAGGGGCACCGCCAGCAGACCGAGTAACAGGGCGCTAATCGGCATCGCCAGACGCCACTGAAACTCCGCCATATCCGCCGGGGTGGCGCTACGTAGCAATTCAGCCGTAGCAATGGCATAGCGTGGTCGCGTCGAGGCAACCACCGCCCGCTCCCGCATCAGAATGCCGTACTCCTTGAACTGGATGATGCGATACTCCGCCTGCCCGGGCTTGCCCTCGTAGCGATAACCATCGAGCAGGATCAGATAACGTGCCTCACTATCTTGTTCCTGCTTCTCGTAGGCCGATGCTGCGGTCAGCTGCATATCCTGCCCCTGCTCCCGGTACTGCACGAACACCTTGCTAAGTCGTTTACTACCCGGTTCAGCACTCTCCGCATAGATCACCGGGCCGTTATCATCGAACTGATTGAACTGACCAGGGATGATCCCCTCCACCTCGGTGCGTGCTCCCGCCTGATCCAGCAGGCGTGAACTCTGCTCCTCCGACCAGGGGGCAAACCAGAGGGCAAGAAATGCCACCAGCAAGGCGACGGCCAACGCCGGGATCGCTACCGCCTGCAACACCTGTTGCGGGCGCACACCACAGGCGGTGAAAACCACCATTTCACTATCTTTGTAGAGGCGGCCAAAGGCGAGCATGACACCGATGAAGAAGGCCAGCGGCAGGATAAAGACCAGATTCCCCACCCCTTTAAGGGCAAACAGGGTGAAAAGGATCTTGGCCGGATAGTCTCCTTCCAGGGTCTCGGTGAGCAGGCGAATGAAGGTACTGCTGAGAAACATCAGGGTGAACAACAGGGCAACCCCGAGAAAATTGAGGCCCACCTCGCGCAGCAGGTAGCGGCGCAAAATCATCGGCGGGAAATCCCGCTGGAATCAGTAGTATTCATAGAATAAGCAGCTTGCCGCCGTGACTGATATAATCGTTCGCGATTGAAAGTTTACGCGATAGCTCATCAGGAGTCACAATGGAATTCAGTACCAGCACCGGCCCCATCCATAGCAGCAACAGCGACTGCCTCATTGTCGGCATCTACGACGGTAAAAAGCTCACCACTGCGGCAAAGGCACTCGATGATGCCACAGAACACTTCCTGAAAACGGTCCTGAAGAGTGGCGACATGAGTGGTGCCCTGGGCAAGACCCTGATGATCTCAGCGCCCCGCGGCCTGAAATGTGAGCGCCTGTTGCTGGTGGGTTGCGGTAAGGAGAAGGAGCTCAATGATCGCAACTACCGCCGTATCGTCCAGGCCGCCGCCCGCGCCACAACCGCCACCAGAGCCAAAGACGCCCTCTGCTGTCTCGCCGAACTGCCTGTGCCTGAACGCGAACTGGATTGGAAGGTACGTCAGTTCATTGAGGCGGTCGGCCATGCCAGCTACCGCTTCGATCAACTCAAGAGCAAGGGTAAAGATGAGAACAAGACAACGTTAAGCAAGGTTGCCTTCCCCTGTACCAATCGCGGTGAAAGTGCCCTGATCCGACTTGGCAGCATTCAGGGCCAGGCGATCAATAACGGTATCGATCTGACCAAGGACCTCTCCAACCTGCCGGGCAATATCTGTACCCCGAGCTATCTCGCCGATCAGGCCCGTGCCCTCGGCCGACTATACAAAAGCATCAAGACCTCGGTGCTCGATGAAGCACAGATGGAAAAACTGGGTATGCATGCGCTGCTCTCGGTCTCCCGCGGTTCACGTCAACCGGCCAGGCTGATCGTAATGGAGTATCGGGGTACAACTGCCCGCAACAGGCAGAAACCGATTGTGCTGGTGGGCAAGGGACTTACCTTCGACGCCGGCGGCATCTCGCTGAAACCGGCGGCGGGCATGGACGAAATGAAGTACGACATGTGCGGCGGCGCCAGTGTCTTTGGCACCCTGAAGGCGATCGCCGAAATGGAGCTACCGCTTAACGTCATCGGTATCGTCCCCAGTTCGGAAAACCTGCCCGATGGCGACGCCAACAAGCCGGGCGACATCGTCACCTCCATGTCGGGACAAACCATTGAGATCCTCAACACTGATGCAGAAGGCCGCCTGATCCTCTGCGATGCCCTGACCTATGCGCAGAAATACGAACCGGCCATGGTCATCGACATCGCCACCCTCACCGGTGCATGCATCGTCGCCCTGGGCCATCATGCCTCCGGCCTGCTGGGCAACGACGAGGAACTCATCGCCAAACTGCTGGACGCTGGCCAGATAACCGGCGATCGCGCCTGGCAACTGCCGATGTGGGACGAGTACGACGAACAGCTCAAGAGCCCCTTCGCCGACATGGGTAATATCGGTGGCAAAAGTGCCGGTACCATTACCGCAGCCTGTTTCCTCAGCCGCTACACCAAAGATTTCAAATGGGCCCACCTGGATATCGCCGGTACCGCCTGGCGCAGCAATGGCGAGAAGGGTGCCACCGGTCGGCCGGTGCCGCTGCTGACCCAGTTCCTCATCGATCGCGCCAAGGGAAACTAACTTGACCCGGGTCGATTTCTACGTGCTTGAAGATGGCGCTGCCGATGCGCGGCAGCGTTTTGTCTGCCGCCTGGCGGAAAAGGCGTGGCAACAGGGCAACAAGGTCTACATCCATACCGGTGACCCGGCGTTAAGCAGCCGCCTCGACGATATGCTCTGGAGCTTCAGTCAGGGTAGCTTCGTCCCCCATAGCCTGGACAACGATCCGGGCGCTGACGAGAGCGCGATTCACATTGGTCATGGCGAAGAGCCGCTGCATCACGATGAGGTATTGATCAATCTGGGTAGTGAGGTGCCGCTTTTTTTCAGCCGCTTCCAACGCGTAGCCGAGGTGATCGACAGCGATGAAACCAGTCGAAAGTTCGGCAGGGATCGCTTTCGTTTCTACCGCGAGAGAGGTTATCCTCTCGAATCTCACACCATCAAAACGGATCGTGGCGGATGAGTAACGACAAGCCGAAAAGCAAAACCGAGATCCTGAACGAACTGGATCGGCTCAAGGAACTGCTGGAACAGGATCGCTTCGATACAAGCGACGATGACATCCCCATGCTCGATGAGGTGGTGCAGTTGGGCGACGAGGATATCCCCGTGCTCAACGACGTTGCCGCACTACCCAATACCCCACCCCCGCAAAAAGCGGCCGCGGCCAATCCCGCCAGCAAGGTGCCTACCCAGCAGGAATTGAACAAACTGGTCGACATGCTGGTCGGCCATCAGCTGCGCAAGCTGCGCCCGATCATCCAGAAAGAGGTGATGAAGCTGCTTCTGGAGCGTTATCCCAACCTCAAATAATCCCGCCGGCGCAAACTGCGGTATACTCGCCCACTCCCTGCAACCTCGACGTATGACTGCCTGTAACCATGGATAAAAGCTACAACCCCCACGATATCGAACAACGCTGGTACCAGTACTGGGAAGATAACGGCTTCTTCGCCCCGAAAAGCGATGCGGGCGATAACAAGGATGCCTACTGCATCATGATCCCGCCGCCCAA
>JBNKBG010000112.1:0-4306 GCA_050287105.1 Thiohalomonadaceae bacterium
TTTTTCCGGGTGCTGCCAGCGAAGCAGCGCCTCTGCACCAATGATTTCACGCTCAGAATTATACTGGGGTTGATAATAGAGCCTCAGTTGATCCCTGTGCGCTGCATGTTGCAGAAGAGTCTGGATTGCCAGACGCTCCTCGGCGATCAATTGCATACTCGGCAGAAAGAACTGGGTACCGTTACGTCCAGACTCCTTGGCCCGATACATCGCCGTATCTGCCTGCATCAATATCGCATCGGCATTATCATGGTTGATCGGAAACATGGCGATACCGATACTACAGGTCACTTGCAGGCGATGTCCGCCAAGATTCACGGGGACCGACATCTGTTGGTGAATCTTGTCGGCGACACGGCGAATGTTATTGACCGCCGTGTCGGAATCGCCGCGCAACCCCGTCATCAACACAACAAATTCATCGCCCCCCATGCGTGCTGCAGTATCTTCGCCGCGTATCGACCCATGAAGACGCGCCGCCATCTCTTTGAGTAACAGATCACCGCTGACATGCCCCAGGGTATCGTTGATCATTTTAAACTGATCCAGATCGAGGAAGAGCAAGGCTCCCATCTCTTTATGGCGGCGCGCATGGACCACCGCCTGTTCCAATCTGTCCTGTAATAAAACCCGATTAGGCAAACCGGTAAGACTGTCGTAAAACGCCTGTCTCTCCAGTTGCGCTTCTACCTGTTTGCGTGCGGAAATATTGCTAAAGGTCATCACTGCGCCAGCAACCATGCCGTTGCTAAACATCGGTCGGCTGCGATATTCAACCGGGAAAGAACTGCCATCCTTACGCCACAATACCTCATTGGTCAGATGAGACTCCTTACCTTCCGTCAGCGCATGTTCAAGGGGGCATTCCTCCTTGGCATAGACCTGTCCATCGGCGTGACAATAATGAATCATGTCGTGCATCGATTTACCGAGCAATTCGTCAGTTGAATATCCCAACATCTGTGCAGCCGCCGGATTAACGAAGGTGGTAATACCATCCTCATCGACGCCGAATATTCCTTCCGACACAGACTCCAGCAATAGACGGTTCTGTTCAGTGCTCTCACGTAAATCCTGGATAGCATGTTCAAGAGCCAACCGTGCAGTCAGTGCCAGCAGGATGTTGGAGTAGATCCGCATGGCACCAATATGCACCAACAGGAAAAAGAGCAGACCGACCGGTGCCAGTATCAAAGCAGAGTCTCCCCCTTCCCAGAGCATGCGTAGAATGAGCGGCAACATGGCGAACGAAAGAAAGGGATGAATGGCCTGCGGTAAGACCGAAAGAGTTGAGATCGAGCCGGCGGTGATCGATGCCAGAATAAACAACAACAGTAGTTGATGCAGCATATCGTCAGGAGGGAAGAGCAACAGGCCAGCACTGCCCCACACCACACCCGAGATGGCGACACCAATCAGGTTATATTTGAGCCACGGGTCATTGTTTGTTGCGTCCAGCTCATCCCGACGCGAATAGACCGTATGCCAGCTCCAGCGCAGCAGTATCACTACCAGTACAGCGATCAACCATAGAGCAATTCGCAGTTCAGAGACCACGCCAAACATGAGCATGGCAAGGGCCATGGCGAAGATAAGAATGGTGATCAGTGAGAGAGGCAGGGCCCGGTAGAGAATATTAATCTGCTCTCTACGCAACCGTTGCGGATCGACCTCGGCGAACCTGCTTGATATGGGTGCATCAATAAACAAATGTAGTTCCTTCTACTGACCTTTCCCTGCCCTGTAACCTGTAGCTACAGATGAGGATTATATTTTCCTGAGGTAATCGCGATCCAGCGCTTTGAGGTATTCCAGCTTCTCCGCGATCTTCTGCTCCAGGCCACGTCCAGAGGGTTGATAATAGTTACGCTTACCCATCGCTTCGGGGAAATAGTCCTCACCTGCCGCATATGCTTCCGGCTCGTCATGAGCATAGCGGTATTCGTGACCGTAGCCGAGCTCTTTCATTAACTTGGTCGGCGCATTGCGCAAATGGATCGGCACCTCCAGCGAGCCATTTGCCTGCGCATCGGCCATGGCCGCCTTGTGTGCCATATAGACCGCGTTGCTCTTCGGCGCACAGGCCAGATAGAGAATCGCCTGAGCGATAGCCAGCTCCCCTTCCGGTGAACCGAGTCGCTCCTGCACATCCCAGGCGTTGAGTGCCAGTTGCAGGCCACGCGGGTCAGCATTACCGATATCCTCCGAGGCCATACGCACCACTCGACGCGCCACGTAGAGTGGATCGACACCGCCATCGATCATCCGGGCAAACCAGTAGAGGCTGGCGTCCGGATCGGAGCCGCGTACCGATTTATGCAGTGCCGAGATCTGGTCGTAAAACGCCTCGCCCCCCTTGTCGAAGCGACGCAAGCCACCGGAGAGCACTTCGTTCAGGATCGTCTCAGCAATCACCTCTTTACCATCGACCTTCTCCGCCAGGTCAACGGCGATCTCCAGCAGGTTAAGGGAGCGGCGTGCATCACCGTCAGCGGCCATGGCAATACGCCGGCGCAGTTCATCACTCAAAACGATATCGCGCTCACCCAGACCACGCTCCCGATCGCTCAAGGCACGTTGCAGAATGGTATCGATCTCCTCTGCATCGAGACTCTTCAGCACATAAACCCGGGCGCGGGAGAGCAGCGCGTTGTTCAACTCAAAGGAGGGATTCTCGGTGGTGGCACCGATAAAGGTGAAGGTGCCATCTTCGATATGCGGCAGAAAGGCATCCTGTTGACTCTTGTTGAAGCGATGCACCTCGTCGACAAAGAGTACGGTGCCCCGTCCCATCAAGCGTGCCTGGTGCGCCTGTTCCACCGCGGCGCGGATCTCCTTCACCCCGGAGAGGACGGCTGACAAGGTAAGAAACTGGGCCTCGGCATAGCCCGAAATCATCCGTGCCAGGGTGGTCTTGCCGGTGCCGGGGGGCCCCCAGAGGATCATGGAATGGAGATGGCCACTATCGATAGCCTGGCGCAGCGGTTTACCCTCGCCGAGGAGATGTTGCTGTCCGAAAAACTCATCTGGCGTGCGCGGTCGCATCCGGTCCGCCAGGGGGCGCAGCGCATCGCCGCGTGACTGCTCCTCTGCGGCAAAGAGATCGGTCACGGCGTCACTGGACCTCGCCGATCACATCGACACCCGCTGGCGGGGTAAACTGAAACTGCTTTTGCTCCACGCCGGGATTGCGTACCACGGTAGTCAGATAGAGTCGGGTGGTGTTGCCAAAACCATCGACCATCTCCATTGCCCGCAGTACATCTCCCTCCAGCGCCAGGCGCAGGTAATCGAAGTTGCTCTCCGCCGCCTTCGGTTTGAGCAGCAGCCACTGGAATCCCTCGTGCTTCCCCTCCTCCTTGATGGTGAAGTTGTCGCTCAACGGTGCCGTACTGCTTAATAGCATCGCCGGGGTACTGCCCAGACTCTCACTCTGTTGCTTCACCGTGACCTGCTCCAGATCGCGGTCATAGAGCCAGAGGTTCTTGCCATCGGCCACGTAGAGCTGCTCGTAGGGATTTTTGTAATGGAGACGGAAGCGACCCGGACGTGAGAGCCACAGCTTGCCGCGGGTCTCCTCCTTACGCTCACCACGGGCGTTGGTCACGGTCTGGATGAAGTCGGCCTGCATGGTATCGAGACCGGAGAGAAAACGATCCAGCCGCACCTGCCCTTCACCCGCATGGGCAGCGGTTACAAAAAGCAGCGGCAGGAGAAGACGGACAAGATGCTTGAACATTCAGATATCAACCCTTGGGTGGTGGAGGTGCTAACACCTCCCGTGAACCGTTCGGTTGAAGCGGACTGACCACGCCCGCCTCTTCCATCATTTCGACCATACGTGCGGCACGGTTGTAACCGATCTTGAGTCGGCGCTGGATCCCGGAGACCGAGGCGCGACGGGTTTCGGTGACGATCTTCACCGCCTCATCGTAGAGCGCATCACTCTCTTCACCGCCATTGCCGCCACCGCTATCACCAGGATAGAGCGGTCCACTGCTCTCTTCGATGCCGTTGACGATCTCCTCCAGATAGTTGGGCTCGCCGCGCTTCTTCAGTGCGTCGACCACCTTGTGCACCTCATGGTCGGCGACGAAGGCACCGTGCACTCGAACCGGCACCCCATGTCCCGGCGGCAGATAGAGCATGTCACCGTGACCGAGCAGCGCCTCCGCCCCCATCTGGTCAAGGATGGTACGCGAATCGATGCGTGAAGATACCTGGAAGGCGATGCGGGTGGGGATGTTGGCCTTAATCAAACCGGTGAGGACATCCACCGAGGGACGCTGGGTCGCCAGAATCAGGT
>JBNKBG010000113.1:0-4291 GCA_050287105.1 Thiohalomonadaceae bacterium
GGCGCCTTTGCCGGGGTGCTGGCGGGGTTGTTTGGCGTTGGCGGCGGGCTGGTGATCGTGCCGGTGCTGGCCTGGTTGTTTCTGCACGCGGGAATCAATCCTGCGGTGATCATGCATCTGGCTATTGGCACCTCGCTGGCGACTATCGTTTTCACCTCCCTCTCCTCGGTTGCCGCTCACCATCGTCATGGTGCGGTACAGTGGCGGGCCTTTGTGCAACTTGTGCCGGGCATCGTGCTTGGTGCGTGGTTGGGCGCGATGATTGCGGACAGCCTGCCCAGTACCAATCTGAAAATTATTTTCGGTGTCTTCGAATTGCTGGTGGCGGCGCAGATGGGCTTCGGGTTGAAGGTGTCGCCGCACCGTACGCTGCCGGGCAATCTCGGCATGGGGTTGGCGGGAGGTGTGATCGGCACGGTGTCGGCCATCGTTGGCATCGGCGGTGGCACCATGACAGTGCCGTTTTTGCAATGGTGTAACGTGGAGATGCGTAAGGCGGTGGCGACCTCGGCCGCCTGCGGCCTGCCTATCGCCTTAGCCGGTGCACTGGGTTTCGTGGTTAGTGGCTGGAATGAAATCGCGTTACCCACATGGAGCAGTGGCTATCTCTACTGGCCTGCGTTGGGCGGGATTGTTATTGCCAGTATGTTGTTTGCTCCGTTAGGCGCGCGGCTGGCGCACACGCTACCGGCAGCGCAGCTCAAACGCTGGTTCGCCCTGTTCCTGGCGTTTCTCGGGATACGGATGCTGTTTTTCTCATAAGGAGGTTGTGTGCGCGGAGCGTGGCTCATGCTTTCTTTGCTTTGGCTGGCTCCTGTCCTGGCACAGGAGGAAGTGGACGTACCGCTATTGGACGACATCCGCTTTGTCGGCAACGAGGTTACCCGTCAGGAGGTGCTGCGCCAGGAGTTGACGGTGCATGAGGGCCAGCCGTTTACCCCGGCACAGATTGAACGGTCTCGCCAGGCGCTGATGAATCTGGGGCTGTTCAAAAAGGTCCAGGCCGAGCTGTTACATGAGCAGGGTAAACATATCCTGCAGTTTCGCCTCGATGAGCGCTTCTATATTCTTCCCCTGCCATCCCTGGACTACCGTCCCGACTTTTTGGCTGACGAGGTAGCGACCAACTACACCTATGGGGGTGAGTTGCGCTTCGATAACCTGTTTGGTCTGAATCAGCGTCTTCGTGTCATCTACGAAGAGAAAAAATTTGTCGATAACGTAGAGCCACTATCGAGAAAGGCGCGGGTTACCTACGCCTATCCACGGATTGTCGGCACCCCCTACCGACTTGAGCTGGAAAATGTGCGTCTGGAGCGGAATGTCAACGTCTACGACAACAGTGTGTTGTTGGCCACGGTGGGAGAGAAATCGCAGAGCGGCAGCCTCTTTCTCTCGCGCTGGTTAAATCGGGAGGGTGTGAGTCAGGGCTGGTTGGCAGGGGGTGGGGTAAAAGCTAGTAGCATCAGCTATTCCGCTAACCCCGGGGTGGTGGGCTATGGTGATCAACAGGTGATCACCCTGGTGGGGAAGATCGGTTACTACAGGGTCAATGAGTTTCCCTATCATAGGGAGGGCGAGGAGTTCAGCTACCTGATGGAACTAGCCCAACCGGCCTGGTCCTCAGATATGACCTTTATCCACAACACCTTCACCTATCGGCGTTATCAACCCCTGCAGAGTATGGATGCCAATTTCAACAGCCAGCTAAAGCTGGGGTTGGCATTCGGCGATGGAGAGGCCTACAGTCTCGGCGGCTCTACCTTTTTGCGTGGCTATGACGTGGATATCCTGCAGGGGAATCTTTTACTGCAGGGGAATTTTGAGTATCACCATCACATCACCGGCTATCGTCAGATGCGCGGCGTGCTTTTTCTGGATGTGGCGAATGTCTGGCCGGAAGTTGCAGGCATAGACAGTTATCGTCTCTATACCGGGATGGGTGTGGGACTGCGTTGGCGGGTACAGAGTTTTGTCGATGTTACCCTGAGTATGGATTACGCCTATAACACCGACAACGGTGAGACCAAGACCTATCTGGCAACCAGCGGCAGCTTCTAGTGTTCAGAAGCTGCCGCGGCCAGTTAATTAGAACTTGTAGTTCAACTGGGCGATGAAGTAGGACACCGAGGAGGTGTATTCACCCTGGAGGTTGTTGCTGTACGTACCCAGATTCTGCGTGGAGTCTATTTTGTACTTATTGTCCGGCGCATAGGCTAGTGCTAGATCGATATCCATATTGGAATCGAGTTTTGCCCGGGCACCCAGATTGACCCAGGTACGGTCACCGTCGGGAATGCGGGCGGAACGGTGCTGGGCATCGGGGACCGGAGTCGGGTCGTAGGCCAGACCACCGCGTAGCAGCCAGGTTGAGTTCATCTGGTAGTTGGCGCCAACGGCCAGACGCCAGACATCCTTCCAGTTCTGTGCGGTACGTGAGGTTGGTGTGCTGTCGGCAAAGTCGACAACCAGTTCATCGTAGCGGCTCCAGCGGGTCCAGGTGGCGTCAACCATCACCTGCAGTTGCGGAGAGACGGTACGACGGTAACCAAGGCTGAGAGATTCCGGCAGGATGATGGTCAGATCACCGTCGGTGTCGGTGAACATCTTATTTCCTGTGAAAGCTGCCGGAGCGCCTTCGAAGTTTGCACTACCCGCAACGTCATGACGGGTTGCCGAGTGGAAGGTCATACCTAAACGGCTTGCCTCATCAATGTCATAGGTCAGGCCAATGGTATAGCCCATTGCCCAGTTGGTTCCTGTCAACTCCTGAGTACCATCATTGTTATGTGACGAAAGGCCAAGAGCTCCGCATGTGCCTGCTCCTAATTGGCCTATTTCTTCCAGGTATTGGCAAATTCCGCCGTAGTCCATGGCATTTTTCAGAGTGGCATTGAGGTACTGCATGTCGATACCAAAGGCGAGATTGGTCTGCGGGCTTGCCTTGAATGAGATGGCCGGGCTGAAGTTGATGATCTGCAGATCAGAACCGGTGGTGATGTAACGCCCAACCCAGTTGTCATCGTAATCAAGGCCCAAGCCGAAAGGGGCGTAGATGCCGAAGCCGAAACGAACGTCGCTGCTCAGGGCGTTGACGTAGTAAAGATTGGGAATGTAGTGCGGGTCGGTAACGCTGGTGTTTGCGGTACCGCCAGTGTTGGAAGCGGTATCTTTATACCGCAGGTTGGGTGTTACTGTGCTCAGCAACACGCTGAATTGCTGCCCTTCTAAGTCCTGCATCGCCGCCGGGTTACTGAAGACTACGCTGGCATCCTCGGCCAGGGTGGTGGTACCGGAAAAGGCGTTGCCAGTGTTACTGGCGCTTTTGCCGCTCAGGGCGAAGCCTGAGGCCCAGGCGCCGCTACTCAGGCCGCACAGTGTGGCAGCCAGAATGATCTGTCTCGCATTCATTTCTATTCCCCATTGATTGTTGTGAACACTCTCCAACGACAAAGAGTACCCGAAGTTTGTCTATGTGGCTAACCCGCTGTTTCTAAACGAGCATTGTGTTTTTTTATAACGGCTATAAAAAATACAAATGTAAATTTGGTTAACGGAGCAGTGGGTTACCGACGGCCAGCTTCAGTTTTGGCGTAACTCATCACCGCGATAACTGAATGCCCGGGCGAAACCGCCCACAAATCGCACCTTTTCCGGCTGAAAGCGAAACAGACAAAAGTCGCTGAAATCGAAGCGTGGTGCCGCGTCCGGCAGACGTGCCAGATAACAGGCCCGGGCCGCAGCATACTCCGTCGCATCCGGAAGGATGGCGCTGATGGTGCCGCTGAGTCCGGCTCGTGCCAGCTCCTGCGGGTCGTCACGGCCATCGTCGTTTTCGCTGATCACCAGCGAGGCGTGTGGGTTCTGTGCCAGATTGCGGGTATGTTCCGCCAGGGTGCTGAGGTGTAGATAGAGATCGCCAGTGGCCTCATCGAAGGCGTAGGAGACCATCGATGCCTGGGGTTCGCCCTTGCTGCCAACCGTGGCGAGGGCGGCCCAGCGCTGCTGGCGGACCAGTTGGCGCAGGTGGGGAAGCTGCTCATTCTTGTCGCTGTTGTTCTGCATAGGGCCACGATAGGCGGTGCGTCATCGGGGATCAAGCGTTACCCTGTGGCGGATGGAATTAACGGAGTCATATTGTGCTCAGTCGTAAATGTCGTGAAGAACTACGCGCAGAGCGTAACCTCGCTTTCAAGCGTTACGAGAAGCACCGCCGCAGGAACCTGCTGGCGGAGCCGGGGATACGGGATTTTGTAGTGGTGCTGGACCATCTCAAGGCAGGCTTTAACGT
>JBNKBG010000114.1:0-4124 GCA_050287105.1 Thiohalomonadaceae bacterium
GTTGCCGCCGAGCATCCGCTGGCGCTGCATGCAGCAGAAAGCAATCCTGAGCTGGCCGCCTTCATCGAGGAGTGCAAGCAGGGCGGTACCTCCGAGGCGGAGGTCGCCACCCAGGAGAAGAAAGGGATGGCGACCGGTCTCACCGTCACCCATCCGCTCACCGGCGAGCAACTGCCGCTGTGGGTCGCCAACTACGTGTTGATGGGATACGGCGAAGGTGCGGTCATGGCAGTGCCTGCACACGACGAGCGCGATTTCGAGTTTGCCGGCAATTACAAACTGCCGATCAAAACGGTGATCAAAACCTCTGCCGGTGAAGAGACTCCTGCACCGTGGCAGGAGGCCTATGCCGAGCACGGCGTCTGCATCAACTCCGGGAAGTACGATGGTCTCGATTTCGAGGCCGCAGTGGATGACATCGCGGCCGATTTGAGCGCGAAGGATCTCGGCGAGAAGAAGGTCACCTGGCGTCTGCGCGACTGGGGTATCTCACGCCAGCGTTACTGGGGTACGCCGATCCCGATGATCAAATGCCCAAGCTGCGGCGACGTGCCGGTGCCCGACGATCAACTACCGGTAGTGTTGCCGGAAGAGTGCGTGCCGGATGGTAGCGGCAACCCGCTGAACCGATACGAGGCGTTCCTCAACTGCACCTGCCCGAAATGCGGCGGCGCGGCCAAGCGCGAAACCGATACCATGGATACCTTCGTCGATTCCTCCTGGTACTTCTTCCGCTACACCTGTCCCGATGCAGCGACCATGGTCGACGCACGTGCCGATTACTGGATGCCGGTGGATCAATACGTCGGCGGTATCGAACATGCGATTCTGCACCTGCTCTATTCCCGCTTCTGGACCAAGGCAATGCGCGACCTCGGCCTGACCAAGGTGAGCGAGCCGTTCAAGAAACTGCTGACCCAGGGCATGGTGCTGAAAGACGGCGCCAAAATGTCCAAATCCAAGGGCAATACGGTCGATCCGCAGGCATTGATCGACGAATACGGCGCCGATACCGCGCGTCTGTTCATGATGTTCGCCGCGCCGCCGGAGCAATCGCTGGAATGGAACGATGCCGGTGTGGAAGGGGCCAGTCGTTTTCTCAGAAGAGTATGGAGTTTTGCAATACAAGTTAAATCTTGTGACACCCATGCAAAAGATATTGAATGGGTTCAGGAGTATGCAAGCGTTGAAACAGTGAAGTTCCGGCGTGAAACACATGAAATTCTCCAGAAAGCGTTGCACGATTTCTCTCGGAACCAATTCAATACGGTTATTTCTGCAGGAATGAAATTGTTGAATGGTTTGGATGCACTTGGACCCAGTGACGAGATGTATTCTAGTGAAGCAGGAATGGTTGATGAGCACTTACATCTGAATCAGCAGCGTGCATATGCTCGTAAAGAGTGTCTCTCGATCCTGCTGCGTCTGCTTTCGCCGATCGCGCCGCACATCACCCACATCCTGTGGCAGGAGTTGGGTTACGGCGACGACATTCTCAACGCGCCGTGGCCGCAGGTAGACGAAAGTGCGCTGGTGAAAGATGCCCTCGAACTGGTAGTGCAGGTCAACGGCAAGGTACGCGGTCAGATCAGCGTGCCTGCCGGGGCTGATAATAAGGCCATCGAAGCGGCCGCCCTCGCCGACGAAAAGGTGCAGTCGTTCATCGATGGCAAAACCATCCGCAAGGTCATCGTTGTTCCCGGACGACTGGTGAACGTGGTAGCCGGATGAAAAGCGTGATGCGCCCGCTGCTGCTTGTGGCGCTGCTGTTGAGCGGTTGCGGTTTCCATCTGCGTGGCG
The DNA here is from genome assembly GCA_050287105.1 of Thiohalomonadaceae bacterium. Classification (GTDB taxonomy): domain Bacteria; phylum Pseudomonadota; class Gammaproteobacteria; order Thiohalomonadales; family Thiohalomonadaceae; genus JAPHTQ01. Next base: position 1,801 of record JBNKBG010000114.1, read on the forward strand.
CGATAGTGTTGCCGCAGAGCATGAACAATACGGTGATCGTCGGGGCCGAGCGGAGCGAACTCTACTACGAAGTGGAAAACGCGCTGCGCAACGCAGGAGGTGTAGTGGCGCAGTCGGTCGATGCCACTACCTCGGTACTGACACTCCATAGCCAGGCCATTAACCGACGTGTACTCAGTGTCGACAGTCAGGGGCGTGATGCGGAGTACGAACTGGAAATGAAGCTGGTTTTCTCCCTGCGTGATGCCGCTGGACGGGTGGTCGCCGATAAAGAGCGTGTCACCGTGAATCGTGATTTCAGTTTTGATCCGGACAACGTGCTCTCCAAGAGCGAGGAAGAGGCGTCACTGCGTAGCGAGATGCTGCGTCAGGGGGTGGGGCAGATGATGCAGCGTCTGAGTGCGCTCTCGCGTCAACCTGCCGCGACGAAGGAATGAAACTCCGTTTCGAACAGCTCCAAGCGCACCTGCAAAAAGGGTTGCAGCCCATCTATCTGCTCACGGGCGACGAGCCGCTGCAGTTGATGGAGGCCGGCGACGCGCTCCGCCAGCATGCGCGTGAGAGCGGATATGCCGAACGCGAGGTGCTGCATGTGGAGGGTGGCTTCGACTGGAACAGTCTGCTGGCCGCCTCCAGTTCCATGTCCCTGTTTGCCGAGCAGCGTTTGCTCGAACTACGACTTCCCACAGGCAAGCCGGGTAAAGAGGGCGGGGCCGCTCTCGCCGAATATGCAGCCAATCCGCCGCCCGATACGTTACTGTTAATCATCAGCGGCAAAATCGAGCGCCAGTCGCAAACCAGCAAGTGGTACAAGGCGCTGGAGAGTGCGGGCGTCATTATGACCCTCTGGCCCATCGAGCCGCAGGCGCTGCCCGGTTGGGTGAGCCAGCGGATGCGTAGTCGCGGTATGCAGCCCTCGGCGGAAGCGGCACAACTGCTGGCCGAGCGGGTCGAAGGCAATATGCTTGCTGCGGCGCAGGAGGTGGAGAAGCTGCTGCTGCTCTACGGCGAGGGCGAGATTAACGCGGAGCAGGTGGAGGAGGGCGTCGCCGACAGCGCCCGCTACGACGTCTTCGAACTGGTCGATACCGCCCTGCTTGGCGATGTACCGCGTACCACCAGGGTGATCCATGGGTTGCGCGGCGAAGGAGTGGAGCCGATTCTGGTGTTGTGGGCGCTGCTGCGCGAGATCCGTGCCATGGTGCAGATGGCTGCCGAGATGGCCCGAGGCCTGGGTGCCGAGCAGGCGATGGCCGGGCAGCGGGTGTGGGACAAGCGCAAACCGCCGGTGCGTGCCGGGTTGCAGCGCCACAACCTCAATCGCTGGCAACTGCTACTGCGCCGAGCCGGACGCATCGACCGCATGATAAAAGGCGTAGAAGCGGGCAACCCGTGGGACGAGTTGTTACAATTGGCGCTACTGATGGCGGGTGTACGAACTGTATAGGTAACAGGTTGCAGGTAAAACCTTAAACGACCTCACACCTGCTAACTGTCACCTGTAACCTGATACCTTCTTCAATAGTTGAGAAGACGATGAATATAAAACAATACATGCAACAGGTCGGACAGCAGGCACGCGAGGCCTCGCGGGCGATGGCCCGTGCCGACAGCAATGCCAAGAACGCGGCGTTGCTGGCGATTGCTGACCTGCTGGAGCAGGGCAGCGCTGCGATCATCAAGGCCAATGCCGACGATATGCAGGCGGGCAGGGAGAACGGTCTCGACGCTGCACTGCTGGATCGACTGGAGCTCAATGAGCAGCGTATCGCTGGCATGGCCGAGGGGTTGCGACAGGTCGTAGCGCTGCCCGATCCGGTCGGTGAGATCGATGACATGACCTTCCGTCCTTCCGGTATCCAGGTTGGCAAGATGCGCGTGCCGCTCGGTGTGATCGGCATCATCTACGAATCGCGGCCTAACGTGACCGCCGATGCGGCGGCGTTGTGCCTCAAGTCGGGCAACGCGGCGATCCTGCGCGGTGGTTCCGAGGCGGCTCAATCCAATCAGGCCATTGCTGCCTGCATCCATGCGGGTCTGCAACAGGCGGGTCTGCCGAAGAATGCGGTGCAGGTGCTGGAGACCACCGACCGTGCTGCGGTGGGTGAACTGATCACCATGGGTGAGTACGTCGATGTGATCGTACCGCGTGGTGGCAAGGGCCTTATTGAGCGGGTAAGCGCCGATGCCAGTGTGCCGGTGATCAAGCACCTGCATGGTATCTGTCACGTCTACATCGATGATGAAGCGGATCTGGAAAAGGCGATCGCCATTGCGTTCAATGCCAAGACCCATCGTTACGGTGTGTGCAACGCGATGGAGAC
>JBNKBG010000115.1:0-4113 GCA_050287105.1 Thiohalomonadaceae bacterium
CTGTAGTAGTTCGCGGATCGTCGCTTCTGTGCTACCGATGCAGGAAAGATGTGGTGCGGCATCAAGACCGGCGGCGAGCATATCGCGTATGGTCTCGACCGTACCTGCCTGGGTTGAGCCACCGGCACCGAAAGTGACCGAAACATACTTCGGCTTAAGTTTGGCCAGCTCGTCACGACAGATGCGCAGTTTCTCTACACCTTCGTCGGACTTGGGTGGGAAGAACTCAAAACTGAATTGTTGTGGATACTGTTTTTGCGATTCCATGACTAAACCGGGTAAAAGGTTAAAGGTGAAAGATACAGAAATTTATCCCGACCTTTCACCTCCTTCCTTTTACCCTTCACCTCCCGTTAGTAGCGGTAGTGGTCCGGTTTATAGGGACCCTCAACCGGCACGTCGATGTACTCTGCCTGGGCAGGAGTCAGCTTGGTCAAACCTGCGCCGATCTTTGACAGATGCAGACGGGCAACCTTCTCATCGAGAAACTTCGGCAGAACGTAGACTTTGCATTCGTAGTCACTGCGCTTGGTGAAAAACTCGATCTGTGCCAGCACCTGATTGGTGAAGGAGGCGGACATGACGAAGCTGGGGTGGCCGGTGGCGCAACCCAGATTTACCAGACGCCCCTCTGCCAGGATGATGATGCGCTTGCCGTCGGGGAAGATCACATGATCCACCTGGGGTTTGATGTTCTCCCAGGTGTACTTGCGCAGTGAGGCGATATTGATCTCCGAGTCGAAGTGACCGATGTTGCAGACAATCGACTGGTCTTTCATTGCGACCATGTGATCGTGATCGATAACATTGACGTTGCCGGTGGTGGTTACGAAGATGTCGCCGTATTTGCACGCTTCATCCATGGTCACCACGCGATAACCTTCCATTGCCGCCTGCAGCGCACAGATGGGATCGATCTCGGTGATCATTACCGTGGCACCCATGCCGCGGAAGGCCTGGGCACAGCCCTTGCCCACGTCGCCGTAGCCAAGGACAACGGCGATCTTGCCAGCCACCATAACGTCGGTAGCGCGTTTGATACCGTCGAGCAGCGATTCACGACAGCCGTAGAGGTTGTCGAACTTGGACTTGGTGACCGAGTCGTTGACGTTCATTGCCGGGAACAGCAGTGAGCCGTCCTTCTCCATGTGATAGAGACGATGTACACCGGTTGTGGTCTCTTCGGTCACACCACGGATCTCTTTGGCCATCTCTGTCCACATACCCGGATTTTTCTCCAGGTTGCGCTTGAGTACGTCAAGAATGGCAACCCACTCTTCGTTGTCGCCTTCTTTGGCCTGCGGTACGGCACCAGCCTTCTCGAACTCGACACCCTTGTGTAGCAGCAGGGTGGCGTCGCCGCCGTCGTCGAGGATCATGTTGGGACCCTTGCCATCCGGCCAGGTGAAGGCCTGCTCGGTACACCACCAGTATTCTTCGATGGTTTCGCCTTTCCAGGCGTAGACCGGAATGCCTTCTGCGGCAATGGCCGCGGCGGCATGGTCCTGGGTAGAGAAGATATTGCAGGATACCCAGCGTACCTCGGCACCCAGTTCTACCAGGGTTTCGATCAGTACGGCGGTCTGGATGGTCATGTGCAGGGAACCCATGATGCGGGCACCCTTGAGCGGTTTGCTTGCACCGAACTCCTCGCGCAGGGCCATCAGGCCCGGCATCTCGGTCTCGGCAATAGCGATCTCCTTACGGCCCCAATCGGCCAGGGAGATATCGGCGACTTTAAAGTCTTTGAACGCAGCGTCCATTTCTCTCTCCTAGTTTTTTTGGGAGCGTCGTTGCTCGATACACCTTTCCCGAGCCTGGCAGGAGAACCCTGTCGCAACGCTCCTCGGGGAGGTGGCCGCCCGGCAATGCGGGCGGCGGGGAAGTGGTATTACAGTTTAGCTTCTTTACGCAGCATCTCAGCCTTATCGGTACGTTCCCACGGCAGATCCAGGTCATCGCGACCGAAATGGCCATAGGAGGCAGTATCACGATAGCGTGGTTTAAGCAGATCCAGCATGGTGGTAATGCCATAGGGGCGCAGGTCGAAATGGCTGCGTATCAGCTCAATGATGCTCTCTTCGGCAATGTTGGCAGTGCCAAAGGTATTGATACTGATCGAAGTCGGTTCAGCGACACCAATGGCGTAGGAGACCTGGATCTCGCAACGTTCGGCCAGACCGGCGGCGACGATGTTCTTGGCCACGTAGCGACCTGCGTATGCGGCGGAACGGTCCACCTTGGATGGGTCCTTGCCTGAGAAGGCGCCACCACCGTGACGTGCCATGCCACCGTAGGTGTCGACGATGATCTTGCGTCCGGTCAGACCGGCATCGCCCACGGGACCGCCGATGATGAACTGACCAGTGGGATTGATGTGGAAACGGGTGTTCGCGTCGATCCACTCCTCAGGCAGTACCGGCTTGATGATCAGGTCCATGACCGCATCACACAGTTTATCCTGGCTGATCTCCGGTGAGTGCTGAGTGGAGAGGACCACCGCATCGATGCCAACCGGTTTGTGGTCTTCATAGCGGAAGGTGACCTGGCTCTTAGCATCGGGGCGCAACCACGGCAGTTCGCCGCTCTTGCGTACTTCAGCCTGGCGGCGAACCAGACGATGCGCATAGGTGATTGGCGCAGGCATCAGCACATCAGTTTCGTCGCTGGCATAGCCGAACATCAAACCCTGGTCACCAGCACCCTGGTTCTCTTTTTCTGCCCGGTCCACACCCATTGCGATGTCCGGTGACTGTTTGCCCAGACCGTTAAGTACGGCGCAGGTGGAGCCGTCGAAGCCCACGTCAGAGCTGTTGTAGCCAATATCATTGACCACATCACGGACGATATTTTCGTAATCGATTTCGGCGTGGGTGGTGATCTCACCGGCCAGGATCACCATGCCGGTTTTGGTCAGGGTCTCACAGGCTACGCGGGCCTCGCTGTCTTTGGCTAGGATGGCATCAAGAATGGCGTCCGAAATCTGGTCGGCCATTTTGTCTGGATGGCCTTCGGAGACTGACTCGGAAGTGAATAGGTATTTATGCGACATGAATTTCCCCCGTACGGCCACCACCACGGTGCCAAGGTGTTTGTGTAAACCGCGCATTGTAGCGACTCACGGAGAAAATTTCCCGAAAAAATTTGCGGCAGACAGCAAGACGCCGGGCCACCTCTTCAAGGAGACCCGGCGCGATCAGACTAGCTTGGCTCTAACTCAGTAACCCCATGTGTTTGCCAGCAGTTTCTCCTGGCCCACATAGAGGCGGTTATCTGCCGCTTCAAAGGCCGGCAGATTTACCGCTTTGAGCATGGCCTTGCCCTGTACGGTGAGTGTGGCTTCGACCATGGCCTTGCGGATCTTGTCCTTTACTTCAGCGGAAATCGTGGGGGAGACGGAGATGGCCGGGGCGGGTACCGGTTTCGTGGTAACGACTGGCACCAGACTCGGATAGAGGCTCAACATGCGGGTGGGGATCATCGCCGCCGCCGCCTTGCCGGAGAGGACCTTTTTCGCGGCATCATCTGCGTCCTCGGCCTGGACATATTCCGGCTGCCGCATCGGATTGGAGAAAATCTCCTGCAGGCGGACTGCGCCCAGACCCGGAGAGGGCAGGGTAGCGATGCGCTTGCCGATGAGCTCATCCGGTTCGAGCACCATCAGGTCCGGACTGGCCGCCAGGGTATAACTGACCGTATCCGGCAGCTTGGCCAGAACCGTGTAACCGGTTTTGTCATTGCGGTAGTCGGTGAAGTGGGCGGCGTCGAGTACCAGATCCCACTTGCTGCGCTTCATCAGTTCCCAGTAGACCAGGAAATTTGGGCTGGTCACCAGTTTCACCGGTTCGCCAGTCACCTGGTGCAGGTAGTCGGCCAGGGGTTGATAGGCCTGGCGGGTCTGCGATTCAGGCATGATCGGCTGGATCGCCAGAACGATGCCCGAGGCATATGAGGCAGCTGGTACCAGCAGCATGCCCGCGAGTAGCAGGCGAACGAGTCGCCTGGTCAGTGTAGTATGGTGCATGTTGATATCCCTATGTTGTCCGAGGGGTGTATCTCTCCAGGTATCTTCCCGGTCTTGTAGCTTTCTATCTAAATGCAGTGGTTTGAACA
>JBNKBG010000116.1:0-4067 GCA_050287105.1 Thiohalomonadaceae bacterium
GCTCTTCCATTAGTGGACGATTTGTTGGTTCCAATGCGGAAGGCGCTATTGCTGGGTATTCACTTAATGTCGGGGACGGTTTCGCTACAGGTGTAGCCGCATTTGCCCGTTGATTAACCTACATCCTCCCCGGTAGCCACAGCGACAACTGCGGCCAGTAGGTGATGATTAATACGGTGAACAGCAAGAGGAAGAAGAACGGCAGGGTGGAGCGGTAGAGCTGAGTCACCGGCCGATTAAAGCGGAAGCTGGCGATGAACAGGTTCATCCCTACCGGCGGGGTGAAGTAGCCAATCTGCATGTTGGCGAGGAAGATGATCCCCAGGTGTACCGGGTCGATGCCATAGCCGACGGCAATAGGCAGTAGTAGCGGTACCATGATCACCAGTGCAGAGAAGATGTCGAGCATGGTGCCGAGGATCAGCAGGAAGATGTTCAGCAGGATCAGGAAGGTCAATTTGTCCGAGATGTTGCTGCGGATAAATTCAAACAGCTTGGTGGGGATCTGCGCATCGATCATGTAGTTGGTCGAGGCCAGCGAGACACCGAGGATCACCAGCACCGCCCCCACCATCACCATCGCCTCGCGTACTACCTGCGGCAGTCGTGCCCAGGGTATTTCCCGATGGATCACCACTTCAACGATAAACACGTAGATCACTGTTACCGCCGCCGCTTCGGAGACGGCAAAGTAGCCGCTGTAGATACCGCCGAGAATAATGAATGGAAGTGGCAGCTCCCACGCCGCCTCACGTAGCGCAGCGTAAACATCGACCCAGCAACAGGCGTGCAGATCGCGGTTTTTGTTTTTCCAGATGCTCCAGGCAGACAACACCACCAGCATCAACAGACCGGGCAGCAGACCGGCAAGAAAGAGTTCGTCGATGGTCAGTGCCTGGCCGACGCCGAGTTGTTGCACGATGATGCCGTAGAGGATCAATGGCAGTGACGGGGCGAAGAGCAGGCCAAGGCTACCAGAGGTGGTGATCAATCCCAGGCTGAAGTTGTCGCTGTAACCCGCCTTACTCATTGCAGGATAGAGCAGGGCACCGAGGGCGACGATGGTGACACCGGAAGCGCCGGTAAAGGCGGTAAACAGGGCGCAGGCGCTCAGTGCGACGATGGCCAATCCACCCGGCATCCAGCCCAGCAGTGCCTGGGTGAGTCGCACCAGGCGTCCCGGCGCACGGCTTTCGCTGAGCAGGTAACCGGCGAAGGTGAAGAGCGGGATCGCCAGCAGGATTGGCATCTCGGCCAGACGATAGAATTCGATGGAGACCACCGAGAGATCCACATCGGTGGAGTAGAAGCCAAGCATGGCGCTGGCGGCGATGATCACGAACAGCGGTGCGCCAAGCAGCGCCAGCAGGATCAAAAGCAGGCTTAACAACAGGCTCATGCCCTGTCGCTCAGGAGTGACTGCCAGCCCAGGATGGCAAAGCGTAAGGCGATCACGCTAAAGCCGAGCGGAAGAATCGATTCGCTCAACCACACCGGGACGCCGGGGAAGATTTCAGCACCATCCAGCCACTCGGAGTAGACGAAGCGAGCGCTATGCCAGGCAAGCAGTGCGCAGACTGCGGCGCTGAAGAGGTTTGTGACACTCTCGTTGTGACGATGCCAATTTGCGGGAAGGTAACGTGACAGGACATCGATACGGATGTGCTGGTTACTGCGACTGGCGAGCATCGCGCCGAACATGCCGACCCACAATACCAGTACACGCAACATTGGGTCGCCCCAGGCGATGCCGCTCTCCCAGACGTTACGTAACAGGATTTGCGCCCCGGCCAGCAGCACCATCAGACTCAGAAGTAGAAGAATAAAACCCTCTTCGGCGCGACGCAGAACATGCAGCAGGCGAATGAGCATCTGATGTTAGTGGTTAACGGCCTGAGCGCGGTAGGTGTCGCGATAGTTCAGCAGACGCGAGTGAATGGCCGGGTCGAACAGTTTGTCGGCAATGAGTTTATTCATGGCGTTGTTGACCAGCCCTTGCCACTCGCGGCGCTTCTCCACATTGCTCTGTACAAAGCTGATGCCCTGCGCCTTCAGTGCCTCCAGTGCGCTGCCGTTGTCGGCGCGGTTTTGCTGGTTGAGGCGCTGGAAAATTTCTCCCATGACGTTGCGTACCACCTTTCGATCGGCATTGTTGAGTCGTTCAAAGACGTTACGTTTGACCACCATGGTGCCGTAGATGTACATCAATGGAATGTCGGTGAGATTGTGTACCCGGGTATGCCACTGCAGGGCAATGGCCCCGGTGGGGGTGGCGGCGACGGTGTCGACCAGTCCGGTCTGCAGGCCGGTGAGGACATCGGTCAGGGGAAGTGGGATCGGAGAAACCCCGGTGGACTCAAAGGCGGTGCGGCTGATGAGATCGCCTTCCGGTACCCATATCTTGTGCCCCTTCAATGCCTCGACACCGGGCACCGGTTCGCCGGACATCAGGTAGGCGAAACCACCCTCACTGATACCGAAACCGACATAGCCCTCCTTTTCCAACGCCTGCATCAGTACCGGGTCCATCTGCTTGCGTACGTAATCCACCTCTGAGTAGTCGTTAAACAGGAAGGGCAGACTGTAGACCTGTGCCTCGGGCAGAATATCGGCCAGACCGCCGCCGGTGATCGCACCCCCCTGAAGCTGACCGACGCGGATCTTGCGCAACACGCTATTGTCGTTGCCCATGATGCCGCCGGGGTAGAAACGAAACTCCACTCGCCCCGCTGTCTGCTTCTTGATCTCCTCCGCACCGGCACGCATTTCGTTCATCCAGCTGGTGCCGTCCGGCGCAATGGTGGCGATCTTGAAGGTGGTGGCCTCTGCTGTTGCCAGGGTGCTGGCAAACAGGATGATGGCGGCAATAAGGCGTTTCATGATCACTCCTAGAAATAGTCCGCTGCCGATTGCAGCAACGTTTTCGCCTGACGCTGTGCGAGGGTATTGCTCAGGGTATACCCCGGCGCTTCCGTGTTGGCGTTCAGTACTTCATTTAACAACTGGTCGTGCAATTCGCGGTCGAACACCAGCCGCGCATAGCTGCGCGCAAACTCCACCTTGGCCATCAGGTTGCGCCCGCCGGAGAGAGCAACGGCCTTTTCGAATGCCTCGCGTCCTTTCTCCGGTTTGCCGCCGAGGGCCGGCGGTACCTGGCTACGGATGATCCCCAGATAGAGCCAGGGTTCACCCTGGCGGTATTCATTGTTCAATGCGATCACCTGCTCCAGCATCGCCTCCACCTTGGGCAGGTCGGCAACCGCATTCCAGTCGCTGCTATGGGTTTTGATCCAGAGCGCCCAGGATAGGGCGTAGGCGTAAAGGACATCGACGTCGTCATCATCGTCGATCGCCTTTATCGCCGGTAGCAGTTCCAGGTAAGGACCACTGCGTAGCTGACAGATGCGCTCCTGACTTTGGCACAGGGCGCGCTCGGCGTAGTGGAAGGCGCGTTCCGCCAGCTTCTTCGCCCGAGCAGGCTCGTCGACAAAGGCCGCCGCATAGGAGCTATAGAGACGGGAACCGGCGATCAGCAGGCCACGATCCTCCGGGTCGCCGGCGATCATGCCGTCGATGAAGAGCATGAAGGAGGGCGCACCAGCGCGCACGGTCTCCGGATCGTCCTGATTGGCGATGGCGCTGGAGAGATTGTCTCCCAGCGAGGTGATCATGGATGAGCAGCCACTGGCAAGCAGGTTGGTCGCCAGGATAACCGTCAGTAGCAGCCGCTTTTTTGCTGACAAGGGGGATTCCTTTATTCGTTTCGCTTAACCCACAAAAGGCTAGCGGTTTTTTCCCCGTGGGACAAGGAGTGATGTTGTTGTTGTGTAAGGAGTTTTTGTCATGCGGATGAAATAATTGAATGGTACCTAGGGTCGGACTCGACCCATCGGCAGGAAAGTCGATGGGGACGCACTTTAGTGCGCCCGCAGGGTGCGGTACAGGGAAGTACCGCATCAACCGACAAGCCGAATATCACCGACCCAAAGCACTCCAAACAGTAAACTGGTACCGAGGGTCGGACTCGAACCGACAAGGTGTTGCCACCGGGGGATTTTGAATCCCCT
>JBNKBG010000117.1:0-3943 GCA_050287105.1 Thiohalomonadaceae bacterium
GTTGGCCTTGTTCTCGGCCAGGTGCTTGCGCACGGAACCGGTGGAGGCCATACGCAGGTCGGTGTCTATGTTGACCTTGCGTACGCCAGACTTGATGCCTTCGACGATCTCTTCAACCGGTACGCCGTAGGTCTGACCCATGTCGCCACCGTAGTTGTTGATGATCTCGAGCCAGTCTTGCGGTACGGAAGAGGAGCCGTGCATAACCAGATGGACGCTGGGGATGCGGTCGTGGATCTCTTTCACGCGGTCGATACGCAGGATCTTGCCGGTCGGCTGCTGGGTGAATTTGTAGGCACCGTGTGAGGTACCGATGGCGATGGCCAGGGCGTCAACGCCGGTCTTCTTGACGAAGTCAGCGGCTTCTTCCGGATCGGTCAGCAGTTGTGAGTGGTCCAGCACGCCTTCGGCGCCGTGACCATCTTCCTCACCCATCATGCCGGTTTCCAGTGAACCGAGGCAGCCCAGCTCACCCTCTACGGATACGCCGCAGGCGTGAGCCATCTCAACCACCTTGCGAGTGGTTTCAACGTTGTACTCGTAGGTGGACGGGGTTTTGGCATCGGCCATCAGTGAACCGTCCATCATGACCGAGCTGAAGCCGGACTGGATGGAGCGGGCGCAAACATCAGGGGAAGAACCGTGGTCCTGGTGCATAACCACCGGGATGTGCGGGTACATTTCCACCGCTGCCAGGATCAGGTGACGCAGGAAGGGCTCGCCTGCATAGGAACGCGCACCGGCTGAACCTTGCAGAATAACCGGGCTGTTGACTTCATTAGCAGCCTGCATGATGGCATGCACCTGCTCCATGTTGTTGACGTTAAAAGCGGGCAGACCGTAGCCATTTTCAGCAGCGTGGTCCAGTAGTTGACGCATGGATACCAGGGCCATTTCGAACTCCTTGGGTTATCGATTTAGTAGTAAATAATTTGTTTTCAAAACGTAGCGGTTATTCCGCTACGGTCAAACCAGTTCGCCGACGCGGACGATCTTCATCGCGTTGGTGCCGCCGTGGATGCCCATCAGGTCACCCTTGGTGATGATCACCAGATCGCCATCACGCACCGCGCCGCGACGGCGCAGTTCGTCTATCGCCTCACGGTTCAATTCCGCATGATCGGTGGCGGTGACATCAAAGCTGACCGGATAGACGCCGCGATAGATGGTCACCTTACGACGGGTCTCCACATGCCGGGTCATGGCATAGATGGGGATACCGGAGCTGATGCGTGACATCCACAGGCTGGTCGAGCCGGACTCGGTCAACGAGGCGATCGCCTTCACCTTGAGGTGGTTGGCGATGTACATCGAGGCCATCGCGATCGCTTCGTCGATAAAGGAAAACTCAGTGTGGATGCGATGATCCGACTCTTTGGCGATACGTTGTTTCTCCGCCTCAAGACAGACGCGGTGCATGGCGGCAATCGCCTTGTCCGGGTATTTACCGGTGGCGGTTTCGGCAGAGAGCATAATCGCATCGGTGCCATCGAGTACCGCGTTGGCCACGTCGAACACCTCGGCACGGGTCGGGATCTGATTTTCGATCATCGACTCCATCATCTGCGTTGCCGTGATCACCACCCGATTCATCTCACGGGCACGTCGAATCAGTTGCTTCTGCACCGGCGGCAACGCGGCGTCGCCAATCTCTACACCGAGATCGCCTCGGGCAATCATGATCACGTCAGAAGCGGCGATGATCTCATCGACCACCTCCAGTGCTTCGGCACGCTCAATCTTGGCAACGATACCACCGGTACCGCCCGCAGCGCGGAACAGTTCACGGGCTTCGTTCACATCCGCCGCAGTACGTGGGAAAGAGACGGCCACATAGTCCGCCTCCATCTTTGCCGCGGTAATAATATCGGCGCGATCCTTGTCGGTCAGTGCCGGGGCCGAGAGACCTCCGCCCTGACGATTGATGCCTTTACGATCGGAAAGAATACCGCCGACGACAACACGGCAGATAATGCGCGGTCCGTCTACCTGATCAACCCAGAACACCAGTCGACCGTCGTCAAGCAACAGCGTATCGCCACGACTCAGATCGTTGGGCAGTTCCTTATAGGCAATACCGACCCGCTTCTGATCGCCGCCATCAACTGGACATTCCGCATCGAGGACAAAGGTATCGCCTTCAGCCAGCTCTATCTTGCCGTTCTTGAATTTGTCGATACGGATCTTCGGTCCCTGCAGATCGCACAACACGCCTACCTGGCGACCGTGTGCGCGAGAACGGTTACGCACCTTCTCTGCGCGCTCGATGTGCTCCTCAGGAGTGCCGTGGGAAAAATTGATACGTACTACATCGACGCCCGCTTCGATGATCTTGTCGAGCATCTTCGGGTCATCGGTGGCTGGGCCAAGTGTGGCCAGAATCTTTGTTCGTCTTAACATATTTGCTCTTTTTTGCTCTTTTATTGTGTACGGTCTGTTTGGCGGACGAGACCCTCTCCCGTCCGCCGACCGATGCGTTTATTGTTTTGCGCGTTCTTCGAGCATGGCCACCGCAGGCAGGGTCTTACCTTCGAGGAACTCGAGGAAGGCACCACCGGCAGTGGAGATGTAGGAGACGCGATCGTATATATCGTACTTCTGGATCGCTGCAATGGTGTCGCCACCACCCGCAAGGGTGAAGGCCTTGGTTTCAGCAATTGCCATGGAGATGGCCTTGGTGCCTTCACCAAACTGATCGAACTCGAATACACCAACCGGACCGTTCCAGACCACGGTACCAGCATTCTTGATAATCTCCACCAGTTCCGCGGCAGACTTGGGACCGATGTCAAAGATCATGTCATCGTCAGCCACGTCACCTGCATCCTTCAGGGTCGCCTCGGCAGTCTCACTAAACTCCTTGCCGCAAACCACATCGACGGCAACCGGAATGGAGGCATTACGGGCATTCATCTTGGTCATCAGTGCCTGTGCGGTGGGAACCAGATCGTCTTCGCAGAGAGATTTGCCGACATTCTTGCCGGTGGCCTTGAGGAAGGTGTTGGCGATGCCGCCACCGACAACCAGTTGATCCACTTTCTCAGACAGCGCTTCAAGCACGGTCAGCTTGGTGGAGACCTTGGAACCGCCAACGATGGCAACCATCGGACGAGCCGGGTTGGCCAGCGCCTTGTTCAACGCAACCAGCTCTTCGGCCAGCAGCAGACCGGCACAGGCGGTCGGTGCGAATTTGCCAACACCATGGGTAGAAGCCTGGGCACGGTGTGCAGTACCGAAGGCGTCCATGACGAAAATGTCACACAGGGCAGCGTACTTTTTCGCCAGATCTTCGTTGTCTTTCTTCTCACCAGCATTGAAGCGCACATTCTCCAGCAGAACCACTTCACCAGCACCAACCTCGACGCCGCCATTGAGGTAATCCTTAACCAGACGAACCTCTTTGCCCAACTTGGCTGACATGTCTGCCGCGATCGGTGCCAGAGAGTTCTCTTCATCGGCCACGCCCTCTTCAGGACGACCGCGGTGAGACATCACCATCACGCTGGCACCGGCCTTCAGGCAGTGCTCAATGGTCGGCATGGAAGCGGTGATACGCGCATCGGAAGTGACCTTGCCGTCCTTAACCGGGACGTTGAGGTCGGCGCGAATCAGCACCTTTTTACCTGAGAGATCGAGATCGGTCAGTTTGATGAAAGACATATTTCACTCCGTCATATTTTCAAAGAATTTTGCCAAACTGGTGGCTTGGCGAAATACTCTGGGAAAAACAGGTACAAGGTTAAAGGAGAAAGGTTAAAGGCAAATGATCCAAGGTTTTCACCTTCGACCTTTCACCTTCAACCTTTCACCAGTCGCTAATTAATTAGCAGCAACGTGCTTAACAAAACGCAGCATGTTGCAGGTATAGCCGTACTCGTTGTCGTACCAGGAAACGACCTTAACGAAGGTGTCGTCCAGCATGATGCCGGCGCCCGCATCGAAG
>JBNKBG010000118.1:0-3909 GCA_050287105.1 Thiohalomonadaceae bacterium
AAAGGAGTACTCGATGTGGCGCAGCACGCCCGGGCCGTAAAATTCCAGCAGTGCCAACAGCAGAATGACTGCGGCAATCAGGCTAAACGGTTCGCGCCACGCCCTCTCCATTGGAAGCGGGTTCAGCCGCCCAGTTCGAGCACGCCGTCCATCTCCACCCCGGCCCCTTTAGGCAGAGAGGCGACACCGATGGCGGCGCGTGCGGGATAGGGTTGGCTGAAGTAGTCGGCCATCACGGTATTGACCAGCGGGAAGTGGGCAAGGTCGGTAAGAAAGATATTCAGCTTGGCCATGTCGGCCAGGGAACCGCCTGCGGCCTCGGCCACCGCCGTGAGGTTATCGAACACCCGGCGAATTTGTGCCTCCATATCCCCTTCGATCATCTCCATGCTCTCCGGCACCAGTGGAATTTGCCCGGAGAGATAGACAGTATTACCCACCTTCACCGCCTGTGAGTAGGTGCCGATCGCCTGCGGTGCCTTGTCGGTGTGAATGATTTCGCGTGCCATGCGTGCTCTCTGCTTTGCAAATAGGAAAGGCGATCACTTTAACGGAGGTGGGGGAAAATTTCACTGCGTTACTGCAGCAATCAACAGCTCCAGGATTTGCTGTTTATCTCCACGCGCGGCAATTGCAAGGGCGGTGTTGCCCTTGGCATCGGTCTGGTTGGGTGGCACACCGGCATCGAGTAACGCCTTCACCACACCGAGGTGTCCCTTTTGCACCGCCCAGGTCAGAGCGGTGTTGCCGGACTGGTCACGAATATCGGCATTGGCATGGTAGTGCATCAACACCTTGATCGGTTCAACGTGACCTTCGCGCGCAGCCCAGATCAACGCGGTCCAGCCGAGGGTTTGGTCGGCCAGATCGATACTCGCGCCATGCTGTAACAACAACTCCACCATCTGCGGGTGATTGTTACCGGCGGCGACCATGACCGTGCTGTAGAGCCCCTCATCCTGATCATCGGGATCGGCACCGTGTTGCAACAGCAACTCAGCGATGTCGTTATGACCGTTGGCGGCGGCACGCAACAGTGGCGTCCAGAGACAGTGATCGCGCAGGCGCAGATCGGCACCGTCATCAAGCAGTTGCTGCACCTGTTGCAGATCGCCCGCCTCGGCGGCGAGATTCAACAGGGTCTGGCCCTTTTCATTACGTTCGTTGGGATCGCTGCAGGCAAACAGCGCTAGAAGAATAACCAGGACGAAAAGCAGACGATGGTTCATGTCATCGATCCCTCATAAGGACAAAAGTCTAACCGCAAAGTACGCAAAGTTACACGAAGTAAACCTGTATCACTTTGCGTGACTTCGCGTACTTTGCGGTGACAGTTTCTTTAGCGTCGGGTAATGCGCAGCACCTGTTCGAAGGCGCGCAGGCGACGGATGATACGTGCCAGATGAACCCGTCCGGTGACCGCAACGGTGAGGTTGAGGGTGGTGTGGCGGCCATCGCGTTCGTCGAGACTGATGTTGTCGATATTGGCCTGGGTTTCTGCCACCGCTGCGGCAACGGTGGCAAGTACACCGCGCTGGTTGGTGACCTCGATGCGCAGATCCACCGGGAATTCTCCCTCCACGCCGCCGGACCACTGTACGTCGATCCACTTCTCCGGGAACTTGCGAAACTCCGCCAGATTCTTGCAACTCTGTACATGGATCACGATGCCCCGCCCCGCGGTAAGCAGGCCAACGATCTTGTCACCGGGGATCGGTCGACAGCACTTGGCAAAGCTGACCACGGTTCCCTCTGTCCCTTTGATCGCCAGTGGCCGACTACCTTTACCCGTACTCTCCCTGGTGCTCTCACTCTCTTCACCAGCACCCAGTGCACGGGCAACCAGGGGCGCCATGCGATTGCCGAGTCCAACCTGTGCCAGCAGGGTCTCCTCATCATCCAGACCGAACTCCTTGAGCAGACTCTCCATTCGTGCCGGATCGATCTTCTCCAGACTTAAATGGATATCGGAGAGGGCGCGATTGAGCAGGCGACGACCCAGGATAACCGACTCCTCCTGCTGCATGTTCTTCAGGTAGTTGCGAATGGTGGAACGTGCCTTACCCGTGACCACGAAGTTGAGCCAGGTGGGATTGGGGGTGGCGCCCGGTGAGGTGATGATCTCAACGGTCTGACCGTTGTGCAGTTCCGTGTGTAATGGAGCAAGACGACGATTGACCTTGGCAGCGACGCAACTGTTACCCACATCGGTGTGCACCGCATAGGCAAAATCGACTGCAGTGGCACCGCGCGGCAACCCCATGATGTCACCGGTAGGGGTAAAGACATAGGCCTCGTCGGGAAACAGGTCGACCTTGACGCTCTCCAGGAACTCCTGCGAATCGCCCGCCTGCTGTTGCAGCTCCAGCAGATTCTTCAACCATTCGCGGGCACGCACATGGGCGATGCTGCTGGAGTCGCTGCCGGTTTTGTAGAGCCAGTGGGAGGCGATGCCCGACTCGGAGACCGTGTCCATATCGGCGGTACGAATCTGTACCTCGATGGGAAAGCCGTAGGGAGTGAGCAGTGCGGTATGCAGTGACTGGTAGCCATTGGCCTTGGGGATGGCGATGTAGTCCTTGAACTTGTTCGGTAGCGGACGATAGAGATTGTGGATCGCACCAAGCACCCGGTAACAGGTATCCACCTTGTCGACCACGATGCGGAAGGCGAACACGTCCATCACATCGGAGAAGGCCAGGTGCTTCTTGGCCATCTTGAGGTAGATGCTATAGAGGTGTTTCTCCCGACCGCTCACCTCACCGAGTAACCCCTCCTGGTGCAGCCGCTCCTCAATGGAACTCTGGATCTTCTGCACCACTTCACGACGGTTGCCGCGTGCCTTTTTCACCACTTCGCCAAGCACCCGCGCGCGCAGCGGATAGTAGGCGGCAAAACCGAGATCCTCCAGCTCCAGGCGAATACGGTTGAGACCGAGACGGGTGGCGATGGGGACGTAGATCTCCAGCGTTTCACGGGCAATACGGCGTTTTTTGTCCGGGCGCATCACGCCCAGGGTGCGCATGTTGTGCAGGCGATCCGCCAGCTTGATCAGGATCACCCGAATATCCTGCACCATCGCCAGCATCATCTTGCGGAAGTTTTCCGCCTGGGCCTCGGCCTTGGTTTCAAATTCGATGTGGGTCAGTTTGCTGACGCCGTCGACCAGCTCGGCGATCTCCTCACCGAACTGCGTGACCAGTTGCTCTTTAGCGGTGGGGGTATCTTCGATGACGTCGTGCAGGATGGCGGCGGCGATGGTCTGGTGGTCCAGGCGCATCTCGGCGAGGATGCGGGCCACCGCCAGGGGATGGTAGATGTAGGGTTCGCCGCTGAGGCGGCGCTGGCCCTCGTGGGCCTCGGCACCGAACAGGTAGGCCAGGTAAACGGCCTTCACCTGTTCCGCTTCGAGGTACTCTTCCAGCAGGGCACAAAGATCACTGATCAGGAAGACATCCTGATCGGTTGGGGTAACGCTCTCGGCTTTGCTAGCCACCTGTTCAGGTGGTTTCGTCACGCACCTCGGCCTCAGTGACCATCGTCGGACCAGAGTCCTCGGCGATCGGGGCTTCGTCCAGAATGTCGCGGGTAACCAGGCCTTCGGCGATCTCGCGCAGGGCGATGACGGTGGGCTTGTCATTATCCAGCGGCACCATCGCCTCGTTGCCATTAGCGATCTGGCGGGCACGTTTGGTGGAAACCAGTACCAGTTGGAAACGGTTGTCTACATTATCCAGGCAATCTTCTACAGTGACTCGCGCCATGGTTTACTCCGGGTATGCGTGGCAGGACCGCGTATTCTACGTTAAACGTCGGCCAGGTCAAAGAGCAAAGGTTGCAGGTTGCAGGTTGCAGGTTGCAGGTTGCAGGTTGCAGGTTGCAGGTTGCAGGTTGCAGGTTGCAGGTTGC
>JBNKBG010000119.1:0-3479 GCA_050287105.1 Thiohalomonadaceae bacterium
ATTTATTGATCGAACAGTTGGCCGACGGGCATTTTCACTCTGGCGAAAGTCTGGGTCATGCGTTGGGTATCACCCGGGCGGCTATCTGGAAAATGATCCCCAGGGTGGAGCAATTGGGTCTGGAGATCTATGCGGTCAGTGGTAAGGGTTATCGCCTGTCCGCGCCGTTTGAACCATTGAACTCGCAGGCTGTTTTAGCCGCGCTACCCGATCCGACTCGTGCACAACCCTCTTCAATTGAAGTGCTGCGCGAAGTTGATTCGACCAATCGATACTTGCTTCAGGCCGCGATGGGCGGGGCTGCTTCAGGTGCTGTTTGTCTGGCAGAGTATCAAAATAGTGGGCGCGGTCGTCGTGGCCGTCATTGGGCCTCTCCTTATGGCGGTAATATCTATCTTTCAATGTTGTGGCGCTTTTCAGATGGAACCGCACGTCTGGGCGGCCTAAGCCTGGCGGTAGCGGTAGCGCTGATGCGCCTGCTGCAGGAACTGGGCATAGCGGACGCTGGTATCAAGTGGCCGAACGATGTCCTGGTCAATGGCAAAAAGCTCGCCGGTATCCTGCTCGATGTGGCGGGTGAGAGTAATGGTCCCTGTCATGTAGTGATCGGTGTCGGGATGAACTTTCAGATGTCGACGAATCAAGCTGCAGTTATCGATCAACCCTGGGTTGACCTGCGCCAACTGGGTGTGGAGCAAGGGCGTAATTTTGTGGCGGGTCGTTTACTGCATCATCTATTATCCGCACTCGCGACCTATCAGGAGCAGGGTTTAGCTGCGTTCATTGCGGAGTGGCGGCGCTGGGATCTGGCGCGTGATAAGGCAATCACTATCTATCATGGCAATGAGGGCAAACAGGGTATAGCCCGCGGGGTAGATGAGCAGGGCCTGTTGTTGGTCGAACATGATGACGGACTTCGTCACTATGCTTCGGGTGAAGTCAGTTTGAGGATCGCAACACGATGAAGCTTTTGCTGGATATCGGTAACAGTCGCATTAAGTGGGCCTGCCTGGAAAATGGTGAGCTACACAGCCATGGTCGTTGCGAACATCAGGGTGAGAGCTGTAGTGATGCGGGGATTTGGGGTGAATTGGCGACACCGGATGGGGTATATTGCGCCAGTGTTGCCGCAGAGCCATTGAACCATTGGGTTGCACAGCGGGTTCAGGCACTTTGGGGCCTGCCACTTCAGCGTTTGCAAAGTACGGTAAGTTGCGGCGATGTGCACAATGGTTATCGACAACCGCAGACCCTGGGCGTGGATCGCTGGGCTGCCATACTCGGTGCGCGGCAGCTCTCCAGCGCGCCGCTCTGTGTGGTGGATTGTGGTAGTGCAGTAACCGTCGACGTACTGGATCGCCATGGTCAGCACTTGGGCGGCTTCATCATTCCTGGCCTGCGATTGCAGCAGGCACTGTTACGTCAGGGAACGGCAGCGATAGATCACACCGGTGTCATCGGCGATGATGCTGAATGGGGCCGGGATACGGCCAGCTGTCTGCACCTTGGTTCTGTCGCGGCAGTGGCCGGACTGATTGAGCACTGCCGGCAACGCATGACAGAACAGACGAGTGAGGCGGTGGATGTATTTCTTACTGGTGGCGATGCACAGGCAGTGCTGACGTTGCTGGATTTTACCCCACGCCATGAAGAGCATCTCGTGTTGTTGGGAATGGCCCGAATGATAAGGGAATTAGGGGAATAGTGGACAATGCGTGGTTTCTTTTTTCTGCTGCTGCTGAGTAATCTGATCTACCTCGTGGTGCAATATATCGGTGGTACTTCCTCCATGGAGACGGATCCCTATCGCGGGGTCAAGTTCGAGAAAAACAAGCTCACCCTGTTGAGTGAGCTCGCACCTGAAAAGCGTCCTGCATTGCGCGACGGGGTTAAACCCGAGCCGGGACTGGCCCCCTGGCCCGAGGAAGAGAGCACGATTGAAGAGAAGCCAGCTGAAACCGCCAGCGAGGCGCCCGGGAAACAATGTATGCGGGTTGGAGGTATACGCAGTGAAGCGCAATTGCGCAGTCTGCGTGAGAGTCTGCAGAAGCTGGGGGCCGAGGATTTCCGCAAGGGGGGAGAGGCGGCAGGTACCAGCGTCAATAGCAAGTACTGGGTGATGCTGCCACCCTATCCCGATCTGAACAAGGCAATCGAGGCGGCTGCCGAGTTGAATGCGATGAAAATCAAGGACTTCTTTGTTGTACGGAGTGGGGACTACGAGAATGCTGTCTCTCTGGGGGTATTTTCAACCCGAGCGAATGCACAGCGTCGGCTGGAACAGATCGCTGCATTGAAAGGCACAAAGCTGGAGGCAAAGATTGAGGAAATAGGCACCTCTGCGGCATCCGACTATTTCTGGTTGAGCTTCAAACTGGGTGACGAGGCCAGCCCGGCGAAAATCAGAGGGATGTTACACAAGCAAGGATCAACCTCAATGAAAGAGGTGCCATGCGAATAGTTCGTAGACAAATTGCCATCACCCTTCGGATTACATAGAATACGCCGCTGCCCCGAGGAGCGATTCACTCCGGGGGCAGCGTAGTCAAGGCCGACATAGCACAATTGGCAGTGCAACTGATTTGTAATCAGTAGGTTGGGGGTTCGACTCCCTCTGTCGGCACCATATCTCAGGGCGACCTCCCGGGGCCGCCCGTTTTTTTGTCTGTCAGCCGGGAGTGGTTGCATTTAACACCCGGAAAATGGCGCTCTGATGCCGTGGAATGTGTGAAACAGTGGTTGACACAGGTGTGTCGCTGAATCAGAATACGCGGCTTACATTCGCGGAGGGGTTCCCGAGTGGCTAAAGGGATCAGACTGTAAATCTGACGGCTCCGCCTTCGGTGGTTCGAATCCACCCCCCTCCACCAAATTGTAGTAAGGGGCAGTAGCTGGGGTGAAACTCTGGCAGCTTTCGCGGGTGTAGTTCAATGGTAGAACTTCAGCCTTCCAAGCTGACTACGTGGGTTCGATTCCCATCACCCGCTCCAATCAGTGGTTATTAGGTTAGAAGGCCCAGGTAGCTCAGTTGGTAGAGCACACCCTTGGTAAGGGTGAGGTCGGCAGTTCAAATCTGCTCCTGGGCTCCATTATTTTTGGTAGATGTATATATATTGTTGATGCGTTCCGGTCCGGAGGAGTAGACCCGATGTCCAAGGAAAAATTTGAGCGTACGAAACCGCACGTAAACGTAGGCACCATTGGTCACGTCGACCATGGTAAAACCACCCTGACCGCGGCGCTGACCAAGTGCATGGCGGAGAAGCACGGTGGCGAATTCAAGGCCTACGACCAGATCGACGGTGCCCCCGAAGAGCGCGCCCGCGGTATTACCATTGCGACCGCGCACGTGGAATACGAATCAGACGCCCGCCACTACGCCCACGTAGACTGCCCGGGACACGCTGACTACGTGAAAAACATGATCACCGGCGCAGCGCAGATGGACGGCGCGATCCTGGTGGTCTCTGCTGCCGACG
>JBNKBG010000120.1:0-3441 GCA_050287105.1 Thiohalomonadaceae bacterium
AGCAGTGGCGGAACGATGGCCTGCTCTGGCTCCACATGAATCTCCAACGCAGCCCCCTCCTTCACCTCCTCAGAGCAGATCACCGACAGCCCTGAGGCGCTCAGGTTTTTGGCGATCCCCTGATGTATCGTTTTGCTTTTGTCGCCCGTGACGGTAAAGGTCATCGGACACTCCAGCGCCATTCGCTGGTAATTCCGCTTCTCAGAGTAGTCGCCGCGATCCAGCATCATCGTTCTCCTCAAACAGCCCAGGCTAATAGTTAGCAAACCCGATCGGGGCAGGCAAGCTCTCCCATCACACTTTTAACAGCGTAGCTTCCCTGGCCCGGAAATGCGCTTTTCCGATACACTGCGCAGATGAATCAGGTCACTCTCAAAAGCGCCGCCCCGGTCGGACACACCCCCATGATGCAGCAATACCTGCGGATCAAGGCAGACTACCCGCAGATGCTGCTGTTCTATCGCATGGGTGACTTCTACGAACTCTTCTATGACGACGCACGCCGTGCGGCGGAACTGCTAAACATCACCCTCACCGCCCGCGGAGCCTCGGCGGGAGAACCGATCCCCATGGCCGGTGTGCCCTACCATGCGGTGGAGGGCTATCTGGCACGATTGATCCGCCTGGGACAATCGGTGGCCATTTGCGAACAGATCGGCGATCCGGCTACCAGCAAGGGGCCCGTCGAGCGCCAGGTGATGCGTATCGTTACCCCCGGTACGGTCACCGACGAGGCCCTGCTGGAGGAGCGACGCGACAACCTAATCAGCGCCATCGCCGCCAATGGCGAAAGTTTTGGCCTGGCCACTCTGGATCTGACCAGCGGCCGTTTTGTGGTACAGGAGTTGAACGGTGACGAGAGCCTCGCCTCTGAACTGGAACGGTTACGCCCGGCGGAACTGCTGCTGGCTGAAGGGCAGCAGATAGAGTGTGCCGCCAGTAGAAAGCAGCTGCCACCCTGGCGCTTCGAGCGCGACAGCGCCGAGCGCTTGCTTGTCACCCAGTTCGGCACCCGCGATCTGAGCGGTTTTGGTTGCGCCGACATGCCGCTGGCCATCGGCGCTGCCGGGGCACTGCTGCAATATGTTCAGGATACCCAGCGCACCGCCCTGCCACACCTGCGCGGCCTCACGGTCGAACAGCGCGATGATGCGCTGCTGCTCGATGCCGCCAGCCGTCGCAACCTGGAACTGGAGTATCACCTGGGCGGCGACCATCGCCGCACCCTGGCCGGGGTACTGGACAACACCGCGACACCCATGGGCAGTCGCCTGTTGCGCCGCTGGCTCAACCGCCCGCTACGGGATCGGCAACAACTCGCCGCCCGCCAACAGGCGATCACCGGCCTGTTACAACAGAGTCTCTTCGAGGCGCTGCACGACCAGTTGCGAGGTATTGGCGACATTGAACGTATCCTCAGCCGTATCGCCCTTAAATCGGCGCGTCCCCGCGACCTGACCCGACTCCGCGACGCCCTCGGACGTCTCCCGGCACTACATGAACTGTTGCGCAGTAACGACGCATCCCTGATACAGACGTTACTGCTGCGTATTGCCACCTGGCCAGAGATCCATACCCTGCTGCAACGGGCACTGATCGAGGAGCCACCCCAGCTGATCCGCGACGGTGGGGTGATCGCCGCCGGTTACGACACCGAACTGGACGAGCTGCGTGCCATCCGTGAAAACGCCGCCCAGTTTCTACTCGATCTGGAGCAGCGGGAGCGGGAGCGCAGCGGTATCCCCACCCTCAAGGTGAGCTACAACCGGGTACACGGCTACTACATCGAGGTCTCCCGCGCCCAGAGCGGCAAGGTGCCAGAAGATTATCAACGGCGGCAGACCCTCAAGGCCGCTGAGCGTTACATCACCCCGGAACTCAAGGCCTTTGAGGACAAGGCGCTCTCCGCCGCCGAACGCGCCCTGTCGCGGGAGAAGCTGCTCTACGAAGAGCTGCTCGATACCCTTTGCCATGATCTGGCTGGTCTACAGGGGTGCGCCGCCGCACTGGCGGAACTGGACGCCCTCAACAACCTTGCAGAACGGGCCGAGGCGCTCGATCTGGTATGCCCGGAACTGACCGACAAAGCGGGACTCGATATCCGCGGCGGACGTCACCTGGTGGTGGAACAGATGCT
This sequence comes from Thiohalomonadaceae bacterium, assembly GCA_050287105.1. GTDB lineage: Bacteria > Pseudomonadota > Gammaproteobacteria > Thiohalomonadales > Thiohalomonadaceae > JAPHTQ01. The sequence continues at coordinate 2,138 of JBNKBG010000120.1, forward strand.
CGATGACCCCTTCGTACCCAACGACATCACGCTCGATGAAAACCGCCGCATGCTCATCGTCACCGGCCCCAACATGGGCGGCAAATCGACCTACATGCGCCAGACCGCGTTGATCGTATTGCTGGCCCACATCGGCAGCTTCATCCCGGCAACCAGCGCCCGCATCGGCAACTTCGATCGCATCTTCACCCGCATCGGCGCCTCCGACGACCTGGCCACCGGCCGCTCCACCTTCATGGTGGAGATGACCGAAACCGCCAACATTCTCAACAACGCCACCGCGCAGAGTCTGGTGCTGATGGATGAGATCGGCCGCGGCACCTCCACCTTCGATGGCATGTCGCTGGCCTGGGCCTGCGCCTGCCAACTGGCGCGGCAACTGCGTGCCTTCACCCTCTTCGCCACCCACTATTTCGAACTGACCGCCCTGCCCGAGACCCTCGACGGTGTTGCCAACGTCCATCTGGATGCGACCGAGCACGGCGAGGAGATCATCTTTCTCCATAGCGTCAAAGAGGGTCCCGCCAACCAGAGCTATGGTCTGCAGGTGGCGCGACTGGCCGGGGTCCCCCGTGAGGTGGTGGCGCTGGCGCGAGAGAAACTGATCGCGTTGGAAAACGGCAGTGCCGAGATGGCGGATCGAACCTCGACGGATCATCAACTGGGCCTGTTCCAGACGGAAGCCCCCGATCCCCTGCATGAGGCCGTTGAGGAGCTCGAGCCGGACAATCTCAGTCCCAAAGAGGCACTGGAGCAACTTTACCGGCTCAAGGGATTAGTGAAAAAATAGCGTCACAACACGGCTGTACCGTATCGATTTCTCACCCACCCGTAGAGAAAGGAACAAGGAAATGCCGCAACTACTTATCCTCCGTCACGCCATCGCCATGGAGCGGGACGAAGCCGACGCCCTCTCCCTCAGTGATTTTGAGCGTCCCCTGACCGACAAGGGACGCGAACGCATGGTGCAGGTCGCCGCCGGTATCAAACGGGCGATCGAAGAACCGGCGCTGATCCTGAGTAGCCCGCTACTACGCGCCCGCCAGACCGCCGAGATCCTCGCCGCCCAATATGATGCGGTCCACATGGATATCATCGAGGAGCTATCCCCCGGTCACTCTCTGCACCAGCTCATTGCGGTACTACAGAAACAGCAGGTCACCGCGCCACTGGTGATCGTCGGTCACGAACCCTCGCTCAGTAACTTCGCTGGACTGCTGCTCTGTGGCAGACCCTTCAGCCCGCTGCAATTGAAGAAAGCCGGTGCGGCACTGTTCGAGTTCAACCAACGCATCGACAGTGGC
>JBNKBG010000121.1:0-3396 GCA_050287105.1 Thiohalomonadaceae bacterium
GTTTCTTCTGCTTGCCCACAATACCGATGAGCATCATGGGGCGAAGATGGCTGAGAAGCTACGCCATGAGGTGGAGCACAGCTTACTCATCGTCGATCGAAAGATTACGCTCAGTATTGGTGTCAGTCGTCTTCGCAATGACATGGATGTGACAGACTGGTTGAAGTCCTGTGATGTGAAACTGTATCGCGCCAAGGAAGATGGTCGAAATCGGGTTGTTGTTTGAATGACGAATCACTCTCTACGCAACGAGAAGATTACTGCCTTTGTGCGTGATGTCCTCGGTTGCGGCTGCCCGGATGAGGTCTTCAATAAAATCGAAATATCGAATGTCGAACTCGATCCCGATATGGCGACTGCTATCCGAATCGTTATTGGCGACACCCTCCTGATTTACATCCTGCCTAACACACCTGTTGCAATTGTTACCACTAACATCGGCAAGTTAATTGCTGCTGGAAAGCAGGACAGGGATTTACACGGCTATAATCGCTTCAGGTTGGTCTTACATTCCTATGACAATCAGGTTCTAGAAGAGAATATTCTGGGTCTATTTTCAGCTATAGCCGCCAAGGATGCGAAGCTGCATTTACATTTCGTTGAAGCTGACACCCTGGCAGCGTTGGGATAAATAAACGTCACATATTGTGAATTGAGCCAGGTCATTGTCTTAACCGCTTTCTGTCCTATGATCTTTTATGAAGTGTCTTGAACGAATCTCGTTCTCATCGACAGGGAGGGTTATATGATGTCAAAGTCAGGAAATTATATCTTTAGCGGAATTATCCTGTTTCTACTGTCCATTCTACTAAGCGGCTGCCCATGGGATGACCCAACGTATACCGTGGGTGGAACGGTTTCTGGCCTGCTCTCGGCACAGTCGGTTACCTTGCATAATCTTCAGGATGAAAATGGCGATCATCTTACGATGTCGACTAACGGGAGCTTTACCTTTGCCACAACTATTGCCGACGGTGGCGTGTATGGTGTGACGGTCGCTACGCATCCCGATACTGATTACTGTGCAGTGACCAATAGTAGTGGCTTTATCAATGGGGCTAATGTGACCGATGTACAGGTTGTCTGTGCAGCACCGCAGACGATCAATATCAGTGGTGTCGTCAAGGCATCCGAGGGTGGTGCACTCATTCCCAATGTGTCAGTTGAGGCACGCTATGCCGCAGATGGTACTATCATCGACAATACTCACACCGATGCGTTGGGCAATTACTCCCTTGCAGTAAACGTTAACCAGGATTTCTTTCTGCACAATTCCGGTATTACCTATGACGGTATGTATTATCACCCAACAAACATGGAGATCCAGAACGAGATAGCCGATAGGAATATTACGATCTATTTGCCTGACGAGGCCCACGTCAGTGTTCTTGAATCGGCCCTTGGTGTAAATCTTGATACAGATCCCGGATTTGCACTGAATGTGAGGGATGCTGCGGATAATGCCATAGCAGGAGTAACTGTAACGACATTCCCTGCGGTGTCACATATCTACTACAACACTGGCAGTGGTTATTCCGAAATCGGACCCACAACTACCGCGGGTGGTAGCAGTCCATCGGTTGTCGGGGTTGTTAAAGCAATCGATCCATCCATGGTCGGAACTTACACCGTTACCCTTAGTGGAGATACCACTGGTATGACGATAGCTAATCCGATTAAGTTTCGGCTTGTGCCTCAGGAGATAAGTCAGCCGATAGAGCCTTAGATAGTTTCTGCTATGGCAACACACACGCCCGTTATTCGGGCGCGTGTGTTGTGTAGTTAATCGATAATGTAGTTTTCCAGATCTTCTATCGATGCCACTTCGTCTTCGCTGATGGCGAAGTTGGTCACCGTTATTCCCGCATCCTTTACGCTCTTCTTTGTGCCACTAACCAATGGGTGCCATTCAGGTAGCGGTTTGCCTTCACCCAATAACCGATAGGCGCAACTGTTGGGCATCCAGTTGAGGTGCTGGATGATGGAGGTGTCGAGTTCCAGGCAGTCGGGGACTAGGGTGGTACGCTCGCTGTAGATGTTACAGCTGCACTGTTCGCGATCCAGGTAGCGGCAGACGACGCTGGTGTAGAAGAGTTCGTTGGTATCTTCATCTTCCAGTTTGAGCAGGCAGCAGCGGGCACAGCCGTCGCAGAGACTTTCCCATTCCTCGCGATTCATCTCGGCGAGGCTTTTTGTTTCCCAGAAACGTTCGCTCATTAGCCTGCCCCGATGGCACGGTCCATCTTCGCTTCGGCCAGTTTCCACTCTTCCTTGGCGGTGGCGCCCTGGGCCATCAGTTCCATCAGGCCATAGGCGAGCTGGCGTGTCTCCGGGTCCATCTCCTTCAGTTTGGTCAGCAGATAGGAGTGACCGCCCTGGGGAATGGAGAGCGTTTTCATTAGCGCGTAGAGCAGCAGCGACTGGCCGGAGCGCGGGTCGGCTTCGATACGGGCGAGGGTTTGATTGAGTGGGGTCAGGTCCATGGGGCGTGATTATACGTGAGTTTGGCGGTTATGCCTTTCCGATAAACAGCTCTTCTATTCGTGCCATGTCGAGATGCTGTTCCATGTTATCGGCAAGTCGGTCGATCTCACGTTCACGTAAGGCGTGATAGTCGATGGCCTGTTTTTCTTTCAATCCGGCCCAGAGGAGCAGGGCGTCACAGGCTTCGTGGCGCTCGAACAGGCCGTGGAGGTAGGTGCCGAGTACCTGGCCGTCTTCGCTGATGGCGCCGTCGTTTTTATCGCCGAGTTGGACGGCGGGCCTCTCGAGTGCCGGGCCGGTGGTGATACCCATGTGGATCTCGTAGCCCTCTACCGGCGCGTCGTCGAGGGTCAGCCAACCGCTGACACGGGTGAGCTGTTTTTCGTTTTCCAGGGTGGTCTGCATCGGCAGCAGGCCGAGTCCGTCACTGCTGCCCGCTTTATTCTCCAGTCCCTGCGGGTCATGGATCGCCTCGCCCAGCATCTGGAAGCCGCCGCAGATGCCGATCACCTTGCCGCCGTAGCGCAGGTGGTGTTGCAGGTAGTCGTCCCAGCCATGCTGCTTCAACCAGGCGAGATCGGCGCGCACGTTTTTGCTGCCGGGGAGGATCACCAGGTCGGCGGGTGGCGGTGTGTCGCCGGGTGGGATGAATTCCACCGTGACGCCGGGATGGTGGCGTAGGGGATCGAGATCGGTGTGGTTGCTGATCCGCGGTAGTACCGGGACGACGATGCGGAACGAAGTGTCGTGGCTGTCGGCGTCACGCGGCAGCGCGTCTTCCGCCTCCAGGTGGAGGCCGTGCAGGTAGGGCAGCACGCCGAACACCGGTTTGCCCGTTTTCTCTTCCAGCCAGTCGAGGCCCGGTTGCAGCAGGGCGATGTCGCCGCGGAAGCGGTTGATGATGAAGCCTTT
>JBNKBG010000122.1:0-3380 GCA_050287105.1 Thiohalomonadaceae bacterium
CTGGTCGATCGGGTCCCAGTTCACCGTGCCGGTCTTCTGGTAGACGATGCCCTTCTCCAGCAAGCGCAGGAACAGCCACTGGTTCCAGCGGTAGTAATCGGGCTTACAGGTGGCGACCTCGCGCGACCAGTCCACGGCGAAGCCGAGCAACTGGAGCTGATTGCGCATGTAGTCGATGTTGTCGTAGGTCCAGGCCGCGGGCGGCACGCCGTTATTCATCGCCGCGTTCTCGGCGGGCAGACCGAAGGCGTCCCAACCCATCGGCTGGAGCACGTTCTTGCCCAGCATGCGCTGGTAGCGGGCAATCACATCGCCGATGGTGTAGTTGCGCACATGACCCATGTGCAGGCGTCCGCTGGGATAGGGGAACATGGAGAGGCAGTAGTACTTTTCACGCGAAGGATCGTCGTGGGCCTTGAAGGATTGCGCCTTCTCCCAGAATTGTCGTGCCGATTCCTCAATCTCTTCGGGTTTGTACTGCTCGTCGAACGCCATCGATAGTGCCTGTAATTTATTGAAAAACAAGCCGACTAGGATAGCTCAGGAGACCGACGAGCCACAATAACGGGGAGGCCTAAGGGGCAGAAAAAAGGCGAAAAAAAAGGTGGGCGAGGGATGCGCCCACCTGAGTGCAGGAAGAGAAAGGAGGAGTCAGACCTCTCCTGCATTTTCAAAATGCGGCCGATCTCCGGGGGGACCAGATCACTGACGCCGCAAGCACCACACTTACTACCACAGCAAAAAACTGTTGGAATTGGCGACTGCGCATTGGCAGTCTTGTCTCAGGACAACTCACCAATTCCTGTACGCCATAGTCATTGCAATGGGCGGGCCAAGTTTTTGGCCACAGGCAAAATTTAACGTTATCTCATTGATGTAACAGAAAATATTTCTTTGACCTGGCTCAATTAGCAACATTTGTAACCGAAAAAAGCGTGCCAACCAGCAGGTATCCATAGATATTTTGCCAAAAGTGGCAAATAATCTGTCAACCTTGACGAATATGGCGCAGAAAATTATGCCGCAACAGAAATGGTGTATCAGTGAGTTCACCAGCATGCTGGAGGGATTCCACGATCCCGCCGTGCTGATCAGTCCCGAGTACGAGATCCTGGCAACCAACCGCCACTATGTCCGCCAGCACGGCGAGGAGGCCGACACGGTGGTTGGTCGGCGCTGCTATGAGGTCTCCCACCACTATCAACGCCCCTGCCACGAGATGGGAGAGAACTGCCCGATGCAGGCCAGCCTGGAATCGGGCAACCCACACAGGGTACTTCATCTGCACCATACCCCTCAGGGTGAAGAGCATGTGGACGTGGAGCTCTGTCCCATCCACAACGAATCTGGCCATGCCAGTGCCTTTGTCGAGATCATGCGCACCCTGGTGAGTGCCAAAGGCGACCGGCAGAAGCTGGTGGGTCGCTCAAAGGCCTTCACCCATACCATGGAACTGGTGGGACGGGTCGCCCCCAGTGAAGCCACAGTGCTGCTACTGGGCGAGTCCGGTACCGGTAAGGAGCTGGCAGCGCTGGCGGTGCACCGTGCCAGTGAACGCGCCAACGGGCCGTTTGTACCGGTGGAGTGCTCCGGTCTGAGCGAAAGCCTGTTCGAGAGCGAACTCTTCGGTCACGAAAAGGGGGCATTCACCGGTGCCCATACCCAGAAACAGGGGCTGGTGGAGTCGGCCCGCGGCGGCACCCTGTTCCTCGATGAGATCGGCGACATCCCGCTCAACCTTCAGGTCAAACTGCTGCGTTTGCTGGAGACCGGCACCTACCGCCGGGTCGGTAGCGTCGAACCGCGCCAGGCGGAGTTCCGACTGGTCTGTGCCACCCACCGCGGACTGGAGGAGATGGTCGAAAAGGGCGACTTCCGCCGTGATCTCTACTTCCGAATCAGCGTCTTTCCCATCGTGCTTCCCGCCCTGCGCGAGCGTGGTGGCGACCTGCCGCTGCTCTGTGACTCGCTACTGCAACGACTCGCGCCGGGGCGCGCCCTGAAGCTCACCAGTGACGCGCTGAACTGCCTTAAGGGCTACCACTTCCCCGGCAACATCCGCGAACTGCGTAACCTGCTGGAACGGGCAATCCTGCTGACCGACGACGATCGACTGGAACCGCGCCACTTCCCCGGCATCTGTAACGCGACAAAAGCAGTGCCGCAAAAGGGTGAACAAGCCAGTGGAAAGGGTTTCGAGAATCTCCTGCCCTTACGCGACCTGGAACAGCACTACCTGCGCTGGGCGATCAACACCTATCCCAATGACAAAGGCTGGTTGGCAGAACAGCTGGGGGTCAGCGAGCGGACGCTCTATCGGAAACTGGAAAAGGTCACAGGTGACGGGTAACGGGATAAAAACCTGCGACCTGGCACCTGTTACCTGCTACCTTAAAAACAGACAGGCTATCTAAGAAAGGGAGACGAGTATGAACAACCCGCTACCGGATGACGTGGCAAAGAAACTCACTGATGCCTACGACCTGATGCTGTTACGCACACGCGAAACCATGGACAAGGCGGAGAAGAATCTGGGCGAAGCGTTGGAGATGGCGATGGAGAAAGCCTCCGAACTGGGTGAACTCACCCGTGAAGAGGCTGACCTGGTCAGTATCTACATCATGCGCGATCTGGAAGACGCCGCGAAGTTCGTCGAAAAATCGGGAGATGAACTACGTGACTGGTTGCGCTTCGACATCAAGGTGGTGGAAAACACCCTGCTGGATGTTTTTAGCAACATGGTGGACCACACCCGCAACGCTCTCGCCGAAATCAAGGAGCGCGCCAATGCCATCGGCGAATGGCACACCGGCGAAGTCACCGGTATCGGTACCCTGCAATGCAAAAGCTGCGGCGAGCTGATGCACTTTCATAAAACCGGACACATCCCACCCTGCCCCAAGTGTCACGGAACTAAATATCGTCGTATTGTTGCCTGGGAAGAGTAAAACAAAAAAGCCCCTTCAGAAATGAAGGGGCTTTATTTGAACTGCCAGCTCTTATCAGTCCCCACCGCCGCCATCTCCACCTCCGCCATCACTACCAGCATCAAAGAATCCATCTCCAAAGCCAGAACCGCTATCGCTCCAGCCTCCTCCTGAATCGCCACTTCCTCTGCTGGAGCCAAACTTAAGCACCAGCCAGAAAACCAGCACAACAAGAAGGAGAATAAAGATCAGTGGCGCAATGGCGTTATACAAAACGCTTTTTGAGTGAATATCAATGAAAGACCATGAGCCGTACAAACCAAATAACATAATAATTAGTGCTCGCATCACCCCTCCTTCTGGCATGTATATTACGATTCTAAGTTACCCCCGCTTAATGCGCACAACCTTCATAATCTCGAAATTGATCCCTGCAACAACCTCATGACCCGG
>JBNKBG010000123.1:0-3356 GCA_050287105.1 Thiohalomonadaceae bacterium
CTCAGACAACGTTGCCGGGGCTCGCCCGGCGCCCGCCATCTGCAACAGCGTCTGCGGTGTCTCTGCTGCCGAAAGCAGCAGGGGAAAAAGCAATAACAGGTAAGCGATAACTCTATACATAACGATCTCTCCATATTGGGAGTGGAGAGCATCGCCTTGAAACGCCCGGCGCCGTAGTGGCAGAATTGACGTTTACTGTGTGAGTTCTGCCATGCCTAAAATCGCCATGCTACTGGAACCCGGCGCCACGCCATCCAGTGTCACCGCCACCCTCGACATGTTCAGGATCGCGGCACGTTTTGTTGCCGATGCCGATCTGCATCTCGAATGTTTCTCCGCCAAGGGCGGCCGATTGGCACTCGCGGACGGACTATCGCTCGATACCAAACGATTGCCGCAACAGCTTACCGACTTCGATGCGGTGATCCTGCCCGGCTTCTTCGCCAGCGATACCGCTGAATTATTCCAGCGGCTGGAGAGTTCCTGGCAACCGGTCATCACCCTGCTGAAAACCCTGCCGCCCACCACGCTGATTGCCGCCAGTTGTTACGGCACCTTCGTCCTGGCGGAGAGCGGCTTGCTGGACGGGCATGCAGCCACCACCACCTGGTGGCTGCGTGACGTGTTCCGGATGCGCTACCCCAAAGTCCGGCTCGATGCGGCAAAGGCGCTGGTGGAGGACGGCAACCTGCTTACCGCCGGGGCGATGACCGCCCATACCCTGCTCTCGCTGCAAATCCTGCGACGACTCATCGGCCACGCGGCAGCACGCCAGGTTGCATCCATTATGCTGGTGGATGAGGGCAATACCTCGCAGCAGGCCTTTGTCACCTTGCAACGCGATTTTACCGATCCACTGGTGGCCGCTGCCGTCGAACAGATGGAGCAGCGGCTACAGGAAACGTTTTCCGCCTCTGAGCTGGCTGCCCGGTTGCATGTCAGTTACCGCACCCTGCATCGCCGTTTCCGCAATGCAACCAATGAAACCCCACTGGCCTACCTCCAGGCATTGCGCGTGGATCGGGCCAAGGCATTGCTGGAAACCAGCAGCCGAAGCGTTGAACAGATTGCCATCAGTGTCGGCTACACCGACCTCTCTTCGTTTCGCCTCCTTTTTACCCGCCAGACAGGTTTATCCCCGTCGCAATACCGCAAGCGTTTTCGTAGCGACCGCACGGAAAAAGACGAAAATCGATAGAAATCACACATTGGAATGAGTTTTTGGGTTATATAACCTTAATATAAAAGTGGTTATTTAACCCCGAGCGGGAGGTCCCCATGACTATGCGTATCAGTCAATTTCTATCCCTGCTGTCCATCCTGTTCGTCGCTGGCTGCGGTGGTTCCGGTGGCGGTGTAAACAGCACCTCCCAATATGTCGCGGGTTATCAGGTGGCGACCGAGTCCACACTGCGAGCGATCCCGGACAGTTACATCAATCAGGCGCGAACCACCCTGCATGTGGCCTATAACCACACCTCTCACGGCACCCACGTCAGTTACGGTGCCTACGGTCTGCCCGACTACAAAACCGGCGACGATACAAAATTCGCCATCACCATGAACAGTGCCGCCGACCCGACCAGGCTCGATTTCCGTGACAACGAAATCGGCGGTGCTTACCCGGATCTGTCGACCGCCGACGCCGACTGGAGTGCCTGGATCACCCAGGTCCGAAACTACCTTGACGATCCGGCCAACGCGGCGATCAATGTCATGATGTGGTCCTGGTGCGACATCACCGGCCACTCGGTCGCCAACTATCTGAGTTCGATGCAGACGCTGATCAACGAATACGGTCCGGGTGGCAGCAAGATCGGCAGCGGAATCGGCCAACGCGCCAATGCTGTCACCTTCATCTTCATGACCGGTCATGCGGTTGCTGGAAGTAACACCGGTACAGGCAACCCACGTGAGCAGGCCGCCCTGATCACCGACTACTGCAACGCGCATCACTACTTCTGCATCGACTACTACTCCATCGACACCCATGCCATGGACGATACCTACTACGAAGATGCCGGGGACAACGGGGATTCAGCAACCTATAGCGGCAATTTCTATGAAGACTGGGAGAATAGTCATACCCTGGGCAGTCACTGGTACGAGAGCAAGGATGCCCCCGGCGGTACAGCCACAGTCGGCGCGCACAACACCCAGTACATCACCGCAAACCGTAAGGCCTATGCCTTCTGGTGGGTGCTGGCACGAATCGCGGGTTACTCCTGAAAATAATAAGGGGCGCTAAAGGCGCCCCTTTTTTTGTGCTGCTATCACTAGTCGCCTGAACAGCTCGACTTAGCTTGCTCCGGTTAACCAGGCGATGGCTTCCTGTTCGTCGGTGAAGTCTTTCGCGTTGTATCCCATTTCGCGCATCGCCAGTATCGGTATATCGTGCGTATTATCATCCGCATCGATTAAGATTGCCCGCTTCATATCTGCTTGAGCCCCCGACACCTTCAGCTCCCAAGCGGAATATTCGACGTTGTCATTTACTGAACTCACATTTGGAAAACCCCGCACATCGGCCAGAGAACCATTGCACCCCAGTCGCTTAACCGCCTCCTGTGCCTGTTGTGTAAACTCGGCCGCTAGCTCGCGGGTAACCGGAGCGAAAACACGAATTAGAATGTAGTTGCCCTCTTTGACGTGTTCAATGGTGAATGGTGTATGCATCTGTATTCCCCTGAGGTCGGCAGTGCCAAAACATATAGAATGATTAGCCAAACCCGCCTGAAAAACAAGGTAACCGGTGTGATTGAGTGCTATCCGCCTTAACGACTATTCAATATGTATTAAACGATATTTAATAACCCTTTAACCGCCTCCCTGCAGGTCGCCAGAAGCTTATCGGCAGTACGCTGGTCATCCAGCGCACGGGCCACCGCTACACCACCGATCATCATCGCCGTGGCCGCCATGACGGTTTCTGCGTCGTCGGCGTTCGACAGTTTGCCAAGCCGACAATTAAGACTTTTGTATACTCGCGTGTAGGTGCTGCGTACGGTTCTGTCACGGCGATTAACGTCAGTGACAAGGAAGGCGAGAGGGCAGGGAAAGGTTCTATCATCAATATGCTCCCGACTTAGATAGGCATCAATGGCACTGCATAGCCACCCTTCATCCTGCCCGTCGCTGGCAAACGCACTATTACGTGCGGTATAGACAATGGCCTCGGCGTAGACCTCCGCCTTGTTGCCAAAGTGGGCGTAGAAGGCGCCGCGGGTTAGCCCCGCCTCCTGCATCAGCATATCTATGGAAACCTCATCGTAACCGAGACGAGGAAACAGGCGTGCGGCACTTTGCAGGATTCGCTCACGGCTGCGGTCTTTGTGCTCTTTGGTGTAAGGCATGGA
>JBNKBG010000124.1:0-3163 GCA_050287105.1 Thiohalomonadaceae bacterium
GGCTACAAGGTCCATCCGCTGTGGCAGAGCATGGAGTTGCTGCCGCTGCTGGCGATCCTCAGTGCGGTGACCATGGGCTTCTCCATCGTGCTGTTCGAGGCATCGATGGTGACCGTCGGTTTCAAACGTCCTTCCGAGAGCCATCTGCTGTCCGGTCTGTCACACGCCATCATCTGGCTGCTCGGCGGCTTCCTGCTGGTGCGCTTCGGCGAACTGCTGCTGCGCGGCAAACTCGGCATGGCCTTCGCCTTCGACTTCGCCTCGCTGATGTTCTGGATCGAAATCGCACTGTTCGTGGTGCCGTTGGTGATCCTGACTTCGGCAACACGGCGACAAAGCGGCAAGCACCTGCTCTATGCAGCGGTATCGATGCTCTTCGCCGGTGCCCTGTGGCGCTTCAACGCCTACCTCATCACCTTCAATCCCGGCCCGGGTTACAGCTACTACCCGTCGGTGCCGGAGATCATGGTGACCGTAGGGATCATCGCCTTCGAAATCATGGCCTACATCGTACTGGTCAAGATGCTGCCGGTGTTGCATGACGCCGAGCGCGCATAACAAAGAATTCAGAGAGGAGAATACAAAGTGACTACACGTATAACTGTTGACCCGGTTACCCGCATCGAAGGCCACCTGCGTATCGATGTCGAGGTAGATAAAGGTAAAGTCACCAAGGCCTGGTCATCGGGCCAGATGTGGCGCGGTATCGAAAAGATCCTCGTCGGCCGCGACCCGCGCGAGGCATGGCTCTTCACCCAACGCTTCTGCGGTGTCTGCACCACGGTACACGCCATCACCTCGGTACGCGCGGTAGAGAACGCGCTGCAGATGGAAGTGCCGGTCAACGCACAACTGGTGCGCAACATCATTCAAACCGCCCACGCGGTACAGGACCACATCGTCCACTTCTACCACCTCTCGGCGGTGGATTGGGTCGACGTGGTTTCCGCACTGAAAGCTGATCCGAAAAAAGCGGCGCAACTGGCCGAATCCCTCTCCGACTGGGGCCTCAACGGCCCGCACGAAATGAAGGCGGTACAGGATCGCCTCAAGGCCTTCGTCAGCAGCGGCCAGCTCGGCCCGTTCGCCTCCGGCTACTGGGGCCACCCGGCAATGAAACTGCCGCCGGAGGTCAACCTGCTGGCGGTCGCGCACTACCTGCAGGCGCTGGAAGTCCAGAACTACGCCAACAAGATCGTCGCCGTGCTTGGCGGCAAGTCGCCGCACATCCAGAACCTGGCGGTGGGCGGTATCAGTAACTCGATCAACCTCAACGCCCAGTCGGTGCTCAACATGGAGCGCCTGATGATGATCAAGGGCTGGATCGACAAGCTGGACCACTTCGTCAAATCGGTCTACATGAGCGACGTCCCGGCGGTCGGCGCCTTCTATCTCGACTGGGCCGGTTACGGTAAGGGCATCACCAACTACCTCTCCGTTCCCGACTGCCCGCAGGACAGCAAAGGCACCATCTTCGACCTGCCCGGCGGCTACATCGAGAACGGCGACCTCAGCACCTTCAAGCCGATCAACACCCATGGCGACGCCTACTTCCGCGACGGCGTGGCGGAGAGCTCCAAGCACTCCTGGTACGAAGGCGAAGCGGCGCTGCACCCCTACGACGGCGAAACCGAGCCGCACTACACCGACTTCCAGGACGAGGGCAAATACTCCTGGGTCAAGGCGCCGACCTTCTACGGCAAGCGCGCCCAGGTCGGTCCGCTGGCCAACGTCTTCGTCATGGTCGCCTCCGGCCACGCAGGGGCCACCAGGTATCTCAACGATGCGATGGGCGTACTGCGCGGCGTCTCCGGCAAGCCGGACATCCCGATCACCGCGCTGCACTCCACCATCGGCCGCCACGCCGCCCGTGCGGTCCGTTGCGGTGTGATGCTCGATACCCTCAAGCAGCAGTGGCAGAAGCTGGTCGACAACATCGGCACCGGCGACACCGACACCTTCAACCCGCCGGTCTTCCCCAAGGGCGAGATCCGCGGTTTCGGTTTCCACGAAGCGCCGCGCGGCACCCTGTCGCACTGGGTGGTTATTGAGGATGGCAAGATCAAAAACTACCAGGCAGTGGTTCCCAGCACCTGGAACTCCGGCCCGCGTGACCAGAACGACGAAATCGGACCCTACGAAGCGTCGCTGATGGATAACCCTGTTGCCGATCCGGAAAAGCCACTGGAGGTGCTACGCACTGTCCATTCTTTTGACCCCTGCATTGCATGTGCCATACATATGGTCGACACTGAACAGCAGGAGATCGTCAAGGTCCAGGCGCTGTAATGAGGAGGAGTAAAGAGATGATGAACCAATTCAAAAAAACCGCCGCCGTACTGGCACTGATGCTTAGCCCGGGCCTGGCCCTGGCACACACCGGCCACTACACCGACGGCGGTCTGTGGCACGGCATGATCCACCCGCTGAGCGGACTGGACCACATGCTGGCGATGATTGCGGTAGGCCTTTGGGCCGCTTACGCGGGCGGCAGAGCGCTGTGGCTTCTGCCCGCTTCTTTTGTCGGCATGATGCTGGCCGGGGCCGGACTCGGCTTCGCCGGGATCGCCCTGCCGATGATGGAGCCGCTGATCCTCGCTTCCGTCGTCGTACTCGGCCTGCTGGTGGCATTCAACATCCGCATGCCGCTGGTTCCGGGGATGGCGCTGGTCGCCCTGTTCGGCATGTTCCACGGTCAGGCCCACGCGCTGGAGATGGCAGCAGGCACCGCCACCTTCACCTACGCCATCGGCTTCGCCCTGGTCACCGCCGTGCTGCACCTCGGTGGTATCGCCATCGGCTACAGCCTGTTCCGTGGCTTCGGTCGTCGCCTGCTTGGCCTTGGCACCGCAGGCGCCGGACTGTTCATGGTTTTTAACTGAGTATTGCTCGCGCAAAGGCGCCAAGACGCAAAGCTATTGATTCCTTGGCGTCTTGGCGCCTTTGCGCGAGGCAAGCTTTTTAAAACATCAGAAGAGGCACCACCATGGCACCCATACTCGTTATCGGACTGGGCAACATCCTGATGCAGGACGAGGGCGTCGGCGTCCGCGTCGCCGAACTGCTGGAGAGCCGCTATCACATCCCCGAAGAGGTGGAAGTGATCGACGGCGGCACCACCGGCACCGAACTCTACCAGCCGATGCGCGGCCGTGAACGGCTC
>JBNKBG010000125.1:0-3041 GCA_050287105.1 Thiohalomonadaceae bacterium
GTGTCGAGGGTGAAGGTGCGCTCGATCTGGATGTGCGCGACGGCAAGATTGAGCGGGTGCAACTGCGGATCTTCGAGCCACCGCGTTTGTTCGAAAAATTTCTTGAAGGGCGTAGTTACACAGAAGTGCCAGATATCGTTGCCCGTATCTGCGGCATCTGCCCGGTGGCTTATCAGATGAGTTCCAGTCACGCCATCGAATCGATCTTTGGTGTCGACCCTGGTCCCTGGGTGCGCACGATGCGTCGCCTGTTTTATTGTGGTGAGTGGATCGAATCCCATGCCCTGCACATTCATCTTCTGGCGGCACCTGATTTTCTCGGTTGTGGTAATGCCATCGAGATGGCGGGTAAATATCCGGAAGAGGTCAAGCGCGGTCTGAAGTTGCAGGCGTTGGGCAATAAACTGTTACGCGCCCTTGGTGGTCGTTCCGTGCATCCGGTTGGCGCCTTGGTCGGTGGTTTCTACCACTCGCCAGATCGCAAGACGATGCACTCACTGTTGCAGGAGTGCCGTGAGGCGTTGCCGATTGCGGAATCGCTGGTGGCGTGGGTTGCGACACTGCCACTGCCCGATGATGAGCAGGAGTTTGTTAGCGTCGCCATGCGTCACGCCGATGAATACCCGTTTAATGAGGGTCGCATCATCAGCAGTGATGGCCTCGATATTGCCAGCAGTGAATTTCACGACTATTTCCGTGAGATCCATATGCCGCATTCCACCGCACTGCATGGTCGCTATTATCCCGGTGGGTATAAAGAGGGGGAGGAGGGTATCCCCTATCTGGTTGGACCGCTGGCGCGGATCAATCTCAATTTGGCGCAACTGCCCGATGCCGTACAACAAGAGCTAAAGCACACAGGTATCCGCTTTCCCAGTAAAAACATGTTCCACAGTGCACTGGCCCGTGCCGCGGAACTGCACTACTGCCTGCTGGAGGCGATCGCCATTCTGGAAAACTATCAACCCACGAATACGCCTCATGTAAAAGTTACCCCCAGAGCGGGTATCGGCTATGGCTGTACCGAGGCACCACGCGGCATTCTCTGGCACCGTTATGAAATGGATAGTGAGGGCAAGGTGCTCAAGGCGACTATCACCCCACCTACAAGTCAAAACCAGGCACGTATCGAAGAGGACCTGAAGCTTTCACTGGAACGTTTGGGTTTTGATAATAATGACGACACTATCCGTCTGCGCGGTGAACAGGTGATCCGTAACTATGACCCCTGCATCTCCTGCTCCACTCACTTTCTTAAGGTGAATGTCACACGACGCTGAAGTTGCGTTGCGCGTGATCGGTATCGGTTCACCGTTTGGTGCCGATGCGGTTGGTTGGCAGGCGATCGAACGACTGCGCGAGGAAACCGATCCACTTCCTCCCGGCAGCGAATTGTTAGTGCTGGACCGGCCTGGTAGTACATTGATCCCGCTACTGGAGAATAGCCATACCGTGGTACTGATTGACGCTATGCAATCAGGCCAGCCTGTTGGCACAGTGCAGCGATTACAAATTGCCGATCTGTTGGCGCAAGCCGATCACCCCTCCAGTCATAGTCTTGGAGTCGCTGAAGTATTGGCTATGGCAGAGGCATTGAATGTGTTGCCGCAGAAGTTACTGATCTACGGTATTGAGGCCGATGAAAAACTCTCGGTCGAGTGCTGGTATTCACAATTGATAGAAATGCTTCGGCAGGATATTACTGTATAGCGTGTCTGTGCCGACGAGTTGGATGAATAGTTACTTTACAGGCATTGTGCTATGTCTGTTGTTAGAGTGAGGTGGCATAAATGAATATGCCCCTGTGGGAATAGCGATCACAAGGAGTGATGAAATGGAAATCAAAGATTTACAACCGGGAGACGTCCTCCTGTTTTCCGGCGAAGAGGGCAGTCTTATTTCCAAGGCGATCATGTGGCTCACCGATGCTCCGGTCAGCCATGCCGCAATGGCCTATAACCCCAGCAGCATAATTGTTGAAGAGACCCCGCCTGCGGTACAAACCAACCCAGCAGATGAACGCTTTGTTGACCGGACCATATCGGTGATGCGTCGTACGCCGCCGCAGAGCAATTACGATCCGGTGCTTGAGGCTGCCACCGGCTACCTTAACGCCGAGGAGCCCTATGCCAACGCTAATCTTTACCTTGTTGGCGCGTTACTTATCTATCGAAAATTTGCTCCTGACACGCTGGTGCAGCGGATCATCATCAAAATCCTGAAGAAGATTACCGCCTCCATCATCACTTACTTCAACGAACACAAATACCCTGGAAAACGGCCTATGGTCTGTTCGCAGTTCGTTTTTCAGTGCTATGAGGACGGTGGTACTGATTACCAGTTACGGATCAAGGATGGTGTGCTGGGTTCGACGCTGGATATTACGGCCGCAGTGCCAAGTTTGCTTGAACAGGCTATCGACCGCATCCGTAATGATACTTCCCCGGCCTTCCGCGAGGCCATCTCGGTTCATAGCGGCATGCTCATGGCGGCTCCTGAAATACAGAGCGATGAGGAGTTGGCCGGTGAACTGTTGCAGGCGTTACAGGCAGCGCCCGCTATGCTTACCGAGGTTGCCCCAGTGTTGGAAGATGAACTGGTGGTAGCGATTCATGAGTTCGGCCAGGCGGTGCAGATGGTACGAACGGGTGTCACTGCTCCCGATGATGAACTGCTTCAGGCTAACGCCCGGCGTATGGCCAGCAACGCTATGGCGATGCTCAAGACCGAGGAGGCCTACTTCGTTACCCCTGGTGACCTGTTGCAGCATTGTCCAAACCTTACTCAGGCTGGTGTTATCAACGGTTAAGTGCCACTGCAGATTGTGCCGGGGGAGAGGATGCCCCCGGCCCGATAAACAACCTGCGCGGTTGTTTATACTTCCTAGAATTCTACTGAAAACGATGTCTTGAATGTGGCGTCGCGCTTCTCCACTCCCAGTGGCGGATCACTATCGAAACGCAAATCGTAAGAGACCTGCAGTGAGAGACGCTCGGTCAGTTTGACCTTCAGTGCGGCCTGCTCCAGCAGACGATAATCGT
>JBNKBG010000126.1:0-2893 GCA_050287105.1 Thiohalomonadaceae bacterium
AATCTTTCGGTTTTGATTGCCAGGTCAGTACGGCGAAGGCGACGAACAACAGGGCAATTCCGGCCCGATCATGGCTGAAGAGATAGTAGGCGATACCGAACAGACCCGGCAGTTCAGCCAGGGCAAGGCCCAGAATCACCTCTTTAAGCTGCTCCACTGCACGGGCGTTAACACTCAGGGATCCCGGCGCACGCTCCCGTAGCTTGCGTACCAGACTTCGCTGATAGAGCAGTGCCGGCGCCATGGAGGCCAGACCGGCGAGGAACAGCCAGACGCCTGCCTCTGGCATGAAGATGGCCGCGGTCGCGTAGTGGGCCACCATGAGCAGTACCACCAGTGTGGTCAGATTGCCGGCAACCAGCATGCGCCAGAAGAGTTGCGGCGGAATGGCGGGACGGGGATCGTTGCCCTCGCTCATAGAAGTGTCTCCAGTTGATGGGTTTGAGCGAGGATACACCGGATATGTCCCGTGGCGCCAAATTCCACCGGTATCGAGACATAAAAAAAGACAGGCTGAACGCCTGTCTTTGGTTTGGGGTATGAAAGAATAGGCCATCCATGGCCCCGATAGTCCGTTATCTTGCCCCTTGGGGTACTCCTTCGTGCCACTCCCTGTGACACTGGAGAAATCATAGTCCTGTGGCGGATTACATGATGTAGGAAAAACCCTATACATTATGTAGTCATTTGTGGCTTTGTGTGCGCGAAATCACATATACCTTTCCATCATTTTTTTGAATCTTTACCACGCTTTTTTATTGATTTACTTGCTCTGGCCCTGATGCAAACTCATCTCGCGGCAATCGCCGTCAGCGATGAATGTTCCATCTGGAGGAGTCAATGCATAACAAATATCTGATCACCATTGCCATGCTGGGTCTGTCCGGTAGTCTACACGCCGCCTCTCCCCAGTGGCCCGCCGATGCCCTGGACGAAAGTGATCCGCGGGTACAGACCTTCTATGCGCAACAGTGTGATCAATGGACCGAACAGAGCAAACTGCAGGGCGAGGCACGCAGCAAATTTCTCGCCAACTGCATGGGCAGCGCGGCCAGGATCTGGCCCGTCGGGAGTGATCCCGCCAGCGGCAGTAGTGGCGGCTGAGGTCCTACAACAAAAGAGAGCCGGGGCAACCCGGCTTTTTTGTCTAACCCCTCCGGGTATCCCCGGTCCAGATAGCGTGCTCCTTATTGAGGAACTCCTGCCAGGGGATATAGTGGGAGCCGTCACAGGAGAAGGTCAGGCTGACCATGCCGTTAAATATGTTCAGTGCTCCTGCGCGCAGGTAGAACATCTCATCCATAAAGCGCAGGTCACGTAAACCATCCAGCACCTCTCGAACCCGCTCCGCCGGGATCACGGCGCCTTCTGGCCAGGGACGACGCGGATAGGCCAGGCAGATATCGGGATCGATCAACATATCGATATCGAGCAGGCGATAGCGATAGGGATCATCGGTCAACCACACCGTGGCGCGACTGCTGGAGAAGTGCAGTTTGGCGTGAAAGATCCCGTGTTCCAGAAACAGCTCCTCCATCAGACCCAGCACCACATCGATGTTCTGATCCATACGACTTTCACTGCGTGTCTGCTGGAATACCGCACCGCGGATCGCCGGGTCACCTTTGATCTGCCGCCAGGCGGTGGGTTCATCGTAAAGCTCACGGGTCAACGGCAGATCGCGCAGGTCGAAGTCGGCACCCACGTAACCCAGCAGGTTGTCATCCGCGTCAAACACGGTGGTCAGCGCGGTCAGTGAGGGGCGGCGAGCCCGCAGACTGATATAGGCCTCGGAGAGCATGAAATTAGTGCCCACCTTGACCTGTTGCATGTAGGGACGGTGTGAGCGGTCACGGCCAAAATCCTTTTCGATCACCCCTTCGGCACTGATGTTGCTGCTGATCTGCACACCGTGCGAATCGAGCGCATAGAGGTATTTGCAAAAGGGAATATTGCCCAGCGACGCGACCAGCAATGCATCCAGTTGCTCCCGCTCATACCAGGTCGCCACACTCAGTTGCGCCAACTCAAGCAGGGGGTGTTTCATCATCGCCGTCAGCGATTGACGCTGTTCGGCAATACTTCTGTGCAGGGGATCTTTTACCGCAGACATGGGGGAGATTCGGTTACTTCAGTCAGAACCAAAGATAGGTACTAATTGTGGCAATCACAAGCGCATCGCTCACACTTTAAGCTTGCGGATCGCGTAGTTGAGTCGACAGCTCTGCCTCGCCGCATTCAGCTCTGGCCAGTTGGCCAGCTGATTGCGCAATTCACCGCTCTCCGCCTCGAAGCGCAGAAAGGCACCGATGGCGTTCTCGTAAAGTGGGGTGGTCAGTTTGAAGGCGGCGGGGAATTTGTCCCGCAGTGTGGCATCGCTGAACCAGGCACTTGCTTTCAACTCCTGGGACGAACCGAAATTGATCACCAGCGCCCCCTGCGGTGTCAGGTGCTTGAGTAAGCGCCGCATCCATGCAGCGTCTGCAGCAATGACCCGCTCCGGTTCCCCGTCATTGTCACTATAGAGATCCTCGATGATCAGATCGAAACGCTCACCGCGATATTGTCGCAACCACCAGATAGCATCCGCCTCGTGCAGTTCGACGTTCGCCGCCGCCACACCGAAATGGTCTCGCGCCACCTCCAGATGTACCGGATTGAGTTCTACGCCGACGATCTGCTCCGGTTTGAGAAAGTGATTGAGCTGGCGGATCACCGCACCACCACCGACCCCCAGCACCAGTACCCGCCGGATCTGCTGCGGACGAAAGAAGGCGGGCAGCATCAGCAGATCCCAGACATTGCCGGTGACCGGCTGTTTTGGATTGTACTGACTGTGAAACACGCCGTTGGTATAGAGCCGCAGGCTATTCCCTGCCTGACGCACCTCATA
>JBNKBG010000127.1:0-2740 GCA_050287105.1 Thiohalomonadaceae bacterium
GGCGCGGTGATCATGAAGATCACCAGCAGCACCAGCATGACGTCGATGTAGGGGACCACATTGATCTCCCCCATCATACGTCGCCGCTTGCGTGTCTCGGACATATCGGTTTAACCCGCCGCCTGGCGTTGCAACAGGGTGGAGAACTCCTCCTTGAAGGTCTCATAGCGATTGTCCAGCCGCTCGACCTCGTTGGAGAAACGGTTGTAGGCGATGACCGCCGGGATCGCGGCGAACAGCCCCATGGCGGTGGCGATCAGTGCCTCGGCAATACCGGGGGCGACCATCGCCAGGGTGGCGTTCTGTGCCTGACCGAGGGCGAGAAAGGCATTCATGATCCCCCACACGGTACCGAAGAGGCCGACGTAGGGGCTGGTGGAACCGACCGTGGCGAGAAAGGCGAGCCCCGTCTCCAGTCGATCCAGTTCACGACTAAGGGCCACGCGCATGGCGCGCTGCGCCCCCTCCACCACATCCATGGAGGTAAGGCCGTTCTGTTTACGCAGTCGGGCGAACTCACCAAAACCAGCCTCGAACAGCCGCGCCAGACCCTGCAGGTCGTCGCGCCGCTTGTTGACCTGTTTGTAGAGTTCGACCAGATCGATACCGGACCAGAAGCGGTTTTCGAAGATCACCGCGTCGCTACGCGCCGTGCGCAGCATACGAAACTTCTGAATAATCACGGTCCAGGAGTAGAGTGAGGCGATCAACAGCAACAGCATCACCAGTTGCACCAGCCGGCTGGCATCGGCAAACAGGCTCCACAGGGACATATCCGTCGTCATCGATTTACCTCAACTCATGGTGAAAAGTGATTTCGCAAAAAGCATTCCCGGAACAGACCTGCATTTTCCGGGGAAATTCCATCCGCAGTGTGTCAGGGGTCGCAATCTTCGCTTTCCGCCTACTCGCCTTCACCAAACAGATCGATCTCCCGCTGCCGCTGCGCTTCGGCATTCTCCGGCGGCTTGAGGCCGAAGTGCTGATAGGCATTATTGGTGGCGACACGACCACGCGGGGTGCGCATGAGGAAGCCTTGCTGGATCAGGTATGGTTCGAGCACGTCTTCGATGGTGCCGCGCTCCTCACCGATAGCGGCGGAGAGGTTGTCGACCCCCACCGGGCCGCCGCCGAATTTTTCAATGATCGCCAGCATAAGACGACGGTCCTGCATATCGAAACCGTTGACGTCGACGTCGAGCATATCGAGGGCATGGGCGGCCACCTCGTCGGTAACCCGGCCATCGGCCTTCACCTCGGCGTAGTCGCGTACCCGGCGCAGCAGGCGATTGGCGATCCGTGGCGTACCGCGGGAGCGGCGGGCGATCTCCATCGCACCGTTACCGTCGATGGTCACGCCGAGGATCTGCGCCGAACGTTCGACGATGCGGGTCAACTCCTCGGCGGAGTAGAACTCCAGTCGCTGCACGATACCGAAGCGGTCGCGCAACGGTGAGGTGAGCATCCCGGCACGGGTAGTGGCGCCGACCAGGGTAAAGGGCGGCAGATCCAGCTTGATCGAACGGGCCGCAGGACCCTCGCCGATCATGATGTCAATCTGGTAATCCTCCATCGCCGGGTAGAGCACCTCTTCGACCACCGGTGAAAGGCGGTGGATCTCGTCGACGAAGAGCACGTCGTGGGGTTCCAGATTGGTCAGCAGCGCCGCCAGATCGCCGGGGCGCTCCAGCACCGGACCGGAGCTGTGGCGAATGTTCACCCCCAGCTCGTTGGCGATGATGTGCGCCAGAGTGGTCTTACCCAGACCCGGCGGGCCGAACAGCAACACGTGGTCCAGCGCCTCGCTACGGTTGCGCGCGGCGGAGATGAAGATCTCCATCTGCTGGCGTACCGCCTGCTGGCCGACATAATCGGCCAGCAGCTTCGGCCGGATGGCGCGATCCTGCGCCTCTTCAGCCGTGTCTGCGGCGCCGCTAATCAGTCGGTCGGTTTCAATCGCCATGCTGTCCTCTACTTGACCGCCTGCTTGAGGGCGGCCCGAATAATCTCTTCACTGGAGAGCCCTTCGGTCTCCACCTTGCTCACCAGACGGCTCGCCTCTGGCGGCTTGTAGCCGAGGGAAACCAGGGCACTGATCGCATCGCGCAGTTCGTCGCTGCCGCTGCGGCTTTCTATCGGCGCGGCACCAGGCAGGGTCACCGCCCCTTCCCAGTCGGCGAGGCGGTCGCGCATCTCCACAATCAGTCGCTCGGCGGTCTTCTTGCCCACGCCGGGCAGGCGCACCAGGGCAGCGGTGTCGTTCTCCTGCACGCAGCGGGCGAACTCATCGGCGGCGATACCGGAGAGGATAGTGAGCGCCAACTTGGCACCGACCCCGTTCACCTTGATCAGGGTGCGGAACAGGCGCCGCTCCCCTTCGCTGGCGAAACCGAACAGCAGGTGGGCGTCCTCGCGCACTACCAGGTGGGTGTGCAGGGTCACCATGGCTCCGGTTTCCGGCAGCTGGTAGAAGGTGCTCATCGGCGCTTCCACTTCATAGCCGACACCATTGATGTCGATCAGCAGCAACGGCGGCTGTTTTTCGGCAAGGATGCCGCGCAGACGGCCGATCATCGATAACGTCCTCGACGCGACGCCTGGGCGACCGCGATATGGGTGAGTGTCTGGCTGGTGTGGCTGTGGCAGAGCGCCACGGCAAGGGCGTCAGCGGCATCCGCCTGGGGCATGCCCGGCAAC
Organism: Thiohalomonadaceae bacterium; assembly: GCA_050287105.1. Taxonomy (GTDB): domain Bacteria; phylum Pseudomonadota; class Gammaproteobacteria; order Thiohalomonadales; family Thiohalomonadaceae; genus JAPHTQ01. The sequence goes on from JBNKBG010000127.1 coordinate 2,698, forward strand.
TTGAGCAGCGACTTGACCATATGCTGTACCTGCTCCTTGGCGG
>JBNKBG010000128.1:0-1905 GCA_050287105.1 Thiohalomonadaceae bacterium
TTCGCCTCGTCGCCCTCGCCCTGCGGCTCGCCGAGCATCTCGATCGGCAGCGGCACGTGGTCGGAGTAGCGCGTGACGATCGACTTCAGCCGGTAGGCCTCGAGGAACTCGTCCTCGCCCTCGCGCAGGTGCAGCACGATCTCGGTGCCGCGTTGCGCCAGTTCTACGTTTTCAATGGAGTAGTCGCCCTCGCCCGCCGATTCCCAGCGCACGCCGTGCTCTGCTGTCAGCCCGGCACGACGAGTAGTGACGGTTACTTTGTCGGCTACGATAAAAGAAGAGTAGAAACCGACCCCGAACTGGCCAATCAGATTGGCGTCCTTCTGCTGATCGCCGCTCAGTGAATCCAGAAAGGCACGGGTGCCGGATTTGGCGATGGTGCCGAGGTTATCGATCACATCCTCACGGCTCATGCCGATGCCATTGTCGCGAATGGTAACGGTGCGGGCCTCTTTGTCGAACGCCACATGGATCTTCAGCTCGTTGTCCCCTTCATAGAGGGCATCGTCAGAAAGCGCCTCGAAACGCAGCTTGTCGCAGGCATCGGAAGCGTTGGAGATCAACTCGCGCAGGAATATCTCCTTGTTGGAATAGAGGGAGTGAATCATCAGGTGCAGCAGCTGCTTCACCTCGGTCTCGAAACCAAGCGTCTCTTTCTGTGCTTCAACGGTCATGGTGGTGTTTATCCTCCAGTGTCATAGGGTGTACATAATCAGATGCGAAAAATAGGGCTATTATAACCACCTTTCAAGCCCAACTCTGGCACCAATGGCGTGCCCGTGGTTGAATGGCTGTATAAACAACGCAGAAGACAGGACATCATGGAAATCAAAACCATCTCTACCACCCCCTTCGATGACCAGCGCCCCGGCACCTCAGGGCTGCGCAAGACCGTCGACCGCTTCAAAACCGCCAACTATCTGGAGAACTTCGTTCAGGCGATCTTCGACAACGTACCGGAACTGCGTGGCGGCACCCTGGCACTGGGTGGTGATGGCCGCTACTTCAACCGCGAGGCGATCCAGACCATCCTGCGCATGGCCGCCGCCAACGGCATAAACCGTGTGCTGGTTGGCCGCGACGGTCTGCTCTCCACGCCGGCCGCCTCGGCGGTGATCCGCAAACACCAGACCCAGGGCGGCCTTGTCCTCTCCGCCAGCCACAACCCCGGCGGCGCCGACGGTGACTTCGGCATCAAGTTCAACATCGCCAGCGGCGGCCCGGCGCCGGAATCGCTCACCGAGGCGATCTACAGCCGCACCAAAGAACTGAAGGAATACCGCACCGTCGACAGCGCTGACATCCCGCTGAACCAGATGGGCGAGTTCACCCTCGGCAACACCACCATTACTATCATCGACCCCATCGACGACTACGCCGAACTGATGGAGTCACTATTCGATTTCGACGCCATCCGCGATCTGTTCAAGGGTGGCTTCACCCTGCGCTTCGATGCCATGCACGCGGTGACCGGCCCCTACGCCAAGGCGATCCTGGAGGGCGAGCTGGGCGCGCCCGAGGGCAGCGTGATGAACGCCACGCCGCTGCCCGACTTCGGCGGACACCACCCTGATCCCAATCTGGCCCACGCCAAGGAACTGGTAGAAGAGCTGTTCGGCACAAACGCCCCGGACTTCGGCGCCGCCTCCGACGGTGATGGCGACCGCAACATGATTCTGGGACGCAACTTCTTCGTCACACCCTCCGATTCGCTGGCGTTGATCACCGCCAACGCTGACTGTGTCCCCGGCTACAAGGGCCGAGTCACCGGCGTCGCCCGCTCCATGCCCACCAGTTGCGCCGCGGATAAAGTGGCAGAGAAACTGGGGATCGAATCCTTCGAGACCCCCACCGGCTGGAAATTCTTCGGCAACCTGCTCGACGCCGGACGCATCGTCTTCTGCG
>JBNKBG010000129.1:0-1656 GCA_050287105.1 Thiohalomonadaceae bacterium
GGCACCGCCCATCTGACCGGAACGTAGCGCCGATAAAAATGGCGGTGCGACGGTGTGCGGATAGCCGTTGATGAACAGGGCGGTGTGTTCCCCCTGCCACTGTTGCAGGGGGATCTCATCCAATTCACGCAGCACTCCGTCCAGCCAGGGGTGTTGCGTGTTCAGGGCGTGCAGCAACTCCAGCGAATCTGCCTCGGGTGTGCCGAGCAGTGTGGCGAAGAGTTGCAATTGTTCAGCAGTCATTGTCATTCGTTACTCCTTACCAGGGGTAAGCATAAACACCGGCGGAGAGGAAATAGTGCCGCAGCAAATATCCGCCGAATAACACCAGCACCGCGGCAAGCATTACCGGGGCGTGGCTTCTGGAACCGCACAGTACGCAGCGCAGTTCGAGAAAGAAGGGCACGATGAGGCCGAAACCGATGAAGCCGATCAGCCAGCCCAGGTCGTTCCACAGCAGTTTCGCCGACTCCATCGCCGATTCGGAACCGGCCGACATGTAGAAGAAGAAGGAGAAGAGAATAACCAGTTCTGCAGCGATCAACATTACGTCAGTACGTTCGTAGAAGACGCGGATGGGGCGATCTTCCTCGCGCTTAATCACCGTATTCAGCAGCAATAGCAGAAAGGCCATCGCGGTAGAGAAGGCAGAAACGGTGAACAGCAGTGGAACACCAGGGTTGTGCCACAGCGCTACAGCGGGGAAGGATTGCAGCAGCAGGCCGGTGTAGACCGCCACGCCGATACCGTTAATGGTCGCCATCCAGCCGATGCCCTTGTGGAAACGTTCACAGCAGCGTTTTGACAGTGACTTGACCAGTTTCAGTTGCAGCAGGCTACGTACCAGCGGGATCTGGTTAATCAGCGGCGATTCGACCATGTAGGGCAGGGCATAAAATACCCCCCACCACATCATCCAGATGATGAACTGGGTACCCCAAGCGATCCAGGCAGTGGGGTGGCGGATCAGCACCAGCGGATTGAGGATGTTGATCACCGCCATGTGATCCAGCAGGTGGGAAAACAGCATCAGCGAGCCGAGGCCGAGCATGGCGACGCCGGAGAAGGCGCCCCACAGCACCAGGTCGCGATGCTTCTTCAGGTACATATCGGTGAGGAAGGTGACCACTAGGGTCGCCGCACCGAGACCGCCGAGGTAAAGGTATACGGCGATCCACCAGGTCCAGATCTCTTGTGTGGCAAATGTCGTCGTAATGTCCATCACCCTTTCCTCTTCATATCGCCGATGTAGTAGATGTTTGGTTTGGTACCGAGGTGTGGCAGCAGCGGTCTGGCTACACCGGAGGCGACCATCTGCGCTACCGGATCGCTGGGGTCGTGCAGGTCGCCGAACATCCGTGCCGAACCGACACAGGTTTCGACACAGGCCGGTTTACGTCCTTCGGCGACGCGGTGATCGCAGAAGGTGCACTTGTCCATGCTGGGTCGTTTGCGGCGGTAGTCGTTACCGTAGAACGACTCTCCCTCACGCACGTCATCCCAGGTGACCTCGATACGGGCGTCGTAGGGACAGGCCATGGCGCAGGCGCGGCAGCCCATGCAGAGATCCTCGTCCACCTTGACGATGCCGCTCTCCAGTTGATAGGTCGCGCCGGTGGGGCAGACCGTGAGGCAGGGAGGGTTGTCGCAGTGGTT
>JBNKBG010000130.1:0-1557 GCA_050287105.1 Thiohalomonadaceae bacterium
GGCTACTCTCGTTATTGACAATTCTCAACTTCCGCAATCTACAGCCCGTCATGCAGGGAAGTGAAACTACGGTAATTGCAGAGGAAAGGGATAGACTTGGTTCACACTATTGGTGTGAATTAATGGGGAGTGGGCATTTGCATCGCGCAAATTAGACCAGCTTTGCAGAAATGATGGGGCACTTTCGGTGCCTGGATGTTCAGCCCTTCCCTTTTTCAGCCATCACCCGTTCAACGGTATCCACAATGGCCTGGGTCTGCGGGTCGATTTCGATGTTAATGCGATCACCGATCTGGCGTGTACCAATATTGGTACGTTGCAGGGTTTCGGGGATGAGGTTGACGTTGAATTCGTCGCCTTCGACGTCGCCGATGGTGAGACTGATACCGTCGATACCGATGTAGCCTTTGGTGAAGATGTAGCGCATCCAGTCCTGCGGTGCGCGGAACCAGACCTGATGATTATTCTTCGACGGGATCACGCGACTTACCGTTGCAGTGCCGAGGATGTGGCCGGACATGGCGTGACCGCCAATCTCGTCGCCGAAGCGGGCGGCGCGTTCGACGTTTACCCGGTCGCCAACCTTGAGTTCGCCGAGGTTGGTGACCTTGAGGGTTTCCTGCATCAGATCGAAGGAGATTCGATCACCGTCGATAGCAGTGACGGTTAGGCAGCAGCCGTTGTGCGCCACCGAAGCGCCCGGTTCGAGACCGGGCAGCAACGCTTCAGGCAGGCGCAGTACGTGGGTGCGGAAGTTGGTTTTCTCGGTGATGGCAACGACTTCTGCGGTGCCCTGCACGATTCCGGTAAACATTTTCCACACCTCGTTTGTTGCGTGTTTTCTGTCTAATCTCTAAAAGACTTTGCCACGGAATACACGGAAGGCACGGAAGTGGAAAAGCTTTTGGTATCGTTGGATTCCGCTGAGCTAATCCGACCTACATAAAGTTACTTTTCCGTGTATTCCGTGGCCATCGCCTTTAAAGACCTTCCTAAAACTCGCTACCGAATTCCTGTTTGTACTTTGCCTTGAACTCGTCGATGGTGAAGCTGTGGTTCTGGGTACCGTTGTGGGCGATCTTGATTGCGCCCAGTAGTGAGGCGATACGCCCGGTCGTTTCCCACTCCAGCTTGTTCATCAAACCGTAAAGCAGACCGGCACGATAGGCATCGCCACAGCCGGTCGGGTCGAGCACTTTTTCGGCTTTGGCAGATGGAATATCGAGTTGCTTGCCGTCGGCATAGATGGTGGAGCCGTTACCGCCACGGGTAACGATCAGCGCCTCGACCATTGCCGCGATCTCCTCTGCCGATTTGCCGGTACGCTGCGACAGCATTTCCGACTCGTAGTCATTGACCGCCACCCATGTGGCCTGTTCGATGAAGCGCAACAGATCTGCACCATCGAACATCGGCAGGCCCTGACCCGGATCGAAGATGAAGGGAATACCTGCCTCAACGAATTGCGTAGCGTGTTCGATCATGCCGTCGCGACCGTCCGGGGCAACGATACCGATGGTGACACCACTGGCATCGCTGATTTTGTTTTCGTGGGCC
>JBNKBG010000131.1:0-1548 GCA_050287105.1 Thiohalomonadaceae bacterium
GGGGCGCAAGAGTGGTCTGCTGCCACCCACCCTGGGCACCTCGGATCGGAACGGCACTGATTTAAGCCTGCCGATCTACTGGAACATCGCCCCCAATCAGGATGCCACCATCACCCCGCGCAACATTACCGCTCGTGGCGGCATGTTGATGGGCGAGTACCGCTACCTGGGACTACAGAGCAGTGCCCTCCTGCGCGGCAGTATTCTCAATGACGACAAACTTTACGGCGACGATCGCAACTACTTATCTCTCGAGCATCGGGCCAGTTTCGGCGAGGGTTGGGGAAGTTCATTGCTCTACAAAGAGGTCTCAGACAACGATTTCTTCCGCGATGAACTGGCCTTTAGCGACGAAAGTAGCAGTCAGACCCATCTCCAACGTCTCGCCGATCTCAGTTACAACAACGAGACCTGGAGCTTCCTCGCCCGGGCCCAGGACTTTCAGACCCTGAGCGGCACCTCCCCCTACCAGCGCCTGCCGCAACTGCGCCTGGACAGTCGTCAACTGGAGCGCCGCGATCAACTCAACCTCAGTCTCAGCAGCGAGGTGGTACGCTTTGCCCACGACACACGGATCCCCACAGGCGAGCGGCTCGATCTGAAACCGACAGTCAGTCTGCCGCTTGGCGGTGCCGCCTGGTACCTCACACCGAAACTTGCCTGGCGCTACACCCGTTACCAACTCACCGATTCAACGAGCAGCGACCATTTCGAACGCTCCCTGCCGATCACCAGCCTCGACGGTGGGCTCTATTTCGACCGCTCGCTGCAACTGAGCGACACACCCTATACCCAGACTCTGGAACCGCGCCTCTTCTATCTAAATGTCCCCTACGAGGAGCAGAGCGATCTGCCGCTGTTCGACACCGGGGTGCGCGGCTTCAGCTTCGGCCAGTTGTTCAGCGACAACCGTTTTAACGGCGCTGATCGACAGGCCGATGCCAACCAGTTGGCCACCGCCCTCACCACACGTTTCATTGATGAACGCAGTGGACAAGAGCGACTGCGCGCCACCATCGGCCAGATCCACTACTTCGAAGACCGCCGGGTCGGCCTCACCACCACCACACCGACTGAGACGGCCGGTACCTCTAACCTCATCGGCGAACTCGCCTTCAACCCCGTAGAATCCCTCAGTCTCGGCGTCAGCGAGGAGTGGAATCCTCAAGACGAGCGAGAGGAGCGACTCAGCACTCGCCTGCGCTTCTCCCCGGACGCGGGCAAGGTGCTCAGCCTCAACTATCGCTACCAGCGTGCCGATCAGATCCGCCAGGCGGACATGCTCCTGCTCTGGCCCCTGACACCGCGCTGGCGGATGCTTGCCAGCTATCGCCACGACCTGGAAAACGAAGGGGAACTGGAGAGCCTTGGCGGTCTCGAATACGAAAGCTGTTGCTGGAAGTTGCGACTGTTCGCCCAGGAGAAGCGCGACGCGGTGAACGAAGAACTGTCACACAGCCTCTACCTCACTCTGGAACTGAAAGGACTGGCCAGTCTCGGCCGTGGTCTCGAAGAGAGTGTGGGACGTGGTATCCTATCCGACTAACC
>JBNKBG010000132.1:0-1419 GCA_050287105.1 Thiohalomonadaceae bacterium
CCCTGGCCTCGGTGATCAATCTGCTGGACCCTGATGTGATCGTGCTGGGTGGTGGTATGTCGAAGATCGAAAGGCTCTATACCAACGTGCCGAAGTTGTGGGGAGAGTATGTTTTTTCGGATCGGGTGGATACACGACTGCTGCCGCCGAAATATGGTGATTCGAGCGGGGTGCGCGGCGCTGCCTGGTTATGGCAATAAAATAGCCACGAAGGGGATACCTTCGTGGCTTTGTATTCGACGGTAATTTCCTACTGCCGATCTTCCATCTTGTAGCCCCTTGGGACTTCAAACATGCTGTCCTTGACGGATTGTTGATTCACCGCCGTAATTTCGTATATGTAACGTATACGAGGTTCCTTGTCCCATTCGGCAACGATGGCATCGCGCTTCTTTTCCAGAAAGCTGCCAACCATGCTTTTCGCCATGCTTGCCAGATCGGTTGATGAAGATTTCGAGCTGCTACTCTTCCTGGCGACTTCACATGCACCACCCGGTTTCTGGAACCACTCCGCCTTGATCGAAAGTGGGTAACCCTTGATGGTTGCCAGTTTTCTGGTGAAGGTGTTGTATTTACGCGGATCGGTTTTCTTGATGTCGCCAGTAAAGGCGGCCAGAGCGGCGAAACCGTCTTCACCCAACAGACGCAGTAGAGGGTCGCTTCCCCTGGCGGCAAGGTATTTGTCCATGGCCTGGCTATGGACCTTCCAAGCCTGCTGCATGTCAGCATTTGGCGTGGTTGTCCAGAAGACGAAACGTAGCTGATTCATATCGACCTTGCCGACATCGTCCTTCATCTCCACCTTCCAGTCTACGGTGTACTCACTGGCATCGAGTCCGCCGAATTTACGTGTGTTGCCGGTTGCCCTGACGTCGAATTTATTACTCGCCATGGTCATTTTGCAGCCACGTTCATCATAGGACTGATAGCTATTATCATCCTCCGACTTCTTACCCGCACTCTTCATCCGCTCCAGTAAAGATGGGTTGGTACAGCCGCTGATGGGACACTCTATGTATGACTCGTTGTCATGGTCGATCTCATAACGTGTTTTTTGGTCGATTCGGAAGAGATCGGATTTGTCGAAATCGGCCCAACCCATGAAGAAGCTGTCGTGTTCCAGCTTGCTGCGGATGTTGCGCATATTTGGACGGGTGTAAACGGTTTGGGTGCCGTGACTATCTGGAATAAACGTGCCGACAATAGTCGTTTTGGCATTGATGACGGAAGTGGAATGGGACGGGGAATTGTCGGTGGGTTGACCGGCACAACCGCACAGGACCACAACAACAGCAGCCACGAGTCCTTTTTGATACATAGCATTACTCCTGGGGGAAACAAAATTGCGCGGCGATATTAGCATACGATTTGTGTGAATATTAGAGCTGGATCAAGGAATGGAAAAGAGGTTGGGCAGGG
>JBNKBG010000133.1:0-1329 GCA_050287105.1 Thiohalomonadaceae bacterium
GGGACTACCGCTCAATGAAGAACAACAGTAACGAATACGACCTGCTCATCGTTGGTGGTGGCATGGTCGGCGCCACCCTTGCCTGTGCCCTGGGCGATACGCCGCTGCGCATTGCCGTGGTGGAGAGTTTTGTCGCCCCCACCGGCCTGCCGGAAGAGGGTTTCGAGAATCGGGTCAGCGCCATTACCCGTGCCACCCAGCGAGTCTTCGAAGGGATTGGTGCCTGGGATGGGATGGTCAAGCTGCGTGCCTACGCCTATCGCCACATGCACGTTTGGGATGCCACTGGTAGCGGCAGTATCGATTTTGATGCCGCGGAGCTCGGCGAGCCGGATCTGGGATTGATCCTGGAGAACCGGGTGATCCTTGCCGCACTGCTGGAGCGGATGGCGCAGTTCGACAACGTCGACCTGCTCTGTCCGGCCAAAGTGCAGAGCCTAAGCCGTGACGACAAGGTGGTACACCTCACCCTGGAGGATGGCCGTACCCTGCAGGGCAAACTGATCGTCGGTGCCGACGGCGCCAACTCCTGGGTACGGCAGCAGGCGGGAATCGATACCACCGGTTGGAGTTACGATCAGACCGCGGTGGTCGCCAGCATCCGTACATCTCTCGATCATCAGCAGACCTGCTGGCAGCGCTTCATGCCCAGCGGTCCGCTCGCCTTCCTGCCAATGTCCGCTCATTACAGCTCTATCGTCTGGTCGGTGCCGCCGGAGCGGGCCACGGAACTGATGGCGCTGGACGAGGCCGAATTCCTGCGCGAACTGCAACACGCCTTCGGCGACCAGCTGGGGACGATGGAAGAGGCAGGCCCGCGTGGGGCCTTCCCGCTGGTGTTGCGTCATGCCAATCGTTATACCGAGAAGCGACAGGTGCTGGTCGGTAACTCCGCCCATGCGATCCACCCGCTGGCCGGGCAGGGCCTGAACATCGGCGTCTCCGATGTGGCGGCACTGGCCGAGATCCTGTTGCAGGCACAGGCGGAAAAACAGGACATTGGTGAGATGTCGCTGCTTCGTCGTTACGAACGCTGGCGCAAGGGCGACAACGTGGCGGTGATGGTGGCGATGGATGGCTTCAAACGACTCTTCAGCAACAACAACCCGTTGCTCAGTGTGTTACGTAATATCGGAATGAGTATTGCCGATCACTCCGGCCCCGCGAAGAACCTGATGATCAAACGTGCCATGGGGTTGAGTGGCGATCTCCCAAAACTCTCACGCGGCATGAAGCTGTAAAGGAAACGGGTACATGGAACTGTTGGAAATTATCTCACTGCTGCTGACCCTGGCGGCGGTCTTCAGTTACATCAATCACCGTTTTGTA
>JBNKBG010000134.1:0-1034 GCA_050287105.1 Thiohalomonadaceae bacterium
TTCCTCGCCCTAATCCGGGGTTCTGTCGTGTCACTGTATGCGGCTCGTCTCCTTCAACGCCTTGCGTAGCGTCGATATCCCCGGCGCCCACTACATAAAACCGGAACACTATTTTCGCGAGCTGACACAGGTTCGTGAAGCCGATGTCGTGCTTTATCCGGAGTACTGGCAGGTGAACAGTCTGGTTTACGGACTGGGTAAACGTGTATTCCCATCGGCCGCCAGTTACCACATAGGGCACAACAAGATCGAGCAGACCCGCGCCTTTCTAACCGTGGCGCCGCAACATGTGCCGTGGACCGAAATACTCCCTTCGACTGAGTCCTCGGTCGATTATGTGCTGGAGAGCTTCGACTTTCCCTTCGTCGCCAAGGTGGTACGCAGTTCGATGGGTAACGGGGTTTTTCTGATTGAATCTCGCCGGGCGTTTCTCGACTATGCCGCCGCCAATGCGATCCTGTATGTGCAGGAATATCTGCCGATTCAGCGCGACCTGCGCGTGGTCTGGGTGGGTAACGAAGTGGTGAGCGCCTACTGGCGCGAACAGACCGATGGTTTCCACAACAACGTGGCACAGGGTGGGGTGGTGACTTTTGACGTGGTACCGCCTGCTGCACTGGAGCTGGTGAGTCGTGTTGCTACTGCACTGGGTATCGACCACGCCGGTTTCGACGTGGCGGTGGTGGCAGGGCACTGCTATTTGCTGGAGTTCAACGTACTGTTCGGTCTTGATGGGTTACACCGGCAGGGTATCCGGCTGGGCGACTATGTGATGCGCTATCTTGGCATCGAAGGAGACGAACCGACCAACCCGGTGAGACCCAGGCCGGTCGCCGCCTGAAACACTTACGCCGCTATACCCGGAAGCGGGTAACCATCGTCTGTAGCTGCTCTGCCAAACGTGCCAGTTGCTCGCTGGCCGCAGCAGTCTGTTCCGCACCAGTGGCGGACTGTTCCGCGACCTGACTGATATTGTTGATGTTGCGATTGATCTCCTCAGCCACGGCACTCTGTTCCTCCGCGGCACTGGCTAT
>JBNKBG010000135.1:0-1015 GCA_050287105.1 Thiohalomonadaceae bacterium
ATGTTGGTCAGATCATCAAACCGTTCTCCCTTTTCTCCCTTCAGTTTCACCACCAGCGGATGCTCCGGATTGAGCTCCATGATCGGTTTGATATTCGGTGCATTCTGACCAACCGATTTGAGGATGCGTTCCAGGTTGGCACTCATCTCATCCTCATTGGTCACCAGACAGGCGGGGGAATTGGTCAGGCGGTGAGTAATGCGTACCTCTTTGACCTTTTCACCCAGGGTCTCCTGCACCTGCTTCACCAGATCGGCGAAATCTTTGGCGCTCTCTTCCTGCTGTTTCTTCTCCGCCTCGTCTTCCAGCTCACCCAGATTCAGTTCACCCTTGGTCACCGACTTGAGCGGTTTACCGTCGAACTCGGTCAGCGAGGAGATCATCCACTCGTCCACCCGATCATGCAGCAGCACCACCTCGATACCCTTCTTGCGGAAGATCTCCAGGTGCGGACTGTTTTTGGCTGCGGCAAAGGTGTCAGCAGTGATGTAGTAGATCGCCTCCTGGCCTTCCTTCATCCGACCGATGTAATCGGCGAGGGAAACATTCTGTTCACTGCTGTCGTTGTGGGTGGTGGCGAAGCGCAACAGACCGGCGATCTGCTCCCTGTTGGCAAAGTCCTCACCCGGACCTTCCTTCATCACCTTGCCGAACTGCTGCCAGAACTCGGCGTACTTCTCCGGCTCGTCCTTGGCGATTCCTTCCAGCAGACTCAGCACCTTTTTCACCGAAGCGCCGCGCATGGTGTCGGTGATCTTGTTGTGTTGCAGGATCTCGCGGGAGACGTTCAGCGGCAGGTCGCTGGAATCGATCACCCCGCGCACGAAGCGCAGGTAGTTTGGCATCAGGTGTTCCGCGTCATCCATGATGAAGACACGGCGCACATAGAGTTTGATGCCATGGCGCTGCTCCCGGTCCCACAGGTCGAACGGCGCACGCTTCGGGATGTAGAGCAGCGAGGTGTATTCCAGCTTGCCCTCTACCCGGTTGTGGCTCCAGGCCAGTGGCTCTTCCC
>JBNKBG010000136.1:0-949 GCA_050287105.1 Thiohalomonadaceae bacterium
TATTGTGATGGTTCTGCGAGCTTTTCCAGTTGCCGCCACGCCGCACCAGACTCCAATATTTCACGTGCGATGGCGACACCTGTTGCGATACTGTCTGCTTTACCCCCCAGCCAGATCCGCACCCCGCCGTTGTAGATCAGCGCATCGTGCAGTTGTACCGCTTCACCGCGGAATGCCGCCGCGATCAAACGTGCGGTTTCCAACGGCGGCTCACAGGGCAATGGCTCGCTCTCTTTCAGGCCATAGTCTGCCGGAGAAAGTTCCAGCTGTTCGAGGCGGCCATCACGATATTCCACCGCACTGATCGTTTGCAGCGGCAGTTCATCACTGCCATCGAGTCCCTGCACCGCAAGTACATGCTCCGCTCCCTGCGCCACCTGCACCTCCAGGAATTTGGTCAGGAAGGAAGTATGCGCGGCCCCCAGCAAAGAACGTTTTGCCCCACCCGGGTTGAGCATCACTTCGCAGCTATGAAGGAATGAACGATAGAAAAGTTTTTCTCGCATCGGACGCAGGCGCTCGATACCGTGACAATAGACGCGTGAATGAAGATAACCAAAACCGTTTTTCTCGATGTTCTGCCGAACCTGCTCCGGCTGCTGCATCGCCGGGATACCCAATGCCTCCAGCACCTTGCCACTGGTCACGCCATTCTTCGGCGGCAGACCATCGGAAGAGTGGAGCAGCATCGGTACGCCTGCCGCGGAAGCAATGATCGCGGCGGCCGGACTCAATTGCAGAAAATGTTTACGTCCATCGTAAGGACCATTGGCATTGACCAGGTTGGGTACATCGGGACAGATTGTTTCAGACGTGCCATAGATGGTATCAAAGAACCCAAGATACTCATCCAGTTTGGTGCCTTTGTAACGCATCGCAGTAAGGAAGGCACCGACCTGCGCCGGATCGCATTCGTTGGAAAAGAGAAAGGCCAGTGCCTCGCTCGCTT
>JBNKBG010000137.1:0-938 GCA_050287105.1 Thiohalomonadaceae bacterium
TCCAGACCGAGGTCGCGGATACAGGCGAGTGACTGGCTGGCGAATGCTTCGTTGAGCTCGATGATGTCGAGGTCGGCAACCTGCAGACCGGCGCGAGCCAGGGCCTTGCGGGTAGCGGCGACCGGACCGATGCCCATGATCTCCGGCGCGCAACCGGCGACGGCGATGCTCTTGATCGCGGCGATGGGTTTCAGTCCGTTCGCCAGGGCGTACTCTTCGCTGCAAACCAGGGTGGCGCTGGCGCCGTCCGTGAGCGGTGAGGAGGTACCGGCGGTGACGGAACCATCGACGGAGAAAGCTGGCTTGAGTCCGGCAAGACTTTCTCCGGTGGTTTCGGGACGGATGCAGCCGTCCTGTTCAATCATCCCTTTGCCGCTGTCGATGGCGACGATCTCGTCGCTAAATTTGCCTGCGGCACGGGCCGCGGCGGCTTTCTGATGACTGAGGACAGCGAACTCCTCCTGCTCGGCGCGGGAGAGTCCGTATTTCTTCGCTACATTTTCAGCGGTCTCGCCCATGCCCATGTAGGCGGCGGGCAGCGCTTTATAAAGTGCCGGATTCGGCATCGGGTTGAAGCCGGTCATCGGTACGCGGGTCATCGATTCGACACCGGCGGCGATGAAGACATCGCCCGCGCCCATCTGGATGGCACCAGCTGCCATATGAATGGCTTGCATGGAGGAGCCGCAGAAGCGGTTTACTGTGGTACCGGCTACCGATTGCGGCAGACCGGCAATGAAGCCGACCAGGCGGGCCATGTTGAAGCCCTGCTCACCTTCGGGGAAGGCGCAGCCGAGGATCAGGTCTTCGATATCGTCCACCTTCACCCCGCTCTTCGCGACCAGGGCCTTGACCACCTGGGCGGCCATATCGTCAGGACGTACCTTCACCATTTCGCCCTTCAGGGCAAAGGTGAATGGGGAACGTACATAGTCAGC
>JBNKBG010000138.1:0-938 GCA_050287105.1 Thiohalomonadaceae bacterium
TCCAGACCGAGGTCGCGGATACAGGCGAGGGACTGGCTGGCGAATGCTTCGTTGAGCTCGATGATGTCGAGGTCGGCCACTGCAAGACCGGCGCGAGCCAGTGCCTTGCGGGTGGCGGCGACCGGACCGATACCCATGATCTCCGGCGCGCAACCGGCCACGGCGATGCTCTTGATCGCGGCGATGGGTTTCAGTCCGTTCGCCAGTGCGTACTCTTCGCTGCAAACCAGGGTGGCGCTGGCGCCGTCGGTGAGTGGTGAGGAGGTACCGGCGGTGACCGAACCATCCATGGAGAAGGCGGGTTTGAGGCCGGAGAGACCTTCAACGGTCGTTTCAGGACGGATACAACCATCCTTTTCAATCAGCCCTTTGCCGCTGTCGATGGCGATGATCTCGTCGCTCAATTTGCCTGCTGCCTGGGCGGCTGCGGCTTTTTGATGACTGAGGACGGCGAACTCTTCCTGCTCGGCGCGGGAGAGCCCGTATTTCTTGGCGACGTTCTCGGCGGTTTCGCCCATGCCCATGTAGGCGGCGGGCAGCGCTTTATAGAGTGCCGGGTTCGGCATCGGGTTGAAGCCAGTCATCGGTACGCGGGTCATCGATTCGACACCGGCGGCGATGAAGAGATCACCTGCACCCATCTGAATGGCACCGGCTGCCATATGAATGGATTGCATGGAGGAGCCGCAGAAGCGGTTTACCGTGGTACCGGCTACCGATTGCGGCAGACCGGCGAGGAAGCCGACCAGGCGGGCCATGTTGAAACCCTGCTCACCCTCGGGGAAGGCGCAGCCGAGGATCAGGTCCTCGATATCGTCCACCTTCACCCCGCTCTTCGCGACCAGGGCCTTGACCACTTGTGCGGCCATATCGTCAGGACGTACCTTCACCATTTCGCCCTTCAGGGCAAAGGTGAATGGGGAACGCACATAGTCAGC
>JBNKBG010000139.1:0-931 GCA_050287105.1 Thiohalomonadaceae bacterium
CACCACCGGCAACATCGAAGACCACATGGAACTGCTGGCCGATTGCGACTGGATCATCGAAGCGGTGATCGAGCGCCTCGACATCAAGCAGAACCTCTATCGCAAGATCGACGCGGTGCGTAAACCGGGTGCGCTAGTCTCCTCTAACACCTCCACCATTCCGCTGGACCATCTGGTGGCGGACATGCCGGCGGGGTTTGCCGAGGATTTCCTCATCACCCACTTCTTCAATCCGCCGCGCTACATGCGTCTGCTGGAGATCGTCAAGGGCAGTAAGACCCGTGACGACGCGGTCGCCGCCGTGCAGATGTTCTGCGATCACCGTCTGGGCAAGGGCGTGGTCGATTGCAAGGACACCCCCGGATTCATCGCCAACCGTATCGGTATCTACTGGATCCAGACCGCTGTGCTGGAAGCGTTCAGCATGGGCGTTTCGGTAGAAGTGGCCGACGCCGTGATCGGCAAACCGCTGGGTATTCCAAAGACCGGCGTCTTCGGACTCTCCGATCTGGTCGGCCTCGACCTGATGCCGCACCTGATGCAGAGCATGAAGGCGACCCTGCCTGAGGGCGATGCCTTCTTCGAAGTGGCCGAGATCCCGCCGCTGCTGGAGAAGATGATCGCCGACGGTTACACCGGGCGTAAGGGTAAGGGCGGTTTCTACCGCATCAACCGCGATGGCGGTGACAAGGTTAAAGAGAGCATCAACCTGCAGACTGGCGAATATGCCGTCTCGCTCAAGCCGAGCCTGGAGAGTGTCGACGCCGCCAAACTGGGGCTGAACGTGATGCTGCAACACCCCGACGAGGGCGGTCGCTATGCATGGCGCGTGATGTCCAAGGTGCTGAGCTACGCCGCCAGCCTGGTGCCGGATATTAATGATCACATCCATGCCGTCGACGAGGCGATGCGTCTCGGTTACGCCTGGAAG
>JBNKBG010000140.1:0-845 GCA_050287105.1 Thiohalomonadaceae bacterium
TTTCGACCGTCTCAGGCTAAAATTCTCAACCTCTGCACCGCTGAAATCTGGAATTAAATCATGGCTGACATCACCCGCCTCGACAGCACGAGTAACGACTTCTGGCCCGCCCTGGAAAAACGCCTTGCCTGGGAAGGGGTCTCCGACGACAAGGTCAACACCATCGTACGCGAGATCCTCGGCGCGGTACGCGAGCGCGGCGACGCGGCAGTGCTGGAGTACACCAACCGCTTTGATCGCATGAGCGCAACGGCGATGGGCGATCTGGAGATCTCCCAGGAGCGGTTGCAGCAGGCGTTGAAAAACATTCCCGCCGCGCAACGCGAGGCGCTTGAACTGTCGGCGAAACGGGTCACCCAGTATCACGAAAAACAGAAGCAGGAGTCCTGGTCCTACACCGAGGCCGACGGCACCCTGTTGGGACAACAGGTCACCGCACTGGAACGTGCCGGACTCTACGTTCCCGGTGGCAAGGCCGCCTATCCCTCATCGGTGTTGATGAACGCACTGCCCGCCAAGGTGGCCGGAGTGCGCGAATTGATCATGGTGGTGCCGACCCCGGACGGTGAGGTGAATGAACTGGTACTGGCAGCAGCAGCGGTCTGTGGTGTCGATAGAGTCTTCGCCATCGGTGGTGCGCAGGCGGTTGCGGCGCTGGCCTACGGTACGGAAACAGTACCGAAGGTCGACAAGATCGTTGGCCCCGGTAACATCTTTGTCGCCACTGCCAAGGGGATGGTATTCGGCACTGTCGGTATCGACATGATTGCCGGACCTTCCGAGATCCTGGTGGTCTGTGACGGCAAGACCGATCCCGACTGGATCGCCATGGACCTCTTCTCCCA
>JBNKBG010000141.1:0-845 GCA_050287105.1 Thiohalomonadaceae bacterium
TGGGAGAAGAGGTCCATGGCGATCCAGTCGGGATCGGTCTTGCCGTCACAGACCACCAGGATCTCGGAAGGTCCGGCGATCATGTCGATACCGACGGTGCCGAAGACCATCCCCTTGGCAGTGGCGACAAAGATGTTGCCGGGGCCGACGATCTTGTCGACCTTTGGTACTGTTTCCGTTCCATAGGCCAGCGCCGCAACCGCCTGCGCACCGCCGATGGCGAAGACTCTATCGACACCACAGACCGCTGCTGCCGCCAGTACCAGTTCATTCACCTCACCGTCCGGGGTCGGTACCACCATGATCAACTCGCGCACCCCGGCCACCTTGGCGGGCAGTGCGTTCATCAACACCGATGAGGGATAAGCGGCCTTGCCACCGGGAACGTAGAGTCCGGCACGCTCCAGCGCGGTGACCTGTTGTCCCAATAGAGTGCCGTCGGCCTCGGTATAGGACCAGGACTCCTGCTTCTGCTTTTCGTGGTATTGGGTGACCCGCTTTGCCGACAACTCCAATGCCTCACGTTGTGCGGCTGGAATGTTTTTCAACGCCTGCTGCAGACGCGCCCTGGGGATCTCCAGTTCGCTCATGCTGGAAACACTCATGCGGTCGAAACGGTTGGTGTATTCCAACACGGCTTCATCGCCGCGCTCACGCACTGCGCTGAGGATCTCGCGCACAATGGTATTCACTTTGTCGTCGGAGACCCCTTCCCAGGCCAGGCGTTTTTCCAGGGCGGGCCAGAAGTCGCTACTCGTGCTGTCGAGACGGGTGATGTCAGCCATGATTTAATTCCAGATTTCAGCGGTGCAGAGGTTGAGAATTTTAGCCTGAGACGGTCGAAA
>JBNKBG010000142.1:0-808 GCA_050287105.1 Thiohalomonadaceae bacterium
CCATAAGTTGTGCCTTTTTGGCTCGCAGAACGTGCGAACACCCTATGCCGTGTCCTAGGTGCTAAGTAGCATGATTCACCACCCTTAAGTCTTTGTAAGTAAATTAGTTAAGTTATAGGAGTTAATGAAGGAAAATATCTAGTTTACTTTTTTAATCAACATAAAAGCTAGTGAGTCATCGTTAATCTGTTTCCACTCATCCTTGTCGATTATCGCTAATACTCTTGCATGTCATGCCGTATAGGACCTAACACCGAGTTGGAGCTGTTAGGGGACAACCACCGTCAAGCCTCGAGGAGACTAACTCTTTCTCTGAACAAGGCAAGCACCGATGCATAATCCTTGTATAGGTTTTACTTTATAATATTTATTCTATGTTATGATTGTGCATTTACATATAGGAGTTTGATGAGAACTAGTTGCACTAAGAACCCCCTTACATGATTACCGTGTTTACCCTACGATGGTTTAGAACGTTAGAGTGGCTATGCTTAGTATTATAGGCCATCGGTAGAAGACGAGTGGTTGATAGCTGCTCGCGATAGACCCCTTCTCACGATGGTGGTTCTATGTGGTTTATCTTAGCGATCGATTGTGGCTTTATGTGAGACCGGGCGGGGCAACTAGGGAAAAGTGGAGGATACCAAATGGGAAGGGCGGAGAGTGGAATGTTTTGATGTTCGGAGCTCCGAAGGTGGTAGCCCCCGCCTGTGTCATTTAAGGCCCGCATCGGTTGGGTCCAAATGAACAAGCATTTTAGGGCAAAGAGAATGTTCTGACCGTTGAGAGAAATCACTTTCGCTGATTT
>JBNKBG010000143.1:0-803 GCA_050287105.1 Thiohalomonadaceae bacterium
AGCGAGCAAAAAAAAGGGGCGCTTGAAGCGCCCCTTTTTCTTTGTGTATTGCTCACGACGGGTAGGCGGAAAATTGATCCGCCACCGCCCACCAGCGGCCGTTTTCTCGAACAAAGAAAAACATGTCACGACCACCCATCTCGATACGCTGACCGTTGATGGTAAAGGCCATGTCGAAGTCGTAGGCCACCACTGCGGAATCGCCGTAAAGATGGATCACCGGATCGACCTCGCGCCAGTGGTGGATCGTTGCCATCTCGGCAAAACCTTTCCAGCCCGCAATACACGCAGCGCTCCCTTCGCGCCGATGGCGATCGGTGGCGGTAATGGCGATCATTTGCGGGTGGAAATAGTCGACCAGATCGTCCGGGTTGCCTTTCGTCCAGCAGTCGTTGAGGGCGCGAAGCGTGTCCCAGATTGCCTGTTTGTCTGCCGACTCAAAAGTCACATCGTTCATACATCACCCTCTGCAAAGAAACCATTCATTCCGAAATATCGCTGGCATGAGACACGACGACGGCAAAACGATCGGCCAGCGCCGCCAGTGAAGCTCGCTGCACCTCTGCCGCAGGAACCACTCCGCCATTACCGTCAGGCAGATCGCGGGTAGCGGTCGCTGACCCAACCACCGTCGTGGCATACCCCAGATCGAGTGCGGCACGTGCGGTTGTACTGACACACATATGGGTCATAAAGCCGATCATAAGCAGATGTTTGCGCCCTGAACGCTCCAGCACCTGTTGCAGGTTGGTACCGGCAAAGGCGTTGGGCAACCGTTTTTCGATCACTGTTTCGCCGGATTT
>JBNKBG010000144.1:0-761 GCA_050287105.1 Thiohalomonadaceae bacterium
GGTTTAGGACCTATCATTTCTGAGAAACCAAGTGATCACTACATTGGTTTGATTTGTGATGAGTAATTGACTTGGCTTGGTTTGAATTTGAATCCGAAAAATTTCGGTGGTTTCACCCTATTATCTGTTTGTGTGAAAAATTGTGTTTGCTTGTCTCATGGTGTGCAGGTGGCAGGTGCAACATGGCAGGCAGCAACGAGGATCATGGCAGGAGTAGGAGACCTAGTGCAGAGGACCAGGGATGGTTAAGCACAGGTCGGGTACTTGGTGGCTAGGCGATAGAGAGGTCGGGTGACGCTGTGTGCGATCTGCACTGTGCACGTGGAGATGAGGAGCGCAGGTTTTCTGGTTGAGCTTCAAAACCAGGGTTGTGCAGTTTGTCAGTGGTTTGGCCCCAAAACCACTGGGATGGTTTTCTCTGGTTTGACCTCAAAACCGGTGGTGACGGTTTTCTCTGGTTTGGTCTCAAAACCGATGGTGGATTTCTTGGTTGAGCCTCAAAACCAAGGTGGTGGAGGGTTTCCCGGTTTGGGTCTCAAAACCGGCAGCTCTGGTTTGGCGATTTTGGCCTCAAAATCACCATGACGGTTTCTTGGTTTGGGCCTCAAAACCAAGCATGCTTCGGTTTATCGGTTGCACCACAAAACCGATATATGGAGGTCGGTGCGGGACATGCATTGAGATCTAATGACTTGATTTGTGTGAAAGTAAGTCGGGCTAGGATTTTTCAGTCTTTTCCTCAAGACTGGTGGAGGCGTGAC
>JBNKBG010000145.1:0-735 GCA_050287105.1 Thiohalomonadaceae bacterium
CTCTTAAAATTCTCTAACTCCTCATGCATGACATTGACCCAACTCGAATTAGAAAGAGCGTGTCCAACATCTCGAGGCTCAAAGAGGGTAACAAAGAGCATATTTGTGAAACAGGAGAGATGAACTGACCTTGAGGACCTTGTCACCCTTTTATTCATATTACATATGATTTGTTGAGGTGGATGTGCCTTCTGAACATGAGAGGGAGCACCTGACTCGGAGATGATCTCCCCCTAAACCCGTGACGCCTCCACTACTACTGTGGCGGAGGTAGTAGCGTGAGGAGCCTCTGCTTCAAGTGTGGAAGCAGGAACATGCTCGGGTGATGATGTAGAGGGAAGTAGTGGTTCATCTTCATCACCATCAACACTCTGTAGTCCCTCACCTACAAAGATGCTCTCCTCCATTTCCTTGTCACATTCACACTCAAAGACATGACGAGGACAAGGAGCAGTTTCCTCGAAGATCACATCACATGACTCAACAACGGTGTTAGTCTCAAGGTTATAAACTCGATAAGATCTGCCATGAGGGGTGTATCCAAGCAAAATGCCATCAAAAGAGCGAGACTCAAATTTGTCAAGATTTCCACGTTTCAGAACAAAGCATTTGCATCCAAAAGGCCTGAGGTGAGAGACAAAAGACTTTCAAACAAATCGAAGCTCAAAGGAGGTCAAGAGCAAAATCGAGCGTGCTTGATGATACCGCCGATGTAGTAAAGAGCAGTCTCTGACA
>JBNKBG010000146.1:0-719 GCA_050287105.1 Thiohalomonadaceae bacterium
CCAGCACCATTGCCCGCTAACCATTGACCTGATGATTGCACATGTCTGATTACTATCAGCAGTTGGCTTCACGCGTACAACAGCGCTTTAGCTCGCAGATCAGCGCGACTCATGTCGAGTTCGGCGAACTGACGGTTGAGTTACCGCGCGAACATATTCGCCCGGTGTGTACCGCGCTACGTGATGAAGATGGCTTCAAGTTCGAACAGCTTATCGATGTCTGTGGCGTCGACTATCTGACCTACGGCGAAGGCGTCTGGACCGGTCCACGCTTTGCCGTGGTGTACCACCTGTTATCGGTAAGCAATAACCAGCGTATTCGCCTGCGCGCCTTCGTTGACGATCACATGCCGCGCATCGATTCAGTAAACGATATCTGGAATAGCGCCAACTGGTTTGAGCGCGAAACCTTCGACCTTTACGGCATCGCCTTTGATGGTCATCCCGATTTGCGCCGCATCCTCACCGATTACGGTTTTATCGGTCACCCGTTCCGCAAGGATTTCCCTGTCAGTGGCAACGTCGAAATGCGTTACGACCCGGAGCAGGGGCGCGTGATCTATCAGCCGGTTACCGTCGAGCCACGCATGTTGATGCAGCGTGTGATTCGCGACGATAACCGCTATCAGGAACAGCCGACGGAAGGGGGAAAGTAAGTTGTCCGAGATTCGCAATTTCACCCTGAACTTCGGTCCGCAACACCCGGCAGCGCACGGTGT
>JBNKBG010000147.1:0-699 GCA_050287105.1 Thiohalomonadaceae bacterium
GCCGTCGGCGGTCAGGCTGAAACTGCCGTCGCGGGTATAGACGATGTTGCCGTCCGGATGCAGCACCTGGAAATAACCCTTGCCCTGGATCGCCACGTCGAGGGAGTTGCCGCTCTGCACGATGTTGCCCTGGCTGTGCTCCTTCTGCGTGGCCACCACCTTGACGCCGGTGCCGAGCATCAGGCCCGAGGGCAGTTCAGTGTTCTCCGAGGACTGGGCGCCGACCTGGCGCAGGTTCTGGTAGATCAGGTCATTGAACACCGCCCGGTCGCGCTTGAAGCCGGTGGTGTTGACGTTGGCCAGGTTGTTGGCGATCACGGACATGTTGGTCTGCTGGGCATCCAGTCCGGTCTTGGCGATCCAGAGTGCGGGGTACATACGCGCTTCCTCTTATTGAGCGGTTATCTGTCTAGTCGTTAATCTGCAAATTGCCTGCCAACATCAGCCGAGACGCATCAGCGAGGCAGAGGCGCTGTCGAGCTCCTCGGAGGTCTTCATCATCTTCACCTGCATCTCGAAGCGACGGGCAAACTCGATCATATCCACCATGGAGTCGACGATATTGACGTTACTGCTCTCCAGGGAGCCGGTGGCCAGCTGGATGGAGGCATCGGCCGGCAGGGTTTCACCACTTTTCTGCCGCACCAGGCCATCATTACCCTTGACCAGTTGATCAAGCTCCGGCTTCACCATTTTGAT
>JBNKBG010000148.1:0-689 GCA_050287105.1 Thiohalomonadaceae bacterium
GTTCGAGCCGGTGACCGTCTCCACTGCCCGCTGGGTTGAGTGTGACGATGAGAAGATGCTGGAGGAGTTCAGGCGCAAGGCCGCTGATAACCTGGCTATCGATGGTGCGGGTGATCTGACCTACATCGCGCCGACCCGGGTCAACCTGCAACTCACTGAAGAGCGCTGGCCTGATATCGCCTTCCGCGCGACCAGGGAGAAGTGATCACAAAAGGCACTCACCGCAAAGGCGCAGAGAACGCAAAGAAAACCGTTGCAGGTTGTACATAAGCACACGAAAACTTTTACGCTTTACATGATCCGCTTTTATATCTTTGCGCCCTTTGCGTCTTTGCGGTGAATTAGTTGACCTTGTCGATGACGATTTCGATCGTCTTCTCTCCACCTACCTGAACGTTCTCCACTTCACCGATCAGATCACCGCTCTGGGCGATGGCATCACCGGAGTGGGATATCCGTGCGCCGACCTTGACCGTGGCAAAATTCGCCAGGGTGGCGTTGGGCATCACTGCGGAGGACTCGTCCAGGGTCAGTTCCAGCGGCAGTTCAGCAGCGCCGCGGCGGGCGGCGGCCATGCGACCCTCATCCGTGCGCCGCTTGAACTGCGCGCCGCCGAGGCGCCGTTCCAGCCGCAGGACGCCGCCAAGGCCCTGCTCAGCGAAAAGGTGAAGGACGGCTGCGATCCGAAC
>JBNKBG010000149.1:0-680 GCA_050287105.1 Thiohalomonadaceae bacterium
GGGTGGCGTGCCACGCCTCACCGGTGTTGCTCTGGCGATCCAGCAGCAATTCGCTCGCCTTCAACTGCCAGTCCGGATCCTGCGGATCGCAGGTGGTGTAACTGAGATCGTAGAGGTTGGCGTGTTGCGGATCGGCGACCTCGATTCGCTCGGCGCTGCCTGAACCGTGACTGTTGTTGAGACGGAAGCGGGCCTGATCGAAACTGCCGCTCTCCCTGGTCAGATCCATCTCTGCCCTGTCGCTATCTATCCGCATACCGTCGCTGCGGTAGCTGCTGTTACCGTCGATACGCAACAGATCCTTGCGCTTGTCGTATTCGGCCATGTCGCCCAGCAAGGTGGTGTTACGACGTTGGACCACCACGTTACCACGCAGGCGGGTGATGCCGTCTTTCTCGGCGAAGGCCTCGTCGGCATCGACGCGGGTCGCCCCGGTGGGAACCGTAGTGTCGATGGCAGCGTTTTCAGAGTATTGCGGCAATGGGCAGAGTGCCCAGCGAGCATCGTCCTGCGCCATCCCGGCACCGGGTACGAGGAGAAAAAGAGCGACTGCCGTTGTCGAATGTCTGTTCACGCCGATTTTAAAACGGTTTTAAGGTAATGGACTTAGGGTCGGCTAAAATCGCACAGTTTCCCCTACCCGGCAACGGGATCACCGGAAACCGGCGAAAAAAGCGGCT
>JBNKBG010000150.1:0-678 GCA_050287105.1 Thiohalomonadaceae bacterium
ATGCCACCCAACATCCATTCACCTTTCCAAGCCACGACAATGGCACCAATGATCAGAGCCCAAAGGATACCGTTTAGAAATCCGATAGAGGCTTCTTTGAGTAACAACTCGCGTTTGTTACTGTCACCGATGTGACCTAAAGCTAAGCCACGAATGACCAGTGCGACAGTCTGGTTACCGGCCACACCACCCATCGATGGCACAATGGTCATCAACACGGCAATTGCCGCCATTTGGTCCAGAGTGGCTTCAAACATGTTTGATACAGAAGCGGCTGCTAATGCCGCCAGTACGTTTGCACCGAGCCAGATGCTGCGTTTACGCGCGGATTGAACAACCGGGGCGAAGGTATCTTCGTCGTCATCCATACCCGCCATACTCATCATCGAGTGCTCTGCATCTTCACGGATAACGTCAACCACGTCATCGATGGTGATACGGCCAACTAGATGCTGATTTTCATCCACCACAGGGGCAGAAACCCAGTTACGGCGTTCAAACAGACTGGCAACGTCCGAGTCTTTGGCATCGACTTTAATCGCTTCGTCTGCGTCTTCCATGATGTCGCTGACAGAGACA
The DNA here is from genome assembly GCA_050287105.1 of Thiohalomonadaceae bacterium. Lineage (GTDB taxonomy): Bacteria > Pseudomonadota > Gammaproteobacteria > Thiohalomonadales > Thiohalomonadaceae > JAPHTQ01. The sequence continues at coordinate 580 of JBNKBG010000150.1, forward strand.
TCCACCTGAGCGGTGATCAGTGCTGTTAACGATAGATGACCAATCAGACGGCTTTCCGCGTCGATAACATAAAGAGCATCGGTGGCTTCTGGTAGCTCA
>JBNKBG010000151.1:0-670 GCA_050287105.1 Thiohalomonadaceae bacterium
GGTTTGCGTTGTTTTAAGGTATGAGGCAAGCTCGCACCGAGGTTCATTTGACCATTCATGATTTTGGAGAAGAGAGGTGAAGTAGCTTACCAATTGGAGTTGCCACCGTAGTTGTCCGATGTGCATGATGTGTTCCATGTCTCTCAACTGAAGAAGTACTTGTGTGTGCCTGAAGAACAATTACCTATGGAAGACTTGGATGCTAAAGAAATTCTTTCTTAGCAAGAGTATCCTGTCAAGGTTTTAGAGACATCCAAGAGAGTTACCCGAAACAAGAAGAACAAGATGTGTAAAGTGCAATGGAGTAACCATACCGAAGAAGAAGCTACTTGGGAAAAAGCAGATCAGCTAAAGGCAGAGTTCCCCGATATCTTTTTCAATCTGTTCGAATCTCGGGGGCGAGATTCATCCTAAGGGGGGTAGGTTTGTAACACCCTGATTTTCGAAAAGAATAGAATTCTATAAGGTTATATATTTAAATAAATAATTATTTGTTGCATTCATGTCGTTGCATATTTTTCTTGGTGTGATGAAGTGCTCTTCTATTTTATTGTGCGAGTAGAAGTCATTGAAATTCAAATTTGATTTGAATTCAAATTGATTTGTAATTTATAAAATAGATTTGAAAAAGAAAAAGGTTTCAACTTTTGGGCTGAATCCTCGGCTCAAT
>JBNKBG010000152.1:0-666 GCA_050287105.1 Thiohalomonadaceae bacterium
CGATCAGCGATATCCCGGTGGACGTGATCTTCATCGGTTCCTGCACCAACTCGCGCATCGAAGACCTGCGTCAGGCCGCGGCAGTGGCGAAAGGCCGCAAGGTTGCTGCGACGGTGAAACAGGCGCTGGTGGTGCCAGGTTCCGGCCTGGTGAAAAAGCAGGCGGAAGAAGAAGGGCTGGACAAGATCTTTATCGAGGCCGGTTTCGAGTGGCGCGAGCCGGGCTGCTCCATGTGCCTGGCGATGAACGCCGACCGCCTGGAGCCGGGTGAGCGTTGTGCCTCTACCTCGAACCGCAACTTCGAGGGACGCCAGGGCAACGGCGGCCGTACCCACCTGGTCAGCCCGGCAATGGCCGCGGCGGCTGCGGTCAAGGGTCACTTTACTGATGTTCGGGATATGTAAAAGCAATTAACCGCAAAGGCGCAAAGAGCGCAAAGGGTAAAAGTGCATGACTTTCTTTGCGTCCTCTGCGTCTTTGCGGTGAGCGAGGTTTTTTTATGGATAAATTTGAAAAGATGACAGCAATCGTGGCGCCGTTGGACCGCTCCAACGTGGACACCGACGCCATTATTCCCAAGCAGTTCCTGAAGTCGATCAAGCGCAGTGGTTTCGGCCCCAACGCTTTCGACGAGTGGCGCTATCTGGATCACGGTGAGCCGGGGAT
>JBNKBG010000153.1:0-645 GCA_050287105.1 Thiohalomonadaceae bacterium
GTAATGCGGTGTTAGCTTGATATTAGCAGTGTTTCTATCCCGTCACTTCACGGTACTAACCGGGTGGTTTTGTCGGGTATTGTTGCGGGTTATGTTCCAGCCACCGTTTCCGTTTTTCGGTATACGCCCACCACGGTTGCGGTTTGCCGCCATTCATGAAGTCGACGATGGAGAGGAAGACATCGATCACGCAGGGATCATGACGTGTGCCGGTCTTGCGGCAGAGGGTGTCGTAGAGTTCGAAGGCATCGCGGTCTTTCAACTGTTCCGGTGCATGGATACCGATGAGACGCAGATCGGCGGCCATCGCCTTGCCGATGTTGGGCAGGTCTTCCAGCCTGTGCACCTGATCGCGCCGTACCTTTTGCGGGTTCATGACCTATGGTGCTCTGTCATGGAGGCACCAGGCAAGGCCTGAATCTTCTACACTTTTAGTCTGGATTGCCGATGACCCGAACAGTGGGCTTCGTCAGTGGGCCGTTCAGTGCATCCACAACAGCGGTGTGACAGGGGAAAGTCGGGAAATGATGGAACGGAGAAGAACCATTCTGGGTTTGCTGCTGCTGTGGTTGCTTGGTATGGGCACCTGCCAGGCGGAACCTGCGACACTGGACCTGACGGCTACGGAACGGCAGTGGTTGGCAG
>JBNKBG010000154.1:0-634 GCA_050287105.1 Thiohalomonadaceae bacterium
GCAAACTGCTGATCCGCAACATCTGTATGGTGTTCGACCGCTACCTGCGCGAGAAGAAGAGCCAGAGTTTTTCCAAGGTGATTTAAAAGCGTGTCACCGCAAAGGCGCAAAGGGCGCAAAGATTTGTAACGCGCCCCCTCCTGGTATGGGGGACCTTTATGTGGATTCCGGAAAGATGCCTGCTTCTTTTCGGAATGACTTCAAAGGTTTTCTTTGCGCCCTTTGCGTCTTTGCGGTGAATACATTCCATTAAGAAAACGCTATCATAGCCCTCATGTCTGGAAATACATTCGGTAAACTCTTCACTGTCACCACCTTCGGCGAGTCGCACGGCCCGGCGCTGGGTGCGATTGTCGACGGCTGCCCACCGGGGCTGGAACTGAGCGAAGCGGATCTGCAGGCGGATCTGGATCGACGCAAGCCGGGTACCTCGCGTCACACCACGCAGAGACGCGAAGCGGATCAGGTGCGGATTCTTTCAGGGGTATTTGAAGGCAAGACCACCGGCACGCCCATCGGCCTGTTGATCGAAAACACCGATCAACGCTCCAAGGATTACGGCAACATCGCCAACACCTTCCGTCCCGGTCACGCCGACTACACCTATCAGCAGAAGTACGGTGTGCGTGACTAC
>JBNKBG010000155.1:0-625 GCA_050287105.1 Thiohalomonadaceae bacterium
CGGTCAGCCGGAGGGGGCGCTGGTGGCCTTCAGTGAATCCAGGGACGAATTCGTTCCGCCGGATCTGCCCGAGATCCAGCAGAACGCCGCATTGATCGGCATCGCGATTCATCGCAAGCAGAGCGACGAGGCGCTGCGTCTGGCCGCGTCGGTGTACGAGGCCAGCAGCGAAGCGGTGATGGTGGTCGACCCGGGCAACCGCATCGTTGCAGTCAATCCGGCCTTTACCAGCACCACCGGCTATACCATCGACGAGGTACTCGGCCAGGATCCGGCGCTGCTCGCATCGGGTCGGCACGACAAGGACTTCTACCAACAGATGTGGCAGTCGATCCTGAGCACCGGCAGCTGGCAGGGCGAGATCTGGAATCGGCGCAAGAATGGCGAGGAGTATGTCGAGTGGGTGAGCATCAACACCATCCTCGACGAAGATGGTGAAGTGCAGCGTCGGGTGGCCATCTTCAATGACGTCTCCGAACGCAAGGCGGCCGAGGCCATGGTGTGGCGCAAGGCCAACTACGACAGCCTCACCGGCCTGCCCAACCGGCAGTTGTTCCTCGATCGCATCCAGCAGGCGCTGGGCAAGGCCGAGCGCGATGGCGACGCGGCGGCCCTGCTGTTCATC
>JBNKBG010000156.1:0-616 GCA_050287105.1 Thiohalomonadaceae bacterium
AAGTCACCCTTTGATAGGGGTCGGGGAGCGCCGGAGGGGGGTGGCCGAGGGGGGTAACGGCAGCGTTAATGGCTTTAACGCCATTGAAGACGGGGGCGAGGTTAAGAGGGGGATTAAGGGGGGGGGGATGATGGCGGGGCGAGTAACGGCTCGGGCGGCATCCGAGGGTGGAGTTGGGCGGTGCGGGGTGGCCGGAGGCGACGAGGAGAAGCGGCAATGGTCGGCCGGCGTGGGGAAGGGGATGGAGCTGACAGGCGGGCCCCACATGGCAGTGACGTGAGAGAGAGAAGGCGTCTCTGCCGGAGTGCGCAAAGTCGAAGCGGGCCAGCGCGGGGCAGGGCTGGGCCGAAATCCGAAGAAAATTTCTTTTTGAATAAAAATTAAATTTTTGAATATAGCAAGGCTTTGAAAATTTGCACAAGAAGATTTAGAAGGAATTTGAACATTGTGATTTTTCCTAAATTCTTCTATGCTTCTCAATGATTTTTAGAAAATGAAATATGCCATGATATGATATGCATCCTTAGGCAAAAATTGTTGGAAAAGTTTTACCTTAAGCTAATGAATTTAAAATGCAACATAAAGCACTACTAATCTTGGCAAAATTTTATCATTA
>JBNKBG010000157.1:0-616 GCA_050287105.1 Thiohalomonadaceae bacterium
AGGATTGCGTTTACCTAAGCTTTCATACTTTAGGATTGGATTTTTATGGTTAGTAGTATTGCTTAGCCCTGCAGTCTTGAGTCATCGTATAAGTCTTTCCATCTTTATGATGTTGAGTTTGACTTGTGTTGAGTGTTGAGGGTGTTGGTCTTCCATCTGTCATGATGTGAGGTGACCGTGGTGAGATTCGATGCTGTGGTTTGAGCAAGGTTTGGAATGGTGGAGACAGTTGGAATCTGTCAGGTGAGCAGGTATGTCTTGCTCGAATCTGCTAAGGACTGAGTCATAAGAGTAGACACCCCAGGACAACAGGTGTCGCCATGTGTCCGGTATGGAATGGCTTGCTTACTAATTAGGGATGCTGTGGGAAGTGTGTCTTGCTCGGATGAGTGGGAATTTGTCGTAGTTACTCGCCCAGGCTCACATGGTGCAGGAGGGGCAGTGGTACCGTGACTTCCTCAGGAAATCTTAGCATTGCTATGGTACTGTGACTACCTTAGCTAAGCCTGGCATACGACCCATAGTAGACCTTTGTAACGCCATGTAGTGATCTCTGGGCCATACACCAAAGGAAGTGTAAGAGTGGAAAAATTGAGCTGCTCCACCACCGCCTGTT
>JBNKBG010000158.1:0-605 GCA_050287105.1 Thiohalomonadaceae bacterium
CAAGATCATTTATTCTACACACGTACATAAAGTGTTCACATATAGCGAAATGTCATGAATAAAGTATAATTATTACATAGAGAATCTCTTTAAAGGCTAAGACGACTCTCGCAAAGCAGAACAGCGGGGGGTCCGTAATTCACAGGAAAACAACCGGGGCAACGCAAGCCTAGAACTCCTCGTCGAAGAATTCTTTATATCCATCTTTTGAGCGGTAGGTTTGAGTAGTAGGGGAAAATAGCAAGGTTCAGTACACTTATGGTTGGTACTCAGCAAGTGTGGGAATAAAATGATATGCGAAGGATAATAACAAGGTTGTCGGGGTAAAGTACCCTGGGTACTGCAGGTCCCCAGTTACGACCCCAAAATTCTGGATATGACCAGTTCCCTCTAGCGGCAAATGGTTGGGGGATCATACACCTTGTACCAAGAAAATGGCCCCACCACTCCAGGCTAAAAAGGAGGGGCCACCAACCTAAAAAGAATTAATCCCATGGACTATCCACGGCGTCGATTCTTCATCTTATGAATTAACGCGAGCAGGTAGGATTGCACCACCTCTCCACCCTTCCCAGCCCACTTGTCAGGTTGAGGTAGGGCACGAA
>JBNKBG010000159.1:0-603 GCA_050287105.1 Thiohalomonadaceae bacterium
CCTAGGAATTGATTGGCCGATACACCGAATGCGCACTTCTTCAGGTTCATCTTGAGTCCAAACCTCCTGGTTCGCTCAAAAACTTGGTGTAGATCCCCCAAGTGCCCCCAATTGATGTGGACTTGACTACTACATCGTCGATGTAGATCTCCACCAACTTGCCGATCAAATCATGATAGATGTAATTCATGGCGTGTTGGTACGTGGCGTCGGCATTCTTCAACCCAAAGGTCATGACCATGTATTCGAACAATCCCACGGCACCGGGTACTCGGAATGTAATCTTGTGTATGTCTTCTGGGGCCATGAAAATCTAATTGTAGCCGGCGTTGCCATCCATGAAACTCAGAATCTTGTTGCCGGCAGCCACGTTGATCAACGTTTCCGCAACGGGCATCGGGTATTCATCCTTCGGTGTGGCCCTGTTGAGGTCCCTGAAATCCACGCAGACTCACCACTGGCCATCCTTCTTCTGTACGGGTACAATGCTAGAAATCCATTCGGCATACCTGCACGGCCAGATGAACCCTGCCTCCAGCATTTTCTCTATTTCTTTCTTGACCTCCTCTAAGACTTTGGTCCTCATTTGATGCGCTCGTTGCT
>JBNKBG010000160.1:0-595 GCA_050287105.1 Thiohalomonadaceae bacterium
ATCGGCACGCTGTTCCTGAATGCTTTGAAGATGCTGATCGTGCCGCTGGTGGTGTCGTCCATCATCGTGGGTATCGCGGGCATTGGTGGCGGCGGCGCGTTCGGGCGCTTAGGCATGAAGACCCTGGGCTATTACGCCGCGACCAGCCTGTTCGCCATTCTGGTCGGCCTGACCATCGTGAACATGACCACGCCCGGCATCATCGACGGCCAGCCTGCCAAGGAACAACTGGGCATGGCGCAGGTGAGCGACGAGGTGGTGGCGCGCGTGGAAGGCAAGGGGGCGGGCGATCTGGTGGGCATCTTCCTGCGCATGGTGCCGACCAACATCGTGTCTGCGGCAGCGGACGGGCAGATGCTGGGGCTGATCTTCTTCAGCCTGCTGTTCGGTTTCTTCATGACCAAGATCGAAGAACCCTACGCTGAATCGCAATACAAATTCTGGAACGGCCTGTTCCAGGTGATGATGAAGATCACCGACTGGGTGATGAAGTTCGCGCCGCTGGGCGTGTTCGGTCTGGTGGCGAAGGTGGTAGCGAGCACCGGCTTCTCCGCCATCGTGCCGCTGGCCTGGTTCTTCTTCAGCGTGCTGGCGG
>JBNKBG010000161.1:0-586 GCA_050287105.1 Thiohalomonadaceae bacterium
GCTGCTCCATCCTATGCCGCCACTGGGTCGTCCTGTGCCACCACCGCGCCGTCTTGCGCCACTGCCCATCACCATCACCACCGTCCATAGGCGCCGCACCGTCCTGCGCCGCCGCCACCACGCTGTCTTGCGCCACTGCCCCGCGCCGTCACCGCGCCTTCTCACGCTGCTGTCGTCGGCTTGTTCAAGCCGACGTGATGGGTCATGACAAGAGGAAGGGCAAGGAGCCCGTGGTTGAACCTCCAAAGAAGAAGAAGACTCGCACTCAGAAGGAGGCCGAGCATGCTGCCATGGCCGCCAAGGCCGCCGCCGAACAGGCCACCGATCACGGGCGTCGGTCCTAGATTCACGAGCCTGGAGCCAGGATGTGACAGAACCACCTCAAAAATGAGGGGTTTGTCTCCCAAGATCATATCGGGGGATTCTCGACGAAGCAATAATGCGCAAACACAAACACATAAGAATACAGTACCAAATACGATATTCAAGTTAAAGTTATTATAGATTAAGTGCTATATATTAGGGTTTACAAAAGACAAAGCCCAAAATGTGATTCAAAAGATAATCAGAGTTTTTGCGGAAGCGT
>JBNKBG010000162.1:0-585 GCA_050287105.1 Thiohalomonadaceae bacterium
CCCCATAGCCGAAGCGATGATGGCGCTGGTGTTGATGGATCACCTGTTACGGCATCGGGCACAGAATGCGGATGTACATTCGAGTACTCCGATTATTCCTGGCTAACAAGGTCAAAGGTAAAAGGTTAAAGGTACAAGAAGTGCCGCCGTTTCCTTTTACCTTTTTCCTTTCACCTTGAACCTCTCTTTTATGCCCTACTGGCGCCTCTCCGGCTTCTATCTCTTCTACTTCGCCAGTCTTGGCGCACTGGTTCCCTACTGGTCGCTCTATCTGAAGTCGCTCGGTTTCTCCAGTCTGGAGATCGGAGAATTGATGGCGCTGCTGATGGTAACCAAGGTGATCTCGCCCAATATCTGGGGTTGGCTGGCTGACCACTACGGGCGGCGCATGCGGATTGTGCGAATTGGCTCTCTGCTGGCAATGCTCGGCTTCATCGGTGTCTTTTTCGCCAACAGCTACGCCACGCTGGCATTGGTGATGTTCGGTTTCAGCTTCTTCTGGAATGCTGTGTTACCCCAGTTCGAATCGGTCACCCTGGTGCATCTGGATGAACGATCCAATCGCTATAGCATGGTGCGTCTGTG
>JBNKBG010000163.1:0-580 GCA_050287105.1 Thiohalomonadaceae bacterium
CTCTCCCGTAGCTATCCGGTCAGTGGCATGATCGGTAACAGCCCGGTAATGCATGAGATCTTCGAACGCATCCAGCGCGTCGCCCCTACCGACGCCACAGTATTGATACTCGGTGAATCGGGTACCGGTAAGGAACTGGTGGCACGAGCCGTACATGAGCAGAGTCCACGCAGGGAGCAGCCGCTTATCACGGTGAACTGCGCCGCGATTCCCGATAACCTGCTTGAATCGGAGCTATTCGGCCATGAGAAGGGTGCTTTCACCGGCGCGCACGATACCCATCACGGCCTGGTCGAGGCAGCCCACGGTGGTACCCTGTTCCTCGATGAGATCGGTGAGTTACCCACCGATGCCCAGGCCCGCCTGTTACGGGTTTTGCAGGAGGGTGAGATCCGCCGCATCGGTTCGACCCAGTCGCGCCGGGTCGACGTGCGACTGATCGCCGCCACCAACCGTGATCTCAAACAGGAGGTGGAGCGCGGCAATTTCCGCAGCGATCTCTATTTTCGTTTGCACGTGATGGAGATCCTGCTGCCACCACTGCGTGACCGGGGAGACGATATCCGTGAACTCGCCGAGC
>JBNKBG010000164.1:0-577 GCA_050287105.1 Thiohalomonadaceae bacterium
GTTTTCAGCTCTGGTCACAGGCATGGTGGAACTACGGTTATTGCCGGCATCCATGCGCAGACTGGAAGCACTGTAATAATTCAAATTTAGCGACTCGATGGACTTGTCTGCGTCGTTATCTTTATGTCGGGCAGAAATAAATTAGAGATTGCTGAAATTTCTTTTTTAAATGACTTGAAATATAAGCGGGAATCAGTATGATTCCCCCCTTCGCGATGGGCCGTTAGCTCAGCCGGTAGAGCAGTTGACTTTTAATCAATTGGTCGGGCGTTCGAATCGCCCACGGCCCACCATTTTCCCCTTTTTTTCAATCGTTTATCCAGTTCGCCTCATCTTCTGAGCGATCTAGTCCGCTAATTTCGTCCCCAGGCTTCAGATTTTAAAGGGGGCAAAGCACAGAGTTTCAATTCCTTAGTTTTGTTGTCAGTTATTTGGCTTGATGATTAATCCGAGTTGAATTTATAGAGCTTTTGATGCGCGATGTATACAGGCGATACCAAATGACAGGTTGCTGTAGCTGACGTTTTCAAAGCCGCTATGCTCAATCAGTTGTACCATTTCCTGCTGTGCCGGAAAC
>JBNKBG010000165.1:0-577 GCA_050287105.1 Thiohalomonadaceae bacterium
GGTGTGCACGCATATATTTAGCGCCTTTTCCTGTTTCATGCGCCTTATAGCGCTTTGCAACATCCACAGTAATACCAGTGTAGATACTGCCATCTTCACATTCAATTAGATATAAAAACCATGGCTTGTTTATATTGTCTGTCATTTTTTAACTATGGATACAGAATGATGCATGACATGTTAGATGGTACCCCCGACGCGATTCGAACGCATGACCTTCCCCTTAGGAGGGGGACGCTCTATCCATCTGAGCTACGAGGGCGATATATGCTGTGAAAGTTTGTAATTATTGACTAGTTCAATATAACCAAGTGCCGTCACCGAGCAAATCAGCATGGCAATCTCTATTGGGAACATTGCAATTCTCCCACCAAGTATCAAGCACTTGCTGTGACCACCCAAATACATAATCCATATGTAATGAGTAGCCTCCTCGACCACCTTTGTAATTATCGCTGGCAATGCGAAGCGTTTTTGTCCCATTTACTTTATAGTGAATTATACCTGATATATGCGGCAATGCTTTTGGATGTGTTGCAGGGCATCGACCATTTGAGTCATATGCCATATGGGCTTT
>JBNKBG010000166.1:0-572 GCA_050287105.1 Thiohalomonadaceae bacterium
CGATCGAAATGTATAAGCACGGTTATACGATGAAGGCGAGGCTCAAGGTGAGTAAACTGCTGTTGGGCGGTTACTCCGATGCGGAGCTTGTCACATATCAAAAAGTCGATGAGAAACCTACCGTCTGGAAGTAACGGTTCAGTTATAACAGGGATTCTTCTCTCGCCGAGGATGCATCCTTGACCGCTTGCAGGGTCGGCAATACTCTTCGCAGCCCTCGTAAGAGGGATACCCGATACAGGCTCGTAGCTCAGGGGTAGAGCACCACCTTGACATGGTGGGGGTCGGCGGTTCGAAACCGCCCGAGCCTACCACTTCTGAAAGGCCCCGATCATAACGGTCGGGGCCTTTTCTTTTTTACATAGATTCACTCCTTCCCTCATGATTGATGAACCTTTGAAAGTTCTATCTCTCCTCTATCGACAGATAAAGCATGCTCAACTTATACTTGAAAGTAGTCTAAGATATCAGACGAGCAGGAACGCGAAACGAGGTGGCGCATATGAGTGGAAACAGGGAAGTTGTCGTCGTTGCGGGCATCCGCACACCGATGGGTAAAATGGGCGGAGCCC
>JBNKBG010000167.1:0-564 GCA_050287105.1 Thiohalomonadaceae bacterium
GGCAGTAGTCCACCGGCTCACCGTTGATCACCAGAATGCGCTTATCGCCGGCGCTGATCTCGGGGATGAACTTCTGCGCCATGATTTGCTGCTTGCCGTGGCTGGTGAGGGTTTCCAGAATCACCGAGAGGTTGGGATCGCCCTCGCGATGGCGAAATATCTGCGATCCGCCCATGCCATCCAGGGGTTTGAGAATGATGTCACGGTGCGTTTCGGCGAAGTCGCGCAGAATGTCGGGCCTGCGGCTGACCAGGGTAGGTGGCATGCAGTGGGGGAAAAGGGTGGCGAACAGCTTCTCGTTGCAGTCACGCAGGCTATGCGGGCGGTTGACGATCAGTGTGCCGGCTCGTTCGGCCTGCTCGAGCAGATAGGTGGAGTAGACGAATTCCATGTCGAAGGGCGGGTCCTTGCGCATCAGGATCACGTCGAGCTCGTCGAGCGGCGTGTCGTGGCGCCCGCTGTGGAAGCGGAACCAGCGCTCCTCGTCGTCGAACACCTCCAGCTCGCGCATCCGGCCGAAGGGGCGGCCGTCGCGCAGGCTCAGATCCCCCTGCTCCAGGTAGC
>JBNKBG010000168.1:0-563 GCA_050287105.1 Thiohalomonadaceae bacterium
TGAAAGGTGGAACCTTTCGTCCATGTCTCTCCTACTTAGCCTCTTTTTGAAATCAATCAGAGAGAATATGGTAACAAAGATAATATGGTTCCTCAACCTTAGGCACTCGGGTACTCTTTTTGGTGTGTGTTTCCTCACCTCGGCTCAACAAATGTTCCTTTTCATCCTACCCTCTAAAGGCTAAATATGTGGAGCTCATGGGTAAAGAGAAAGGGTACAACTCAAGTCATGTATATTGCTAAGCTAAAGGATGGTCCAAAAAGAGTTAAGAAAACTTTCTCAGTGATTTTAGAAGGGTTTTTTGAACTGCTATGATGGAGGGGGAGAAAATGGAATCACATCAAAAATAAGATTTTGAAGTTGAAGTGTTTTTCTCCTCTTAAAATATTGACTTCCCCTTTTATTTGAGGAGACACTTGGAGCTTTTTCCCTTTTTCTTCTTTTTTTTCTTTTTTTCTATGCTTTGTCTCTTGAGGACTTGGGGTTTTGATAATATTTGAGGAGAAAATCACTTCTTCAAAAACCTCTTTTCAAGTGGCATGACGTGGAATGCCATGGTCATG
>JBNKBG010000169.1:0-562 GCA_050287105.1 Thiohalomonadaceae bacterium
TTCACATTTACTGTAAGCCGTTCATTCTAAGTTTATCAAATGATGATCGGTATGGTGACAAACACACTTACCGATCATATTTTCAACATTTCCTCCAGGGGGTAAAAATGAAATTTATATCCGCAATAATTAAGCCATTCAAGCTTGATGAAGTGCGTGAATCTTTGTCTGCCATTGGCGTACAAGGTATCACAGTCACAGAAGTAAAAGGGTTTGGCCGTCAAAAAGGTCATACAGAGCTTTATCGCGGTGCAGAGTATGTGGTTGATTTTCTGCCTAAAGTGAAGATTGAAATTGCTATTACAGATGAAATTTTGGACCAAGTTGTTGATGCGATTGAGAAAGCTGCATCAACTGGCAAAATTGGTGATGGCAAGATCTTTGTCTATAACTTAGAGCAAGTTTACCGTATCCGTACTGGTGAAACTGGCGCTGAAGCACTATAAGGGGTAATCAAATGAAAAAATTATTATCAATATTATCACTTGTTGCCTTTATGGGTGCAGGTGCAATTGCTACAAGCAGTATTAGCTATGCAGAAGACATGGCAGAGACTGCAGAA
>JBNKBG010000170.1:0-556 GCA_050287105.1 Thiohalomonadaceae bacterium
GCCATCTATCTGATCCTGTTCATCCTCTACCTGCTGCAACACATGATCTTCAGCGCGCCGGCCGACTTCACTGCCTGGCGCGATTGGCTGGCGCAGCCTCTGGTCTCCCTGGCCGTGCTGCTCTTCTTCGCCTCCCTGCTGCTGCACGCCTGGGTCGGCATCCGAGACGTCATCATCGACTATGTCCATCCCACCGCCATCCGCGTCTCCGTACTCACGGTGATCGGTTTCGTGCTGGTGGGCTGCGCCGCCTGGACGCTGAAGATCATCATCCTGGCGCAAATCGCCTGACGATAAAAAAACCACAGGATCAACCTACATGGCATTGGAAAAGCAACGATTCGATACCCTGATCCTCGGCGCCGGCGGTGCCGGGCTCAACGCGGCCCTGCAGCTGGCCAACGCCAATCTCAAGGTGGCGGTGGTCTCCAAGGTCTTTCCCACACGATCTCACACCGTGGCGGCCCAGGGTGGCGTGAATGCCGCTTTGGCCAATGTGGCGCCGGACAACTGGCACTGGCATATGTTCGATACAGTCAAGGGCTCCGACTACCTG
>JBNKBG010000171.1:0-552 GCA_050287105.1 Thiohalomonadaceae bacterium
CGGTGGAAGAAGGCATCGTGGCCGGTGGTGGCGTGGCCCTGCTGCGTGCCCGTCAGGCCGCTGGCGAAATCAAAGGCGACAACGCTGACCAGGACGCCGGTATCAAGCTGGTGCTCAAGGCCATCGAAGCGCCTCTGCGTGAGATCGTGGCCAACGCCGGTGGCGAGCCATCGGTGGTGGTCAACGCCATCATGGCCGGCAAAGGCAACCACGGCTTCAACGCCGCCAACGACACCTATGGCGACATGATCGAAATGGGTATCCTGGACCCCACGAAAGTGACCCGCACCGCGCTGCAAAACGCCGCTTCGGTTTCCAGCCTGATGCTGACGACCGAGTGCATGGTTGCCGAGACCCCCAAGGAAGACGCACCTGCCATGGGCGGCGGCGACATGGGTGGCATGGGCGGCATGATGTAATCAGCCGTACCATCCGGTATGCTTGAAAAGGCGGTCCTTCGGGGCCGCCTTTTTTTATTTGGAACGACTTCAGGCTCCTGCCTTCAGTCTTGATCGCTCCGCAAAATGCGATTTTGCTCCGCTCACGGGCCGG
>JBNKBG010000172.1:0-552 GCA_050287105.1 Thiohalomonadaceae bacterium
GTCGACTTCCAAGTAGTTGATATCCATCTCATGATATAAACATAACATTATGAAAGTATAATTACTACGTTTGGAGTCAGCGACCAAGCCTCACCCATATCTGAGGGTGTCACGGAGATTCGAATCAATAGTCAACCTTGCAAGGGTATAAACCTGACAACATGACACATACTAGTCCGGAGGGCACCACGAGTGGCAACAATTCACGATGTGGTGAAGGAGACGATCAGGGCCCACCTCACCCTAGTGCACGTCTTCCACGCGTATGCCTCAGCGGACACACCATGGGTGGCCCATGCACTATCCCATTGTACACCCGTGAAGCAAGGTAAGGTATCATCCAACTCGTCGGCACACGAAGCTACTCAGTTTGGGGATTTCATATGTCCCATATGCATCAGTACATTCAAGAGATTTCAGAGTTTACGGAAGTGATTTCTCTCAACGGTCAGAACATTCTCTCTGCCATAAAAGAGAATGCCATCCATTGGCTGTCTAAGCCCGAGGATCCCAGTACAGAGTCTAACCCTCATCAGTTTGGACTTCCCACTG
>JBNKBG010000173.1:0-550 GCA_050287105.1 Thiohalomonadaceae bacterium
GATACTTGTCGTCGATCATGTACAGATTGCCGCGGTTGTTCTGTGCAGACGCGTTCTTCGGATCCAGCGACAGCACCTTCTCGAAATACTTCATCGCTTCCTTGCGATCGCCGATCTTGGCCAGGATGATGCCGACCTGCAGGTGGGCATCCACATCGTCCGGCTTCTCTTTGATGATATCCAGATAGCGCCGGGTCTTGGTCTGCGAACTGATCTTCAGCACGGACAGGATGTCGCTCGGGAATTTCTTCTCCATCGCAGCGCGATCCAGACCGCTCGCCTTCCAGTCCGAATCCGGCAGGCTGGCGGGCTTGTAGGTCTCCCATGAGGCATGCACATCCAGAATGGTCAGGCCGTTATCGAGATACTTGTAGTAGGTCTCGCTCCCCTTCTCCCAGGCCTTGATGAAGGAATTGCCGACCAGCGTCGTTTCCACCGGCACCCACAATGTGCCCTCGTGGATCACGTACAGGTTGTTCATGGTGTAGCCGTCGGCATCCGCCGGGATGCGCGTATCGAACATCATCAGCATATGGCCGGGCACTTCCAG
>JBNKBG010000174.1:0-550 GCA_050287105.1 Thiohalomonadaceae bacterium
ATACCTGATGTGCGAGAAGGTTGCCGGTCACTACGCTGGTTTATCTCCGGATTAAAGTGGCGCCAGTATAACGATGATGTGCGGTTACTGCACCGTGCCCAGTCGATGTTTCAATCCTTCGCTGAGTACGACCTCTCCCTCGTCGGTCACGGCCAGCACATCATCAACCGGTATGACCCTAATCAGTTCGGCAAGTTTCTCCTTGCCGCCGCAGAGTAGCGCCTGGGCAAAGGCTGCCGCATCGGTAGCGCTGGGGTGTAGCACACTGACGCTGCGAATACCGCTCGACGGTTGGCCGGTGAAGGGATCGAGATAGGGGTGATAGCTTTTGCCGTCGGCGGTGAAGGCGCGTTCATCGCGCTCCAGGGTGATCAGCGCTTCGTTGCTCTGGAGTTGCAGGGCGCGGCCGTCGGCCAGTCGTGCACTCCAGCCTTCGCCGATCACGATACTGTTGTTGCCGTTAGTCACCCTGGCGCGGGTGACGCCGGATTCCTGCAGTCGCTGGCGCGCGACATCAAGCCCGTATCCCTGCGCCATGGCGCCGAAGTCG
>JBNKBG010000175.1:0-544 GCA_050287105.1 Thiohalomonadaceae bacterium
GATATTTGTTTGGTCATGATTGATGAAGAGCATAGGAGCAGCCTTTCCTCTACAGTTGCGGGTGGATGACCATAGGGAGAGAATCAGGCACCAGTGTCTGGATTCGTAGAGGGCCACGAGCAACCTCTGCCTTCAATCAAGTCGGACATGATAGATAACTTGACTCAGCCAACAGCATGTAGCCTTATTTTATTTGTCAGAGGAAGCTTTCGAATGGAGGTCGGGAGAGGGCTAGTGTATCCACGTTAGACCATGCTTGACGACGTCGAGATCAACACATCATCCTATGCTGTGGTCAAGGTGGACATGGTGCATGAGAATTCAAAAGATCTGTAGTTGGAAGTGCCACCAGACGATACAACATTGACTATGTGGGATGTAGTTACTAGAAGGGTTTAGTGGAGGAGGATTGGTATTGATGTTGACCCAGCAACATATTTAGTGTCGACCACCCCTAGTCAACTGTAGACCACTTCTGCTTTGATACTTCTTGAGCCACAACCAGAGTCGCCACCTCAGATTTAGTGTATCCCCTGTTGGTACC
>JBNKBG010000176.1:0-542 GCA_050287105.1 Thiohalomonadaceae bacterium
AGGAACTTGGCGGCGTGATAACCCACGTTGCCCAGTCCCTGGATAACGATACGCTTGCCCTCCAGGCCGCCGTCGAGACCGGTGGCGTTGACCTCCTCCTTGTGACGGAAGAACTCCTGCAGGGCGTACTGCACCCCGCGTCCGGTGGCCTCCACGCGGCCATTGACGCCGCCGTGGGCGACCGGCTTGCTAGTGACGCAGGCGATGGCGTTGATGTCCTCGGGATAGAGATGCTTGTAGGTGTCGGCGATCCAGGCCATCTCACGTTGACCCGTGCCCACATCCGGCGCCGGGACATTGGTGGCGGGGTTGATAAAACCGGCGGCGGCCAGCTCGCGGGTGAAGCGGCGGGTGATGAGTTTCAACTCGTCCCGTGAGTAGTTGCCGGGATTGATATAGAGCCCCCCCTTGGAACCTCCGAAAGGTACGTCGACGATGGCGCACTTGTAGGTCATCAGCGCCGCCAGCGCTTCGACCTCCGGTTGATCGACCGTTTCCGAATAGCGTAGTCCGCCCTTGGCCGGCAGACGATGGATGCTGTG
>JBNKBG010000177.1:0-534 GCA_050287105.1 Thiohalomonadaceae bacterium
CCCGTGAATGAGTTAGTAGAACTCAAGAAGCAAATAGCCGAGCTTCAGGCTAAAGGATTTATACGACCTAGCTCATCACCCTAGGGAGCACCCATACTATTTGTGGAAAAGAAGGACAGAACTCAATGGATGTGTGTTGATTACCGATCACTGAATGAGGTCACCATTAAGAATAAATATCCCCTTCCAAGGATTGAAGATCTATTTGACCAGATGAAGGGAGCAAGCATATTCTCAAAGATCGATTTGAGATCGGGATACCATCAGCTGAAAATCCGGGAGTCAGACATTCCCAAGACCGCATTTCGCGCCCGGTACGGATTATATGAGTACACCGTGATGTCCTTTGGACTGACAAATGCCCCAACCTATTTCATGTATCTCATGACGCCTGCTGAGGAGCAGCAGCAGCCGGAGGGCCATGATGTGGAAGACAAGGCTAACGAAGAGCACTCTCCCCTGAGCGACACCGAGGATGAAAAGATGTGCCGAGATGCGGATGAGGTGGAGTCCTTTCGGGCCGAAGCTCCGGTC
>JBNKBG010000178.1:0-522 GCA_050287105.1 Thiohalomonadaceae bacterium
GTTACAGTTCTGACAACCACGTCCATGCACAAAATTCGCGCCCACCTGATTCGGGAAGCGTACTTCCAGCCACTGCTGTCGGGCATCATCCAGTTCATCGTGAGTTTTACAGTCCGGGCACACTTTGCGCACCAGACGCTGAGCCACCACCGCACGCACGGCACTAGCCACCAGATAACCCGGCGCGCCCATATCAATCAGACGTAAGGCGCTGTCGACGGCGTCGTTGGTGTGCAGCGTCGAGAACACCAGGTGCCCGGTGAGCGCCGCCTGGATGGCGTACTGCGCGGTCTCGGCGTCGCGGATCTCGCCGACCATGATGATGTCGGGGTCCTGGCGCAGGAACGAGCGCAGGGCTTCGGCGAAAGTCAGGCCCACCTTCGGGTTGACGTTGACCTGGTTGATGCCCGGCATGTTGATCTCCGCCGGGTCCTCGGCGGTCGAGATATTGCGGTCGATGGTGTTGAGGATATTGATGCCGGTGTAAAGCGACACGGTCTTGCCGCTGCCGGTCGGACCGGT
>JBNKBG010000179.1:0-520 GCA_050287105.1 Thiohalomonadaceae bacterium
GGTTCGCCGTCATGCCATGACACCAGACTGACCGTGAAAGGATTACCCATCCTCACCTCCTGAATCGTTATGCAACGATCTCCACTCGAGTACCGGTTACTACTTGCTCAAACAGTTCCAGCAGGTCGGCGTTACGCATGCGGATGCAGCCATGCGAACCCGGCTTGCCCATTTCGACCTCGTCCGGCGTACCGTGGATGTAAATGTAGCGGCGCATGGTATCGCAACTTCCGCCGCGGTTGTAACCGTGTTCCAGACCCGATAACCACAATATCCGGGTCAGTATCCAGTCGCGTCCGGGATGTGCCGCACCGAGTACAGGCGTGTAGATCTCACCGGTCGGGCGACGACGCACGAATACCGTATCGATCGGCTGTCCCGCACCGATCTTGGCGCGGATGACATGGTGTCCGCGCGGCGTACAGAAACTGCCACTCTGCTCGCCGACACCTTGCGCTCCGGTCGACACTGCATAGCGGTGCAAGACGTTGCCGTCGTCATCCTGCAGTTGCAAGCTCTG
>JBNKBG010000180.1:0-520 GCA_050287105.1 Thiohalomonadaceae bacterium
CGAGTTGAGGATAGTACAACTAAATCCACATATAAATTGAGTGTTGAGTTTGAGAGATGTGAAAATAAGGGTGAGAAGAGTGCTCCCAAATTCATTCCTAGCTCCAACTACCACAAGGAAGAGGAAATAATCAAATCCAACAGAACTCACTACCCATCTAGTCCAAAGCCATCCTTCAACCCTAAGAGAGTGGTGAGGAAAGAAACCCCAAGCCAAGAGAGGAAGCTTTTTGAATGTTTTGTAGCCATGCTGGTCACTTGGATGAGTTTTGCTTCCGTCGTAAGTGAATTGAGAAGAGGCGTTATGAGTATGCTTGAAACTCATATCGTGTTGAGTTTGTTGATTTTTCGCCTCGGTCTTATTCTCATGTTCCGCCTCGCTCTTACCCTTGTGCTTCACCTCACACTTCTTCTCGTGCTTTTCCTCAGTTCTCTCATTTACCTAACCATCGCTCATATAGTTTTGGTTCACGAGAGAACCGCTTTGAGCCTAGACGCTTTTAGATACGGCCCATGTCCTC
>JBNKBG010000181.1:0-518 GCA_050287105.1 Thiohalomonadaceae bacterium
TCGTGATTACGATTGCCTCGTTCCTGCCTTACCTGGTTTCAATTCTACGGGGGCAAACCAAACCTCATGTTTTCTCCTGGATCATCTGGGGTATCACCACATTTGTGGTCTTTCTGGCGCAGCTCAGTGACAGGGGCGGCGCAGGTGCCTGGCCGATTGGTGTCTCGGGAATCATCACCATCGTCGTCGCCTGGCTGGCCTATCGACATAAATCCGATACCACCATCACCACTGCAGACTGGCTATTCCTTGTCAGTGCCCTCAGTGCCCTGCCTTTCTGGTATCTGACTGCCGATCCTTTTTGGGCGGTGTTGATCCTGACGACGGTGGACATGCTCGGTTTCGGTCCGACGCTGCGCAAGGCATACCATTATCCGTACGAAGAACAGGCGCTGTTCTATTTTCTGTTTGCTGTACGCAATGTACTGGCGAGCATGGCCCTGGAAAACTACAGCGCGACAACCCTTATGTTCCCCGTCGCAACGGGGATTGGCTGTCTGGTATTGATCGCACTAATC
>JBNKBG010000182.1:0-516 GCA_050287105.1 Thiohalomonadaceae bacterium
GCCATTTGTTATAACTTTATTTATAGAAGACGGCTAACTAAGGCATCGTTGCGAAACGGACCACACAACACACCGACACTCAAGCAAAGATCCAAATCAATCATGAGCACCACTAAACAAAGCAAACAAATCCGCATGAATGAATATTATGAATTACAACTCGATTGACTAAACGAACCCTAGAAACTTATTCTTAATCCTAAACTTAAAGACTTAGACTCAACGACCCAATCTCGATCATTACTCCCATCTTGGGGAAACCATTCATCCACGCCAGAGCAACCTTCATTGGGACCCTCATCCAGATTCCCCAAGTCATCCAAATCATCCAGCTCCTATGGACCATTCTCCACGGGGTCTTCTTCTTCGACGATCTCCTCAGGCACGGCAGCGGGCGCTGGTGCTGGGGGTGCGATGGCGTTCCCTTCATCGTCGTCATCCTCATCCTCATCATCATCATTCTCTCCCATGCGGTTGAGTCCATACTCTTCGGCCATCTCCAGGATTAGCTCGTCA
>JBNKBG010000183.1:0-516 GCA_050287105.1 Thiohalomonadaceae bacterium
AGCAGCACCGTCACTAGCATGACTTCATAGAACCATCGCCAGCATGACTCAACATCTATATCACGCCGTGGTCAAGTCGTTACGATAGCGCCATCGCCAGCATGACTCGGTAGCACCATCGCCAGCAAGACTCGATATCTACATCGTGCCATGGCAAAGTGGGCTCGTCAGCGTCGTCCCCAGCATGACTCAACATCTACATCACACTGTGGCCAAGTCGCCTCGATAGCGCCATCACCAGCATGACTCGGTAGCACTGTCACCAGCATGACTCGACATCTATCACATGCCACGGCCAAGTCACTAGCATGACTCGGCAACATTGTCGCTAGCATGACTCGGCATCTACATCGCACTATAGCCAAGTCGCACCGGCAGCACCATCACCAGCATGACTCAGCAGCACCATTGCCAGCATGACTCAACATCTATATCATGCCACGACTAGGTCGCCCTTGCAGCGCCATCGCCATCATAACTCGGCAGCAGTTTTATCAGCATGACTCGACATCTACA
>JBNKBG010000184.1:0-515 GCA_050287105.1 Thiohalomonadaceae bacterium
CCTGGACGAAGAGCAGGCGGTGGTCGCGCTCGTCAGCGCCGGCTTCGAGGATGGTGTCGACGCCCTGCGTCGTCTGGAGACCTTTCGCGACAGCCACGCCTGCCGCCGTCTCAGCAGCAAGGGCCGGGAGCGGCTGGACCAGCTGATGCCGCTGCTGCTGGAGGCGGTCGGCAGTTCGGAGCGGGCCGATGTCGCACTGCAGCGGGTACTGGGCCTGCTCGAGGCCATCGTACAGCGCACCGCTTACATCGCCCTGCTGGTGGAGAACCCGATGGTCCTCTCCCAGCTGGTCAAGCTCACCGGCGTCAGCCCCTGGATCGCCAAGCTGCTGACCCACCATCCGATTCTGCTGGATGAACTGCTCGACCCACGGCGGCTCTACTCGCCGCTCAAGCGGGATCCGCTGTCGGCCGAACTGGCGGCCCAGCTGGCGCTGATCGACGACGAGGATCTGGAGAGCCAGATGGAGCGGCTGCGCCAGTTCGCCCAGAGCAACCGGTTGCGGGTGGCGGCGG
>JBNKBG010000185.1:0-514 GCA_050287105.1 Thiohalomonadaceae bacterium
GACACGACTCCGGATGGGCTCACCGCAAACGGGACAGGGCGCTTGCGCACGGCCGTAGACCTGCAGCTGCTGGGCGAAATAGCCGGGGCGGCCGTCTTCCTGCTGGAAATCGCGCAGGGTGGTGCCGCCTTGGGCGATGGCCTCGGTGAGCACCGCCCGGATGGCGTCAACCAGCGCCCGGTAGCGCGTCAGCGAAATCCGGTTGCTGGCCCTCGCGGGGTGGATGCCGGCGCGAAACAGCGCTTCGCTGGCGTAGATGTTGCCGACGCCGACCACCACATGGCTGTCCATGATCAGGTTTTTCACCGCGCTCTGGCGCGCCGAACCGAGCCGGTGCAGATGGGCGGCGTCGAACGCGTCGCTCAGGGGCTCCGGTCCCAGGCCGGCCAGCAAGGGGTGTTCGGCCGGCGCCCGCTCGCTCCAGAGCACGGCGCCGAAGCGCCGGGGATCGCGCAGGCGCAGGCTGAGGCCGCCACTGAGGCAGAGGTCGAAATGGTCGTGTTTTCGGGGCGGG
>JBNKBG010000186.1:0-511 GCA_050287105.1 Thiohalomonadaceae bacterium
AGAATAGGATTTGGGGTGATGAGGATGAAATTTATTGGTATGATGCCGACGGTTCAAGGCTTTGTCCGGTGCGATGCTGGAAGCCTGTGGTTAGTCATCATACCCAAATCTGAGGACCGGTTCATGGAGGGATCATCCATAAAAATAGTGCAACCATGAACCTACATGGGTACGGCCTGGCATAGTATGTGGTAGAATCTAGTCTTGGCGTCCCAACCGGTGGTGTGGATTTAGTGAGGCTGTTGGGATCCGTCTGGTTGGGAATGAGTGGGTAAGGGAGTGTACTCTCCTAAGAACCACATGGCGCAAGAGGGGGCCCTTGGTGATCTGGACTGACACCTCTGGTGAAACCTCAGCGGGTACGCTACGAACGCTGCAAACTAAGGAAAACCATTGAACAACCTTGTAGTGATGTCCTAGCGTACACCCCGAAAGTGTGTAAAGGTATTCCGTCGGATCAATGGGTGCCTAGCTATCAGGGATAATCGTGACTCATGGAGAATGTGTACAA
>JBNKBG010000187.1:0-511 GCA_050287105.1 Thiohalomonadaceae bacterium
CATGACGGTATGCCCGGTTCCGAATCGACTGGGGGAAAGGTGCGGCGAGCCGCACCCTACCGGAAGTATCGGTTTACGACGACTGCCTCAGCGCTTGTCCTTGAACTCGATATCCAACGACTTCAGCTTGCGGTAGAGATGGGTGCGCTCCATGCCCACCGCCTTGGCCATGCGCGAGATGTTGCCTTCGCTCTGCTGCAGCTGGTACTCAAGATAGAGTTTCTCGAAGTCCTCCCGCGCCTGGCGCAGGGGCTGATCGAAGGAGATCATCGATTCCAGACCGCCACTGGCACGAACATCGGGGGCTCCCATGGCCGCCTCCACCTCTTCGAGGGTGATCTCGGGACCGGCGCCAAGGATCAGCAGGCGCTGCACCAGGTTCTTCAGTTCGCGCACGTTGCCGTGCCAGGGATGGTTGCGCAGGATGTTCTGGGCGCCGACGTTGAAGTGGCGGTACGGCAGCTTCTCGTGGGTCACGAACCAGTCGACATAGAAGTTGAGCAGTTCCGGC
>JBNKBG010000188.1:0-508 GCA_050287105.1 Thiohalomonadaceae bacterium
GAACCTCATCATCATAGATTCTCAGGGCATAGATATAATCCTTGGCATGGATTGGTTGAGAAAGTATGACGAAGTAATTTGTGTGCCAAGAGAGCTATCCATTTGACCCAAGAAGATGGTACCACTGTGGAGTTCATGGCAGCAATTTCAGCTAACCAGATCAGTGTGCTCAACCAAGTTAAGGGAACATCTCTGGATGAGATTAGGATTGTTCGAGAATTCCCAGATGTTTTCCCAGAAGAGTTGCCAGGTATGCCACCAGACCGTGAAATTGAATTTGTGATTGAATTAGTTCCTGGTACTGCTCCTATTTTCAAAAGACCATATAGAATGGTCGCTAATCAATTAGTCGAGCTTAAGGAACAACTTCAAGAGTGATTAGATAAAGGATATATCCGCCCTAGTGCATCACCCTGGGGAGCACCCGTTATTTTTGTTCCAAAGAAAGACGGTACCTTTTGCCTAGGTATCTACCCTAGTGCATCACCGTGTGGATTACCGTTCTCTA
>JBNKBG010000189.1:0-508 GCA_050287105.1 Thiohalomonadaceae bacterium
GGGTGACGGAAAGAAGGGGGAGTCCCCTCTCTCAACGGGCGGCCGCAAGCGCGGTAAGCGGCATAAGTCACGCGGAGGCACCCAAGCTGGGGCGCAAGGACGTGCCGAGGGTAGCGCCCGTGGAGGCGCCCCTGGCGGCGCTGCCGGCAACCAGAAGCCGACACGAGACGGCGCCTGCCACAACTGTGGCAAGCTTGGCCATTGGGCCAAGGAGTGTCGACAGCCACGACGCGGCCAGGCCCACGTCGCACAGGTGGAGGAGGAGGAGCCAGCTCTGCTCCTGGCACACGCAAGCATCGAGTTATCTCCAGCGGCATCAGCCGCAGTGGCTCTCCTCCACCTTGATGAGCCGAGAGCACACGCCCTCCTCGGCGACGGCTCCAGCAACGACAAGACTGACAGGTGGTGCCTCGACACCGGCGCCACCCATCACATGACCGGTCAATGGGAGTACTTCACTGAGCTTGACTCTGATGTCTGAGGCTTCGTCAAGTTTAGGGATGCCTCC
>JBNKBG010000190.1:0-506 GCA_050287105.1 Thiohalomonadaceae bacterium
CATGCTGCCCGAGTCGCCCTACCGGGAAGCCCTGGCCGACCTGGCCGACTTTTCGGTTGCCAGAACCAATTGAATCGCCCACCCGTTTCCATTACTATCTGTCGCTCGCTGCGGCCCAGCCGGTCCCAGCGACATCATTCGGGGTGTAGCTCAGCCTGGTAGAGCACTGTCTTCGGGAGGCAGGGGCCGGAGGTTCGAATCCTCTCACCCCGACCAATTATCGCGCAGCAAAGTCATATGCAGATTCCGGTACGGAATTCGCTCGGCGAACCAGCTCCGCACCAGCCGATTCAATCTCACCGACCAACCCCAGCGCCTCATCGATCGCCATCGTCATCCACAAAGGCGATTGCTTCCCTCTCCAGAAAGTCGGCTGCGATCCTTTTCAGGGCCTCATTCCGATAGGCATACCAGTCGTCCTGAATACCGCTGCGGCGAATCCCACCCTTGAAGCGATGAAAGGCGCCACGGCCCCGGATGGCATCCAGCAAGACTTCGCGCTGGCC
>JBNKBG010000191.1:0-506 GCA_050287105.1 Thiohalomonadaceae bacterium
GGTCTCCCAACCCCTATATATTGTACCCTGCAAGACTCAGTACAACCAACAAACTCCACCGCAATCCCTCTCCACTAACATGGTATAAGATCCTGAGTTTTTTATGCTTCCCCTAACCCTAGCTGCGGCACGGTTCATCCACCGCCGCCGGTTCTCTACCTCGTGCGGTCGCCATGCCAGATGACACCGAGGCTGCTGCCCTCCGTGCTCGGCTCGAGGCCATCATCAAGGAGGCCGAGGACGCCGAGGTGCAGGCCACCGCTGCACGTCGCCGCGTACAGGCCACCCGCCTCCTCCTCGAGGAGGAGGAGTCCAAGGCCATCGCCTTGGAGCAGACGGCTACAGCTGCCCGTCAGCGCGTGCCATCTTCGTCTTCATCGTCATCTTCCCCGGCTGTGGCCTCACAGCTCATCCCCACCGCCTCTTCGACCTACAAAGGCACGCTCATCATCGAACTTCAACTTCAGACGACCACAGTACTCAACATTCGTCAGCTGGTAAACATC
>JBNKBG010000192.1:0-504 GCA_050287105.1 Thiohalomonadaceae bacterium
CGATACAGAGCATATTAGGTTTTGAGTGGTTGGCATATTTATGACAACGGTAATTCGATGGTTACCTGAGACTTCTTCGTAAGTCGCTACACCATAGTTATTGTCGTTAATAAAACTTGCAACCAACTCACCTTTATCTTGGTCTTTTGCATACAACGTAAAATCTACATCTCTAGCAATAAAGAAGTCATCTCCCTTCTGATCATTGCCGATCAAGAGTTGGGTATCTTGATAGGCATTGTCCAAAAGTGATTCAACAATTTTGCTCATCGCTTCTTCCGAAACACATAACGCCGCCAACAGCGGCCGAGCGTAGCGAGGTCCAGCCCCGAAGGGGCGAAGCTGCTTGGCCTTGTTAGCTACAATTCGTTATTGAAGTCAATAGCCTTTATATATATTCCTAACTTCGATTTTTTAACTGTAAGCATTACTGGGATTTTAGTAGCTGGAAGTTTTTCATAGTCATACTGCGATATACAATAATGAAAGAACAGCCCATGGTTT
>JBNKBG010000193.1:0-501 GCA_050287105.1 Thiohalomonadaceae bacterium
GGTCATGGATGACTTTGACACGTCCCGCAACGAAGTCGTCGAGGAGGAGGAGTTCATGGTGGGGATGAAGAAATGGCTCGAGGAGGCCAAGCGCAGCATGCCGGCCAGCGGCGCTTTCTCCAACAAGTTCATCGACGACTTCCACGCGGTAATCTGCTCGCCCTCGATCCTCCATATCTCCTGATGGTAAACTGTGCAGCTCTTGGCAGCAAACACTTAACCGGACCGCCTGGATTGTGCAGAGGACGAGGCAGGAGCACAGCGAGCTGGCTGGCCAGGCCGACGAGGCCGTGGAGAGTGTGGAGAACCCTGGGTGGTGCATCGCCAAGGCCGTGGGGTTCCTGCTCTTGGGCGCCGCCATCGCCGCCGCGTTGTGCCCCGCAGTGAGCGCGGCTACGCACTCCTTGAGGATGCCTTTGAGGACGAGCCTGTCGCGTTCCTCAGTAGGTATGGCGGGAAGGCTCGCCGGCGCCATCGCCACAGGCACAGCATCCAGGGGTT